>CAZYVA010000029.1:0-19163 GCA_964650695.1 uncultured Dorea sp. | reverse complement strand
TTTCATCAATTTTTTTGATGGGTTCCGGACATCCCACGAGATCCAGAAGATCGAGACATGGGATTACGATGAACTGAAGGAGATGGCCCCCATGGATGCGATTGACGAGTTCCGCGCGCATGCGTTGAACCCGAACCATCCGTGCCAGAGAGGTTCCGCACAGAATCCGGATATCTTCTTCCAGGCAAGGGAAAGCTGCAACCCGTTCTACGACGCGATGCCGGCGATTGTCCAGAAGTATATGGACAAGGTCAATGAAAAGACAGGCAAGGATTATAAGCTTTTCAATTACTATGGAGCGGCGGATGCAGAGAAAGTGATTATCGCGATGGGTTCCGTCTGCGATACGATTGAGGAGACGATCGATTACCTGATGGCGGCGGGTGAAAAAGTGGGCGTGGTAAAGGTCCGTCTTTACAGGCCGTTCTGTGCAAAAGCGCTTGTGGACGCAATCCCGGACACGGTAAAGGTGATCAACGTCCTTGACCGGACCAAGGAGCCAGGGGCACAGGGGGAGCCGTTGTACCTGGACGTCGTATCCGCGCTGAAGGGTACGAAATTCAACGATGTGACAGTCAACTGCGGCCGTTACGGCCTTGGGTCCAAGGATACGACCCCTGCGCAGATCGTAGCTGTATTTAAAAATGAGGACAAAGCAAAATTCACGATCGGCATCGTGGATGATGTGACACATCTTTCCCTTGAGACAGGCCCTTCGCTTGTCACGACCCCGGAAGGAACGATCAACTGCAAGTTCTGGGGACTGGGCGCGGATGGCACGGTAGGCGCGAACAAGAACTCCATTAAGATCATTGGCGATAATACCGATATGTACGCACAGGCTTATTTCGATTATGACTCCAAGAAGTCCGGCGGCGTCACGATGTCCCATCTGCGTTTTGGCAAGAAACCCATCAAGTCCACCTATTTAATCCATAAAGCCAACTTTGTGGCGTGCCACAACCCGGCTTATGTCAATAAGTATAATATGGTACAGGAGCTGGTGGACGGCGGGACTTTCCTCCTGAACTGCCCATGGGACATGGCGGGCCTTGAGGAAAACCTTCCGGGGCAGGTCAAAGCATATATCGCTGAACATCATATCAAATTCTACACGATCGACGGCGTGAAGATCGGCATCGAGACAGGCATGGGCCCAACCCGTATCAATACCATCCTCCAGTCCGCATTCTTCAAGCTTGCCAACATTATACCGGAAGCAGACGCGATCAAGCTGATGAAGGATGCCGCAAAGGCTACTTACGGACGCAAGGGCGACGATGTCGTCGCGAAGAACTGGGCGGCGATCGACGAGGGTGCGAAACAGATCGTAGAGGTCCAGGTTCCGGATTCCTGGAAATCCTGCCCGGATGAAGGGCTTTTTGCTCCGGAAGTCAAGGGCGGACGGAAAGATGTTGTGGATTTTGTGAAAAATATCCAGACCAAGGTCAATGCCCAGGAAGGCAATACGCTCCCGGTATCCGCGTTCAAGGATTACGTGGACGGGACGACCCCATCCGGCGCTGCCGCTTATGAGAAGCGCGGGGTCGCGGTCAATGTGCCGGTATGGAATGTGAAGACCTGCATCCAGTGCAACCAGTGTGCGTATGTATGTCCGCACGCAGTCATCCGCCCGGCGGTGATGACGGAAGAAGAAGCCGCAAAAGGGCCGGCGAATATGCAAGTCAAAGATATGACCGGTATGCCGGGGCTGAAATTTGCCATGACGGTTTCCGTACTTGACTGTACGGGATGCGGTTCCTGCGCGAATGTCTGCCCGATGGCAGCGAAGGAAGAGCCAGCGCTTAAGATGGCTCCTCTTGCGGAACACCGGGACGCCCAGGAAATATATGATTATACCGTAGGGCTTCCAAAGAAGCCGGAAGTGTCGGAAAAATTCAAGCCGACAACCGTGAAAGGAAGCCAGTTCAAACAGCCGCTCCTTGAATTCTCAGGCGCGTGCGCGGGATGCGGCGAGACGCCTTACGCGAGGCTGGTGACGCAACTGTTTGGCGAACGGATGTACATTGCAAACGCGACCGGCTGTTCCTCGATCTGGGGCAACTCCTCCCCGTCCACGCCGTACACGGTGACGCCGGAAGGCAAGGGGCCGGCATGGGGCAACTCCCTGTTCGAGGATAACGCAGAGTACGGATATGGCATGCTGCTTGCCCAGAAAGCCATCCGCGCGAGGCTGAAAGAGGAAGTGGAGACGGTTGCGGCAAGCGGGGACGCTTCCGAAGAGGTCAAAGCGGCCTGCAAGGAGTACCTGGATTCTTTCGGATGCGGCACTATGAACGGGGAAGCATCGGACAAGCTGGCTGCAGCCCTGCAAGGGTGCGGGTGTGAAACGTGCAAGGACATTGTGAAGCACAAAGATTTCCTTGCAAAAAAATCCCAGTGGATCTTTGGCGGCGACGGATGGGCTTACGATATCGGGTTTGGCGGCCTGGACCATGTCCTTGCAAGCGGTGAGGATGTCAATATCATCGTATTTGACACAGAGGTTTACTCCAACACTGGCGGGCAGTCCTCCAAAGCGACCAAGACTGGCGCGGTGGCGCAGTTTGCGGCAGGCGGGAAGGAAATCAAAAAGAAAGACCTTGCAAGCATTGCGATGAGTTATGGCTATGTCTATGTAGCCCAGGTCGCGATGGGCGCGGATTACAACCAGACCGTGAAAGCGATTGTGGAGGCGGAGGCTTATCCGGGACCATCCCTCATTATTGCATATGCTCCATGTATCAACCATGGAATCAAGAAGGGCATGAGCAAAGCCCAGACGGAGGAGAAACTGGCGGTCCAGTGCGGATACTGGAATAACTTCCGTTACAATCCGGCGGCGGAGGGCGCGAAGTTCACGCTTGACAGCAAAGAACCTGCCGGGAACTACAAAGAGTTCCTGGACGGCGAGGTCCGTTACAACTCCTTGCGCAGGGTAGACCCGGAGAAAGCGGAAAGGCTGTTTGCCCAGAATGAGGAAGAAGCAAAGGAAAGGTATGCGTATTTGAAGAAATTAGTGGCTCTTTACGGGGAAAGTTAAGGAACGGACAAAGAGCCGCTCTGGGATAGCTTCTTAGGCTGGCTGGCGGACGATTTTCCGGCTGGTGCGAGAGGAAGGGAAAGAAAGCCGTGTGGGAGCGCGGCTTTCTTTTCGGATATGGATAGGGCGAATATTTTAGAAAGATGATGAGAATGGGATATGGATGGAAAGAACAGGCCGCTCTATACCCGCCGTCCCTGAAAAAAGGAGACCAGGTCTGCATCATAGACCCGGCGAACGCCTTTACCGCCCCGGCGGTGGACGCAATCCGGAAAGAACTGGAAGCGGCGGGTTTCCTGGTTGTCCTTTCAGAAGATATGGCGTTTAAAAGAGGCACGCCAAAAGAGAGGGCACGGAAGCTGAATGCCGTGCTGCGGCAAAAAGAGAACAGAGGAATTTTCTGCGTCTGGGGCGGTTATGGCAGCATGCTCCTTTTGGATTGGATCGACTATGAGGCGGTCCGTGAGAACCGGCCGGTGTTTATCGGTTACAGCGATATTACGGCGATCCACTTGGCGCTGGAAAAACATACCGGGCTTGTGACGTTCCATGGGCCGTCTTTTTACAGCCCTTCCAGGCCGACGACACCCGCCGCGAAAGAAGACCTGCTCCAAAAGATCAGCAATATCGGGAAAGAAACAGAGATCCAGAACCTGAACGGGGAGCGGATCCAGGCATTCCGGGAGGGTGTATGCCAAGGGACGCTGACCGGAGGAAACCTGACGCTGATTTGCCGGCTGATGGGAACCCCATATGAGATTGAGACGGAAGGGAAAGTATTATTTTTTGAGGAGATCGGCGAGCGTCCTTACCGGCTGCACGGGATGCTGAGCCAGTTAAAGATGGCGGGGAAGCTGGACGCCTGTGCCGGGGTGATGGTTGGCGCCCTTAACCAATGTGACGAAAAGGGACGTCCGGGAAGTGCGCAGGAAGCGGTTCAGGATGTGCTGGGCAGCCTTTCGGTCCCGGTGGTTTCCCATGTCCGGGCGGGGCATATAGGGGATTCCCTCACGCTGCCGCTGCATGGGCTGTGTAAGATCGACGGAAGCCGGGTGGCCATATTAGCAGCTTCCAGGCAGTTGACAGACCGGACAGCCATGGATTAAAATAAATACCGGTAGCCACTTGCGAGAAGGAGGAAAAGAATGAGGAAAAAAAGTCGTGCCGCTGCAGCCTTGGCTGCATGTGTGCTGGTACTGGTTCTGGCGGTGGGCTGCGCCCAGAAAAGGCAGGACAGCCAGATTTTCCTTTATGATTCGGAAGAGGAGCAGGAGAACATGACGCTCACCGTGTTTGGCTTTAAGGCGGATACCCTGAACCTGTTGGCCATCGAGGATACGCTGCATAGCTTCATGGAGGAGAACCCTGGGATTACCATTACCTATGAGGGCATCAAGGGGGTTGCGTACTGGGATGCACTGGCGAAGCGCGCCTCGGCAGGGGTGTTGGATGACATTATCATGGTGGACCATGATAGGGTGCTGGAATATGGGGAAAAGGGGCTTTTGGCCGACCTTTCGAAGGTTCCGGGGCTGGAAAATTATGCGGATCTGGCGACCGGGCAGTTCCGGAATGAGGATGGATCCGTCTGGTTTTTACCTACCTGCATTTCCGCCTATGGGCTGTACGTCAATTATGACCTTCTGAAAGAGGACAACCAGGATATTCCCACAAATTGGGAGGAGTTTGCCGCTGTGTGCGATTTCTATGCCTCGAAAGGATGCGTCCCTGTCGTTGCCAACAATTACAGTTCCTTAAGAAGTATGATTATTGCGAAGGGCATGTATGAAGTCTATCAGTCGGACGATCCGGAAGCCAGGATTTCTGCTTTCAACAACGGCGATGCGGATCTGGCTGGCCAGCTTGCCTCCGGCGTTGAGATGGTTGACGAGATCCTTTCAAAGGGGTGGATAGACCGTGCCGAGACTTTGGAGACGACCCAGACGCAAGGGGATTTGGCGCTTTTTGCCCAAGGGGACAGGCCCTTTATGATCACCGGGGCCTGGGCATCCCCGCGGGTAATGGAAATGGATCCAGGGTTTGAGTATGGCGTGTACCCTTTCCCTGTACTGGAGGACGGCAGTACGCTGGTGGTTGACGCCGCCACCTGCATAGCGGTCAATGCCGGGAGCGAACATTTGGATGAGGCGATGGATTTTTTGGCCTACTTGATTCAACCGGATGTAATGTGGAACTATTGCGATAGCCAGAGCAGCTATACACCTTTAAAGGATGACCGTGTCCCGACGGACGAAACCATTGTGCCATCGGTAAAGTGCCTGGACAACGGAGACTGCGTGATTGGCTCGGATTATCGAGTAACTTTGCCTCTGGATACAGCGTTGGTCGAATGTACCAACGCGCTTCTTCAAGGGGCGGACGCACAGAAGGCGGAACGGGTCTTACGGGATGCCTTGGGGCAGGAGAGATAGGAGGGTAACGCAATGGCTTTGCCGAAAGGAAAGAGAAAATGGCTTAGGGGAACGGCAACTGCAGCCATCCTTGTCGTTGTCTGCGGGATGCTTCTGGGCGCCAATTATTATATCCGCAGCATGAGGCAGTCCCTTTGGACCCAGTCTGTAGCAGATGCGCTGGAGGTCACGGGGCAGGGGGCGCACGCATTTGAGGTATATATCCGCCAGGGCTTTGCTATGCTGGAAGGCCGGGCCAACAATTTTGCCCAATATGAATCTTCCGATGAAGCAGCCATTGAAAACAAGCTGGATCTGTATGAAGAAGGCGATCCGACTTTCGTTGTCATCGACATCACCAACCAGATGCTGTATTTCAACAGCGCCGAGCGCACGGAACTGTCCGAGGAGGATGCGGCAGCGTATCTCGAACTGCCGGAAAGGGGGATCCTTGCCCCTTACCTGAGCGAGTACACCGGGCAGCAGATGTTCGGTTATTTCGAGCGGTTTACATTTGCCGATGGTGCGGAGGGCATTGTACGTAAAAGCTATCTCTTGTCCCGCGTGGCGGAAGAGTTTTCCCTGTCGTTTTTTGACGACAGTGGTTTTTCTTATATCATTGACGGTGACGGCAACATCGTCCTGCGTCCGGACAACCCAAACAGCAACCGCACGTTTTCCAATGTTTTCGATGTCGTTTCCGAAGAAGGGAACTCCGCGGAGGATGAAGCCGTGTTCCGGAGCGCGATGGAAAATGGGAAACGGGGCGCCATGCAGCTTATGTTTGATGATGAGGAGTGTGTGTTCACGTTTGTGCCGGTTACGGACACAGATGGATGGTATGTAGTATCCATCATTCCCAGCACATCCATCACGGCAAGGACGGAGGAACTTTTACAGACCAGCCAGATGTTTTTATTTATCGTAGCGGTTGCGCTTGTTATTTTCCTTCTGTTCCTTGTGATGGTATGGCAGTACCGCAGGAATATCCGGGCACAGGAATCTGAGGTCCGCTACAGGGAGCAGCTTTTCAGCATCTTGACGAACAGCACGAACGAGGCATTTCTCATGCTTTCCGGCAATGGGTTGTCTGTGGAATACGCAAGCCCCAACCTGGAGCAGGTGACGGGGATCCCCCCGCAGGAAACCGCTGGCGGTTTGGCGGCGGTCAAAGCCAGGCTCCATGGGGGACGGAATGTCAGTGAAGAGGAGATGCGTGACATTCCCTTGGGCGAGTCCATGGCCTATGAGGGGAAGCGTATCCATGTGGGTTCCGGGAAAGAATGCTGGATCGAGGAACGGATCTACCATTCCTTGATCAACGGGGACGAACGGTTTATCATTGTTTTCTCTGACAGGACCGAGGACCGGAAAAGGGAGTACGCCCTTACCGAAGCGCTGGACATTGCCCAGGCAGCCAACCAATCCAAGAGCGCGTTCCTATCCAATATGAGCCACGACATCCGTACACCTATGAACGCCATCGTCGGCTTGTCCACGCTTTTACAGAGGGATGCGGAGAACCCGGACAAGGTACGGGAGCATACCCGCAAGATTACCGCTTCCAGCCAGCATCTGCTGGGACTGATCAATGATGTGCTGGACATGAGCAAGATCGAGAGCGGGAAGGCGACTTTGAACATCGGGGAGATCGACCTGGCGGAGATCGTGGAAGAGATGGGGACCATCATGCGCCCCCAGGCAAAAGCGAAAAAACAGAACTTTGAGATATATGTCCGCAATGTGACGGATGAGCATGTGCTGGGCGACCAGCTCAGGATCAACCAGGTGCTGATCAATATTCTTTCCAATGCAGTCAAATACACGCCGGAGAAGGGGAGCATAGACCTGACGGTGAGCCAGATCCCTTATGATGTCAAAGGCTTTGCCCATCTCCGTTTCCAGGTGCGGGATAACGGGATTGGCATGGATCCCGGATACCTGGAACGTATTTTTGAACCATTCAGCCGTGCGGAGAATGTCATTTCCAATGGCACACAGGGTACCGGGCTTGGCATGGCCATCACGAAAAACCTGGTGGATCTGATGGGGGGAACCATCACGGTGAAAAGCGACCTGGGGAAAGGGAGCGTGTTCACGCTGGACCTGGAACTGCAGATCGCGGAAAAAAATCCAGATGCCGACTTCTGGGAGGAAAACGGCATCCGTCATGCCTTGATCGTAGATGACGAGGTGGATATTTGCACGGGTGTGATAACGGCGATGGCCAATACCGGCGTAGAGGTGCAGTTTGCCCTGGACGGCAGCACCGCCGTCCAGATGGTGGATCATGCCTGCCGTGAACAACAGGAATATGACATCATCCTGCTGGACTGGAAGATGCCGGTGATGGATGGGCTGGCGACAGCCAGACGCATCCGCGAGATCGTAACCCGGCATGTGCCGATCATGATCCTGACATCATACGATTATAGTGATATCGAGGAGGAAAGCCGCGCGGCGGGGATTGACGCATTCCTGCCAAAGCCCTTTTTCCTTGGCAATTTTAAAGAAGTTATCCGTGGCCTGAAAGCAAAGGAAAAGCTGGAAGCGAACGTAGGGGAGCATGACGCGGCCCTAAAAGGAAAGCATTTCCTGGCAGCGGAAGATAACGAGCTGAATGCGGAAATCCTGAAGGAACTTTTGGATATGATGGAGTCCGACTGCACGATCGCGGCGGACGGCTATGAGGCGCTGAAAATGTTTGAAGCGTCTGCGCCTGGTGAATATGACGCTATCTTCATGGATATCCAGATGCCGGTCATGGACGGCTATGAATCCACGCGCGCCATCCGCTCCAGCACACATCCGCAGGCAAGGACCATCCCGATCATCGCTATGACGGCAAATGCTTTTGCCGATGATGTAGCCAAGGCGCTGGATGCCGGGATGGATGCGCATATTTCAAAGCCGGTGGATATGGGCAGGATGGAGGAAACCATGAAAAAGGTCTTCAATAAATGAAAGCCATCCTGGGTGCTATTCCGGGCTTTCCTGGCAGTTTTTCCGGGCGGGTGTTTTTTCCTCTGCCTGCATCAGAAGCTGATATAACCCGTCCGCCAGTTTCCGATGCCCGTCTACGGAAAGGTGCAGGCCGTCTATCCCGGAAGGCGGCGCGTACAATGCCGCGTTGAAAAACATACAATCTTTTTCTTTTGCCACACGCTGATACTCTTTTGGGAACGCTTTCGAGCGTGCAACTGCTGTCTCATCGAAGGCATCCCGGAACGGGGAATCCAGGATGGCCTTGGAAACCTCCGGTGGGGAAACGAGGATGATTTGCGGGGCAAACCCTTGCTTTTTTTTCAGGAAGCTGCGGATTTCATCGACCAGTGCCCCGGCGCCATCGGCAATTTGAGCAGCGCCCGCCTGATAATTTTTTTTCAGGTCATTGCTTCCCAGCATGAGGATGACCGTATCTATCGGCTTGTGGGTATTCAGGCATGGTTTTAAGTAGAATTTTCCGGTTTTCCACGGCTCCGCCGGATCTTCAAAAACGGTCGTCCGCCCGTTGCACCCTTCCTCCGCAACCTGATAACCTTTTCCGAGTTTCTTTTGGAGGATCCCTGTCCAGCGTTCTTCTTTGGCGTATCTGTTTCCATCCGCCGGACAATATCCATATGTGTTGGAATCGCCGTAACACAGGACGGTTTTGATTTTCCCAGGCATTTTGCCATCTCCTTTGTTTCCAATCCTATCGGATTTGTTTTAATGTATCCCATAAGGCCCGCCCTTGTCAAGCGGTTGTTACTATGAGCGGCTTCCTGGCCGTGAATCGCAACGGACACAGGAATGGAGGTTACCATGTATAGCAATGGGCGGGTAATGGCACAGGCAGAATATTTAAATTTTCCATGGTAAATCTGGCTGGAATGCGATACAATAAATAATATATATCTGGTTTTGCCCTTCCTACAAGATGGCGGGACGAATGCTGTAGAAAACCTGAAGGAGAATGAAGCAAACTATGGACGTGAAACAATTAGAAGCATATCAGTTGTTAAAAAATGAAACCTTAAAAGGCATCCAGTCCGAGGGCAGCCTTTTCAGGCATAAAAAGAGCGGGGCAAGGGTACTTTGCATCGAAAACGAAGATGAAAACAAAGTATTCAGCATCGCTTTCCGCACGCCGCCGCGCGACAGCACCGGGACGCCGCATATCCTGGAGCATTCCGTACTCTGCGGTTCCAGGGATTTTCCAGCCAAGGATCCTTTTGTGGAACTGGCGAAAGGGTCTTTAAATACTTTTTTAAATGCGATGACCTATCCGGACAAAACGGTTTATCCGGTCGCAAGCTGTAACGGCAAGGATTTCCAGAACCTGATGCATGTGTATATGGACGCGGTGCTGTACCCGAACATTTACCAGCATGAAGAGATTTTCCGCCAGGAAGGGTGGTCTTACCACCTGGAGGAGCCGGACGGGACACTTTCCTATAACGGGGTTGTCTATAATGAAATGAAAGGCGCGTTTTCTTCTCCGGAGGGCGTACTGGACCGGGTCGTGTTAAATACCTTATTTCCGGACACCTGTTATGCCTACGAGTCCGGCGGGGATCCGGAAGAGATCCCAAAGCTTTCCTACCGTCAGTTCCTGGATTTCCATAAAAAATATTACCATCCATCCAACAGCTATATTTATCTGTATGGGGATATGGATATGGCGGAGAAATTAAAATGGCTGGACGAAGCCTACCTGTGCAAATACGAAGCGGAACAGATCGACTCCGGGATCGTGTTCCAGAAGCCGTTTTCCCGGATCGTAGAAACCACAATCCCTTACTCGGTTTCCAGTGAGGAGCCAATGGAAGGGAACACATACCTTTCGTGGAGTAAAGTTATTGGGACAAGCCTGGAAAAGGAACTTTCCCTTGCCTTTGAAGTCTTGGACTACGCGCTTCTGTCCGCGCCGGGCGCGCCTTTGAAAAAAGCGCTGACGGACGCCGGAATTGGGAAAGATATCGTAGGTTCCTATGACAATGGGATTTACCAGCCCATTTTTTCTGTGATCGCCAAGAATGCAGACCCCTGGCAGAAAGAGGAATTTCTGGCGGTGATCGAGGAAGTGCTGTCGGGGCTTGTAAAAAACGGCATGGATAAAAAAGCATTGGAGGCTGGCATCAATTACCAGGAATTCCGTTACCGGGAGGCGGATTATGGCAGTTGCCCCAAGGGGCTGGTGTACGGCCTGGAGATGCTGGACAGTTGGCTGTATGATGAGATGGAGCCGTTTATGCATGTTGACGCGCTGGACACCTTCGCTTTTTTGCGGGAACAGGTGGACACGGGGTATTATGAGAGGCTGATCCAGTCATATTTGCTGGATAATACGCACGGGGCGGTCGTTATCGTGGAGCCGGAGCAAGGGCGTACCGCGCGGATGGACGAAGCGCTGGCGGGGAAGCTTTCCCGGTATAAAGCGGGCCTCTCCGCAGAAGAGGTGGAAGAACTGGTGGCAAACACCGCAAGGCTGGAAGCGTACCAGTCGGAACCGGATAGGGCGGAGGATCTTGCGCGGATCCCGACGCTGGAACGGGACGATATATCGAGGGACATCCTGCCCATCCAGAACGAAGAGCTGGACCTGGGCGGCATTCCGGTCGTTTTCCATGAGATCGAGACGAATGGGATCGGTTACGTGGACGTGATGTTTGACATTTCTTCCGTGGAGGAAAACCGCCTGCCATATGTAGGCATCCTGCAGTCGGTGCTTGGGATCATCGATACGGAGCATTATGATTATGGAACGCTGTCCAATGAAATCAACCGGCATACCGGAGGGATCGGGACGACGCTGGAGCTGTACTGTGATGTGGGCCGTCTTTCGGAAAAGGCCATGAAAGCCACTTTTGAGATCAGAGGGAAAGCGCTGTACAGGAAACTTCCGGTGATGTTTTCCATGATGAGAGAGATTTTGACCGCTTCGAAGCTGGATGACGGGAAACGGATCAAAGAGATCCTGGATATGCTGCAGTCCAGGCTGCTGATGAAATTCCAGTCCTCCGGGCATACAACAGCGCTCCTGCGGGCCCAGTCTTACTGCGCGCCGTCCGCAAAGCTGAAGGATCTGACGGACGGGGTCGGGTTTTACCGGGCTGTCTGCGGCCTGACGGAACATTATGAAGAGAAAAAAGAGGAGTTGTTCCAGGAGCTTTCCTCCCTTGCAGAGCAGATTTTCCGGGCGGACAACATGATGGTCAGCTATACGGCGTCCAGGGAGGGACTTGCGGGCATAAAGGCAGAACTTCCGAAGCTTCGGGATTCCCTGACCCAAAAAAAAGCGCTCCCGCCGGCCTGTGAGCTGCACTGTGAGAAAAAAAACGAAGGGTTTAAAACCGCTTCCAAGGTACAGTATGTGGCAAAGGCCGGGAATTTTATCGACAAGGGTATCGCCTATACGGGGGCGCTGCAGATATTGAGGGTGATCTTGAATTATGATTATCTCTGGCAGAATATCCGCGTGAAGGGCGGGGCTTATGGCTGCATGAGCGGATTCAACCGGTTCGGGGAAGGGTATTTTGTCACCTACCGGGATCCGAACCTTGTCCGGACGTTGAAAGTGTTCGATGGCGTTGTGGATTATCTGAAAGGCTTTTCCGTGGGCGAGCGGGATATGACGAAGTATATTATCGGCACCATGAGTAACATGGATATGCCGCTGTCCCCTTCGGCGAAAGGGGAACGATCAATGGACCTCTATATGAATAAGGTCAGTGCGGAAATGATCGTAAAGGAACGCAACCAGATCCTCGACGCCACGCAGGAGGATATCCGTGCGCTGGCAGCGGTGGCGGAAGCGGTGCTGGACGCAGGCCAGCTCTGCGTTGTGGGCGGCGAAGAAATCATTGAGGAAAACAAAGAACTTTTCGGGGAAACCGCCGGGTTCTTTGCCGAGGGGGAAGGAAATGGACCAGAATTATAAATCCGGCTTTGTGACACTGATCGGGCGTCCCAACGTAGGGAAATCGACATTGATGAATGGCCTGATCGGGCAGAAGATTGCCATCACGTCAAAAAAGCCGCAGACGACCAGGAACCGGATAAGGGCCGTCCTGACCACGGAAGAAGGGCAGATTGTTTTTGTCGATACGCCGGGCCTCCACAAGGCGAAGAATAAACTGGGGCAGTATATGGTCCATGAGGCAGAAAGAACATGGAATGAGGTGGACGTGGCGCTGTGGCTGGTAGAGCCGTCCGCATTCATCGGGGCCGGGGACCGGCATATCGCGGAGCGATTAAAGCGTGTGAAACCGCCGGTTGTCCTGGTCATCAATAAAATCGACAGCGTGAAACGCGAGGACGTCCTGAGGGCGATCGCTTCCTACAAAGATATCTACGATTTTGCCGCGATCGTACCGGTGTCCGCCAGAAGCGGGGAAAATACGAAAGAACTTCTGAAGGTCATCATGCAATACCTTCCCTGTGGGCCACAGTTTTATGATGAAGATACGGTCACGGACCAGCCACAGCGCCAGATCGCTGCAGAGCTGATCCGGGAAAAAGCCTTGTACTGCCTGCAGGATGAGGTCCCGCATGGAATCGCGGTGGAGATCGAGCGCATGAAGCGCAAAGGAAACATCGTGCATATTGACGCGACGATTATCTGCGAGAAAGATTCCCACAAGGGGATAATTATTGGAAAACAAGGGAATATGTTGAAAAAAATCGGCAGCGCCGCGCGGTATGAAATTGAAAAAATGCTGGATTCACAAGTAAATCTCAAGGTTTGGGTGAAAGTAAAAAAAGATTGGCGCGACAGCGCGTACCTGGTGAAAAATTTTGGATACCGGGACGACGAATAAAAAAAACCTTCCACGGGAGATGCTAAAGGTTAAGAAATCGGACAGGAAAACTGTGAAAAACGGAAGGGATGAAGCATCGTGGAAGAACGGTATTGGAAACAATTTGAAAAGACAGGCAGGATCGATGATTATCTGTGTTACAAAGGAATGCAGACCTGCAAAAAGGTGATGGAACGCGCGGAAGGAGAAAAGAATCGTGAACCCGATAACCGTGACCGGTATGGTGCTGCGCTGTGAACCCATCGGCGAGTATGACAGGCGGCTCGTGCTGCTTACAAAGGAGCGTGGGAAAATCTCCGCGTTTGCGAGAAGCGCGAGGAAGCCAAACAGCGCCCTTGTGGGCGTCACCAGCCCATTTACCTTTGGGCAGTTTACGCTGTACGAGGGACGGACGTCTTATACTTTGACATCGGCGTCCGTTTCCAATTATTTTGAAGAGCTCCGGACGGATGTGGATGGGGCATATTATGGTTTTTATTTTCTGGATTTTGCCGGGTACTATGCAAGGGAGGGCAACGATGAGACGCAGCTTTTAAAGCTGTTATACCAGTCCTTGCGCGCATTGTCGAACAGCCATATCCCGAATCCTTTGATACGTTCGGTTTATGAACTGAAGATCGTGACGATCAATGGAGAGGGTCCCCAGATGTCCCGATGCGTGGCCTGTGGCGATGAACAGCGGGACATGGCGTTCAGCGTCCGGCGGGGGGGACTGGTCTGCGCGCAATGCGGGCGTAAGGTTCCGGACGGGCGGAAGCTTTTGCCATCGACCTTGTACGCCATGCGGTATATTGTGCTTTCCCCGGTGGAGAAACTATATAATTTTGTTGTAAAGGAAGAGGTACAGGAAGAGCTGGCGGAGGTCGTCGGGCTGTACCTGGAGGAATATGTGGGGACGCGGTTCCGGTCGCTGGAGATACTGGAGGCGGTTGGGGACTGGAAAGAAAAAGATACCGCCAGCAGGACGTTTTAGGAAAAGGGACATGGGGTGCGCCGATGCTTAATGGCCCTTTAATATTCCCGGATTAATGTAGAACCACAAAGATTCGGGGCCACAATTTTAGTGTGGGGAAAATGGAGTTGCCGGAAAGGAAGATTATGGAAATCATGTGGAAAAAAGTTGTCAGTGTCGCTGCCGCGTTTTTTGCCGCGTTGTTATTGGCGGTTACGCCATCTTTTGGCGCGCTGGCAGTTTCTGGCGGGGACGGCCGGTCTACGGCGCCAAGCGGGCAGGGCGGCGTGGCAGAAGCGGCGGAACCTGGGCAGGAGGGGCAGGAAAAAGAAGAGGACGCATCCGGCAATCCAATCCAGGAAGAGGAAGGGTACGTTCCAGGCGAGATCATTGTGGTTTATGATGACGCGGATGCGTCTGCCGGGCAATCGGAGCGGATACAGGAAGAGATTGAGGAGAACCTGGAAGAGAAAGCGATTCTCGTAGAGGATACTATTTCGGAGGCGGACGGGACGCAGGGGACAGCCGTGACGGCGGAGATCCCGGACGGAATGTCTGTGACGGAAGCAATCGCAGAAGCCCAGAAAGAGGAAAATGTAGCATATGCACAGCCAAATTATGTCTATACGCTGATGGATAGCGAGGATGCTGTTTTCCTTACTCCGGACAGTGAAGAGGAGAACAAGGATGGTTCCGGGGGTGTGGAAACGGGTGGATCGATGGATGCCTTGTATACGGCAAACGATGCGGCGGTCAGGAGCGGGGCAGCCTATTATCTGGACAATGCGAATGTGAGCGCGGCCTGGGACGTCAAGAAAAGCAATGGGGCGCAGATTATCGCGGTTTTGGATACGGGATGCAGGTATGACCATGAAGATCTGCAGAACAACATTCTTTTGGATGTGGCATATGATGCGGTAGAGGAAGAGCTTTTAACCAAAACCACTGCGGCGCGGGCAGACCCGGATGGGCATGGGACGCATGTATGCGGGCTTGCCGCGGCCCAGGCGGATAACGGCGTGGGCATTGCGGGGTCGTCCTATAATGCCAGGATCCTGCCGGTCAATGTGTTTGACAGCGACGGGGAAAGTTCAACGGCGTATTTGCAGACGGCTTTTCAGTATATCAAAAATTTGATCGATAACAAAAAGGTCACCAACCTCCATGTTATCAATTTAAGCCTTGGGTCATACGCAGACGACCAATGCCTCCACAGCGAAATCCGGACTTTGAAAAACCAGTACAATATTCTATGTGTCTGTGCTGGCGGAAATGAAGGGATATCCGCGCCGTGCTACCCGGCGGATTACGATGAGTGCCTTTCCGTCGCGTGGCACGGGGTCGATCAGGGGACGGATCGTTTTACAATCTACACGGATCTAAATGCATATAAGGATGTGTCCGCACCGGGATATGATATTTACTCTACATACAATTCTTCATCGACATCCTATGTGTCCGAGAGCGGATCTTCGATGGCGGCGCCGATCGTGTCGGGGGTATGCGCGCTTGTTTGGTCGTATCAGCCAGGGCTGGGCGCTTCGCAGGTGTATCAGGCTGTCACGAGCGGTTCCCGGTCGAAAGTGACTTACAGAGGGTATTCACTGCCGAAGCTGGATGCGCTGGGGGCGCTTTTGTATGTAGGCGGGCAGGTGTCGCTGTCAGGGGCGTCTGTGTCCGTGGGCGACGCGGTTTATACAGGGAAAAAAGTGTATCCCGCCATTTCTGCCGTATATGGTTCCAGGACACTGGTAAATGGGGAGGACTATGTCGTCACCTATTATAATAATAAAAACGTAGGGACCGGCAGTCTGCGGATCGACGGGATCGGAAGCTATACCGGGTCGTTAAGCGCTTCCTTTTCGATTTTGCCGAAAGGCACGTCCATTTCATCTTTTGCGAAAGCGAAAAAGGGCATAAAAGTAAAATGGAAAAAGCAAAAAAAGGGTACGACGGGATATCAGATACAGTATGCCAGAACTTCGGATTTCAAAAGCGCGAAGACCGTTACGGTCAAGAAAAACACGGCCACTTCGAAAGTGATCTCAAAGCTTAAAAAAAAGAAAACGTATTATATCCGCATCAGGACTTATAAGAAATCGGGCAAGAAGAAATATTATTCCGCATGGTCGGGGATCTATTCGGTCAGATTGAAGTAGCAGGGCATCAGGGAGGTGAAAAGTGTTGAAACGGATGCGTATATGGAATCAGACAAACAAGGCTATCGCCATGATCCTTGCGCTCTCTTTGACGCTCCTGCCTGCCGCTGATGTGCAGGCGGCGCCTGCGGGGACGGCTATAAAAGAGGCGGAGGAAGCAGAAGAAACCCGGACGCTGCAGGCGGAGGACACGCAGGAGGAGACCGGGGGCGGACAGGAGACGGGGGAAGATACAAGCGACGCCTATGCCTCCGATGAGATCCTTGTCGTGTATGACGATGCGGACACGACGGAGAAAAAGTCAGAGACTATACAGGATCAGGCGGAAAAAGAACTGGCTTCCAGCGAGATTGAGGTCAGCGAGACGGTCGCGGAAGCAGACGAAGGGCAGGGGACGGTTGTTGTCGCGGAGATCCCGGAAACGATGTCTGTGGAAGAAGCGATAGAAACAGCGCAGGAGAGCGCCAACGTCAGCTACGCCCAGCCGAATTTTATCTATCAGTTGATGGAGGAGGTATCGGACACTTCCATCAATGATAGCTATTATCAAGATCCGACCAGCAATGACTATCCGTATTATTTGGATAAGACCCACGTGACGGACGCGTGGGAATCTGCAAAGTGCAACCAAAACGTATCGGTGGCTGTGATCGATACCGGCTGCCGGATGGATCATGAGGATCTGGCCGCGAACATCGATGCGGATCATGCCTGCGACGCTTCCGAAGATCCTATCGTGGCGTTGACGGCTTCCTCGGCGGAGGCCGGCGATCCTGACGGGCACGGGACGCATGTGTGCGGATTGATTGCTGCAGAGGCGAATAATGGGAAGGGCATTGCTGGGACATCCTACAATGCGAACATCATCCCGGTTAAAATATTTGATGATGATCAACATGCAGGCACGGATGACTGTCTCAGGGCTTTGGATTACTGTAAGGATTTGGCGGCGGATCCGGCCGTGAACCTTAAGGTGATCAATATGAGCCTGGGCTATTACCCGGTTACTTCTCAGGAAGGCAGTGAAGACCTTTCCTTGAAACAGGCCATCGCTTCCTTGAGAAGCTTAGGGGTTCTTTCTGTCTGCGCAGGAGGAAATGGGGAAAACGGAACGCCACGGACAGACGTCATGTATCCGTCCGATTTTGAGGAATGCCTTTCGGTCACTTCGCTGACAAAGGATCTGAAAGATTCCACATGGTCGGATTATAATCCGTATAAGGATATCAGCGCGCCAGGAGAGGGAATGATCTCTACGTGGAATGGCCATTCGGCAAGCTATATACGTATGTCCGGATCCTCCATGGCGGCTCCGGTCGTGTCTGGGATCTGCGCCTTGCTTTTTGCTTCTATGCCGACATTGACAGTGGATGAGGCAGTAGAAGCCTTGAAAGCTACGGCGGATGAGATAACGGATCAGGATGCCGACAGGGAAGCCAATACCGGAAGCGCAGGGCTTGTGAACGCACAAGAAGCATTGCAATACTTTCAGGTCGATGCTGGTAAAACATCGATAAGCGGCGCAACTGTGGCATTCAAGGACAATAAAAATGAATATGATTACTGCGGGACAGCGATTCGGCCGGAAATCACGGTTTCTTTGAATGGGGATGCACTGACAGAAAATACAGATTACACGGTATATTATAGTAACAATACAAATGCAGGGACCGCAACGGTAAAAGTGAGAGGGACGGGCAGTTACACAGGATCCGCGGAGATCTCCTTTACGATCCGGCCGGTTTCTATTAACGCGTGTACGGTAGAAGACGGTATAAAAAAATATTATCTTTATTCAGGGATGGCGGTTGAGCCTGACGTCATACTGACATATAGGGGTGTTTCCTTAAAAAAAAGCGCCGATTATACGGTTGCCTATCAAAACAATACCAGCAAAGGGACGGCGGCAGCGACGGTATCAGGGACGGGGAATTTCACGGGTTCTTTCGTCTGCTATTATGAGATCATAGGGTTGAAAGTCTTGTTCCCGGATGGGAGCACCTACGGTTATACTGGCCAGGCGGTGACTCCGAAGGTTACGCTTTACCAAACGGAAAATGGTGTTCCCAGTGCGCTTGTGGAAAACCGGGATTATACATTATCCTACGTCAATAATATAGAAGTGGGGACCGCTTTTATTTCTTTCACCGGGATGGGGGATTATTCTTTTTCCGCACGGGTTTCCTTTACGATTGCCAGTGTGGGCGGCCCGTCCGGCGTCAGCGGGACGGATACCGTTGTCCCCAAAGGGACAAAGCTTCTGTCCCTTTCTAAAAAATCAAAAGGCTTTAAGGCAAAATGGAAGAAACAGACGTCAAATACAAGCGGATACCAGATCCAGTATGCGCGTAATAGGGATTTCAGCGGCGCAAAGACGGTGACCATCAAGAAAAACACCACGACATCAAAAACTGTCTCGAAACTGAAAAAGAAAACACGTTATTACGTGCGGATCCGTACTTATGTGAAAAGAAAGGGCGTAAAATATTATTCCGCATGGTCGGCTGTGAAAAAAGTGAAGACGAAATAAGGAACAGCGGCACTAAGTTTCGAAAAGACCTCGCGAAGTGCCGCTGAGTACATTCAACGAAGCTCCTCGGACCCCTTACGGGGTGCGACGAGCTAAGTTTCATTGTAATATTCGGAGACTCAGCGGCACTAAGCTCGAAAAGACCTCGCGAAGTGCTGCTGAGTACATTCAACGAAGCTCCTCGGACCCCTTACGGGGTGCGACGAGCTAAGTTTCATTGTAAAATTGCGAGAAGGACTTGATTTTGTGATGTATTTGTGTTATAA
>CAZYVA010000028.1:0-19263 GCA_964650695.1 uncultured Dorea sp. | reverse complement strand
TCAACGAAGCCTTCCCATGCCCTATCGGGCATGACAAGGCAAGTTTCATAGTAAACCCCATGCCACGTACCATGGCGTGAAATGTGGGGATTTACTATTGGGAAACTCAGCGTCACTAAGTTCGGAAAGACCTCGCTAAGTGCCGCTGAGTACATTCAACGAAGCCTTCCCATGCCCTATCGGGCATGACAAGGCAAGTTTCATAGTAAAGGAGATGCGTCAAAATGAGTAAGGTTTATGATGTGATCGTCCTCGGCGCGGGGCCTGCGGGCCTGGCAGCGGGCCTGTACGCGGGAAGGAGCCGCCTTTCTGTGCTGATTATTGAAAAAGGGCAGGACGGCGGGCAGATCGCGATCACAGACGAGATTGAGAACTATCCGGGCCAGATGGCCGAGGGTGAGTCAGGGCCGTCCCTGATTGCGAGGATGACGGCGCAGGCAGAAAAGTTCGGGGCTGAACGTGCATCTGACACCATCAAGGAAGTTTCCCTTGAAGGCGAGGTAAAGGTGCTGAAAAGCGAGAAAGCCGAGTACAAGGGGAAGAATGTGATCATCGCGACGGGCGCCCATGCAAGGCCGATCGGGTGCAAGGGTGAGGAGGATTATATGGGGAAAGGTGTTTCCTACTGCGCAACCTGCGACGCGAATTTCTTCGAGGACTTTGAAGTCTACGTCGTCGGCGGCGGGGATTCCGCAGTCGAAGAGGCGATGTACCTGACGAAGTTTGCGAGGAAGGTCACAGTCATCCACAGACGCAACGAATTGCGCGCGGCAAAATCCATCCAGGAGAAAGCGTTTAAGAATCCGAAGATGCATTTTATGTGGGACAGTGTTGTGGAGGAAGTCGGCGGGGATGACATCCTTCAGTGGATGAAGGTGAAAAACGTCAAGACCGGCGAGATCACGACGGTGGAAGCGGATGAGGACGACGGTATGTTCGGCGTGTTCGGATTTATCGGGACGATCCCCAATACAAAGCCGTTCGAGGGCATCATTGATATGGACGAGCGTGGATATATCAAGACGGATGCAGATATGCACACCAATATCGAGGGCGTGTATGCGGCGGGCGACGTGCGCGTGAAGAGCCTGCGCCAGGTAGTGACCGCCGCCGCGGACGGAGCGATCGCGGCCGTGCAGGTAGAAAGAAGCCTGTCGGACTACTTTTAGGTAACGGTCCGGCAAGGCGGATCCGGGGATGGCCGGACTGCGGATGACGCAGCGGAAACCGTTGGCTGTGCCTGGCCGGATAATGTTATAAAAATATTTTTATAAAGGAGGAGGATATCAATGCTGGATGTTGATAAGAAAACATTTGAAGACGAAGTATTAAAAGCGGAAGGGTATGTGTTTGTGGACTTTTACGGCGATGGATGCGTGCCGTGCCAGGCTTTGATGCCGAAGGTGCATGAATTCGCGGATACTTACGGGGACAAGCTGAAATTCACATCCCTGAATACGACAAAAGCCCGCCGTCTTGCGATTGCACAGAAGGTCCTTGGGCTGCCGGTCATGGCGATCTACAAAGACGGCGAGAAGGTCGAAGAACTGGTGAAAGACGACTGCACGCCGGAATCGATCGAAGCGATGATTAAAAAATACATCTAAAATACAGGGTGTGTTTTTTCAATCATAAATCATTTTTTACAATCTAAGAAAGGAGAAAGGGACCATTATGGCTATTTTAGAAGGAAAAAAAGCAATAATTATCGGTGACCGTGACGGTGTGCCAGGCCCGGCTATCGCGGAGTGCGTAAAAACCGCCGGGGCGGAAGTGGTATTCTCGTCCACGGAATGTTTCGTCTGAACGAGCGCAGGCGCAATGGATCTTGAAAACCAAAAGAGAGTGAAGGAATTCGCTGAGGAGTATGGCCCGGAGAACGTTGTAGTTGTTCTTGGGGCTGCCGAAGGTGAAGCTTCCGGCCTTGCTGCGGAGACAGTCACAGCAGGCGACCCGACTTTTGCAGGTCCATTGACGGGGGTCCAGCTTGGACTCACGGTATACCATGTATGTGAGCCGGAAATGAAAGAAGAGTTTGACGAAGCGGTTTACGATGAGCAGGTGGGCATGATGGAAATGGTGCTCGATGTTGATGATATCATCGACGAGATGTCCGGCATCAGGGATGAATTCTGCAAATATCTGTGATTCGTGTTTTTCGTTGTTTTATGGAGGACATTGCGGTCCGGGCCTGTCCAAGTAACAGGGGCAGTGCGGACCGCAATGTCCCGTGTGCCATAAAACCCCCTTTTCAGCGCCCCGCCGGGCATGAGAAGAAAAAAGTTTCATAATATTCCCAATGCCATGCTGTGGCAGCGCCAGGACATGGAGCATTGGGGCTTACGGTCAGATCAGTGAAAGGAAAAACCCATGAACAGTGTGATTAAAGGCGCGGGCTATGTCCTCGCGCATACCCCGCAGATGGTGGTATATAATGGAACGACGCAGACAACAGAGCGTGTTGTGAATCCGGAATCCGAGTATTTAAAGGAGCTGGAGGGGCGTCTTCGTTCTTACGAAGATGTGGTGAATTACTGGCCGAACCAGGTATACATCGGCAATGCAACGCCGGACGACCTGGCGGAAGTCGGGTTCCCCTATTACGACAAAGTGAAAGAAGGAGCAGAGCGTTACGGCAAATATGGCGAGATCATGCCGGAGGAGGAATTTATCCTTCTCGTACAGGCAAGCGACCAATTTGAGGTTGTCATGATCGACAAGGATTTCGTGGCGGCCCATAAGGATACATTGGCAAAGGACCCGATCATCCCTGCGGAAATCATTTCCAGGATCCATGACGGGGTAGCGCTTTCAGAGATCGAGAAAGCAGTGAATGAAGAGCATGCGGAAGGGATCTACCATGCCGGGAAGCTCGTCGCATGTGTGAAGCGGGCGCACGATATTGACGTCAACCTGTCTGCCCATGTTATGCATGAAAACCTGATGAGCAAGGCGTCCAGCGTGCTGGCATTGCTTTACGGCGTGCGGAACGCAGGGATTGACAAAGATGAGATCCAGTATGTCATCGACTGCGCGGAGGAAGCCTGCGGCGATATGAACCAAAGAGGCGGCGGCAATTTCGCAAAAGCAGCGGCTGAGATCGCGGGCCTTAACAGCGCTTCCGGTTCCGATACAAGGGGCTTCTGCGCGGGGCCTTCGCATGCTTTGATCGAAGCGGCGGCCCTGGTCACATCCGGCGCGTACAAATGCGTAGCGGTGACAGCGGGCGGATGTACCGCGAAGCTTGGCATGAACGGAAAAGACCATGTCAAGAAGGGCCTTCCGATTTTAGAGGACTGCCTTGGAGGGTTCTGTGTCATCATCGCGGAAAACGATGGCGTGAACCCGGAGATCAACCTGAATATCCTGGGACGCCATACGGTTGGGACCGGTTCCGCCCCGCAGAATGTCATCGGAAGCCTTGTGGCGGACCCGCTTGAGAAAAATGGCCTGAAGATGACCGATATTGACAAATATTCACCGGAGATGCAAAACCCGGACATCACAAAACCGGCCGGGGCCGGGGATGTGCCGCTCGCCAATTACAAGATGATCGCGGCGCTGGCAGTCAAGAAGGGTGAGCTTGACCGGAAAGAGCTTGCTTCCTTCACGAAGGAAAAGGGACTGACCGGCTGGGCGCCGACACAGGGACATATCCCTTCGGGCGTTCCCTATATTGGATTTGCGAGGGAAGACATTCTTGCAGGCAAGATCAAGAAAGCGATGATTATCGGAAAAGGTTCCCTGTTCCTTGGACGTATGACGAACCTGTTTGACGGCGTATCCTTTGTGATCCAGGCGAATACAAAGGCAGAGACAGAAGCGGCCGCAGGTGTATCCGAGGAAGAAGTAAAAGGATTGATCGCAAAGGCAATGAAGGATTTTGCTGCAAGCCTCACCGCAGAATAAGGGGGAAAGTGTAATGGCAGGAAAGATTGAAAAAATGATTGCCGATACCTTCCTTGAGATGGCACAGGGGCTGGAAACCGGAAGTTTCGGGAAACGGCCGAAAATCGCCCTGACAGGTATGGGCAGCGAGCATGGGGAGGAAAACTCCATGGCGGCTGCGGTAGAAGCGGCAAAAGACGGGATTGATGTGTACTATATCGGGACCCTGGAGGCGGAAGGCGTGACCACCGTGAAGGTGGAAAGCGACGAGGAAGGCCATGACAGGATGGAGAAGATGCTGGCGGACAAAGAGGTGGACGCGGCAGTCACTATGCATTTTCCATTCCCAATCGGTGTCTCCACGGTAGGACGCTGCGTGACGCCGGCAACGGCAAAGGAAATGTATATCGCAAACACAACAGGCACTTCCAGTACGGACCGTATCGAGGGCATGATAAAAAACGCGGTCTATGGTATCATTGCCGCGAAAGCGTGCGGCAAGGCAAGGCCGAGCGTCGGGATCCTCAATGTGGACGGGGCGCGCCAGACGGAGAAAGCGCTGAAACAGCTTGCGGAGGGCGGCTATGATATTGCATTCGCGGAGTCGAACCGCGCGGACGGCGGCTGTGTGATGAGAGGAAACGATGTGCTGCAGGCGGCGCCGGACATCATGGTGACGGATTCCCTTACCGGCAACATCCTTGTGAAGATGTTGTCCTCCTACACGACCGGCGGAAGCTTTGAAGCGACCGGCTATGGCTATGGGCCGGGGATCGGCGAAGGCTATGGGCAGTTAGTCATGATCGTATCCAGGGCCAGCGGAGCGCCGGTGATCGCCAACGCGATCCGCTATGCGGCGCAGTTGGTGAGAGGAAATGTCTTTGAGGTGGCAAAGACGGAATTTGCGGCTGCAAAGAAGGCGGGGCTGGACGATATTTTAAGCGCTCTGAAGGCAAGCCAGAAACCGGCGGCGGCAGAGGAAGAGGTGAAAGAGCCGCCAAAGGAGATCGTGACGGCGCAGATTCCGGGTATCGAGGTCATGGACCTGGAGGATGCGGTAAAGGCGCTCTGGAAGATCGGTATCTATGCGGAGAGCGGCATGGGCTGCACCGGCCCGATCATCCGTGTCTCCGACGCGAACCTGGCGAAAGCAGAGGAAGAGCTTAAAAAATGCGGCTATGTTGGCTAGGTGTGGCCGTGCAATGACAAGGCTGATAGGCGGCGTGGCGCTCCAATGGTAAAGCAAAAAGGGTGTTGGTATGTTCTTTGCGGCATACCGGCGCCTTTTTTCGTATCCAAGCCGCCATACATCATACTGGCGCCTTTTTTCGCGTCCAGCCTGCCATACAGGGGAAAGGCCGGATTTATCAAAAAGGACGCTTCCGTCAGGTCTGCAAGTTCACACAAAAAACACAGCCAAATCAAAACTTCAACACAAATTCCTTTTAAAATGAACCCATGCTTTTCTATTTATATTATACCCATGAACGTATGGATTTGCCAGCATGACCGGGGGATATGTCCGTTCACACCAGGATATATTGGCAATTTTATTGCGTGAGCGGGTATCCATCATTTTTTTATCTGGCCTATGGAGTCGTCCTGTCCGTTCGGATGGGGCTGGCTATCCGATAAACATTGGCTGGGATCCATCGCTTTATCCACATGCATAAAAGCATAAACCGCACGCGTTGGCGGCTGAAACCGGAAGCCGGGGGTTTTTAGGAAGGCGGGGGAAGCGACGGTACATCGTAACAAGCAGGGACATAGTGTAAAAAACAGGAGGCGTAGCGACATGGGTGCAGTGAAAAACCGGTTGAAGAAAATAAAAACAAAAAAAATCTGGAGAAAAAAATCGTTCTGGATCCTTCTCATTGTCCTGATCGCCGTCTGTGGCGTGGGTGGATTCGCCCTTAGGCGGAAAGCCATGCAGAACCGTCTTCAAGATATAGAATCGGGGAGCGTGAAAAGCGCGGAAGTCACAAAAAGCACGATCAGCAACAGTATTGAAGGGAGCGGAAAGCTGGAGGCCGCAGAATCCGTCGATGTGATGCTCCCGACAGGCGTTACCGTGGATGAAGTGCTTGTGGAGACAGGGGATGAAGTGTCTGCCGGGGATGCGCTTGCAAACTTAAACAAAGCTTCCATCGTGAAAGCGCTGGTGGATGTGAAGGATCAGATCGATGATCTGGAAGACGATCTGGATGAAAGCGGCCTGACTTCGCTGGAAAAGGAAGACCTGAATTTGGAGATTGACGACCTGGAGGAAGTGGAAAGCACGCTGACGGGCTATTATGACGATCCGGTGTTAAAGGCTTCGGCGGACGGGATCGTGAATGAGCTTTATATTTCAGATGGTTCTTCCGTGTCGGACGGCGATACTTCCGGGAACGCCTCGTCCGCGGACCTTCAATCCAGGACGGATGAGGGTGGCGTGGCGCGCGGGGACACATCCGGAACGACGGATAGCGGTGTTTCCCTGGCAAGCGTGTCCGCCGGAAAGAGCGCGGCTTTCACATATTTATCTGCGGACGCAGGTAAGGGAAGCTATGCTGTGCGGAAAGTTTCTGCGGATAACGGGGCGGATGTGGACGCGCAGAGTGGCGCCAGCACTGGAAACGCGTCAGATGGCGAGGCTTCCGGGACGGAAGTGATCAAAAGTTTTACCGGGTTCGCCGTCACAGCGCCGGTGGCAGGGGCCGCGCCGCAGACCAAAATCGAATCTACAGATACATATACAGGGAAAATTTCATGGGACTGCAGTGGTTCCGCTTTTCAGGCCGGTACGGTTTACAGCGCGACGATTGTACTCTCGGCCGGCGACGGCTATAAATTTTCAGCGAAATATTTGCCGTCCATAGACTGTGCTTCCTATGATTGGAATATTTCCGGGGACGGGGATACCCTGACCATCCAGGCAAAATTTGAAAAAACAAGCGAAGCCCAGAGCGATAACAGCACGCAGGATGCGGCGGCGCAGGAAACCGGCGACGCAGATGATTCCGCTTCGTCCAATGCTTCGGCCGCCAAATCGGGCTCCGGAAGTACGGGTGGTTCCGGCGGATCTGGAAGCTCCGGCTCCGCAAGCGCTTCCTCGGCGTCCACAGATGCCGGCGCGGATACGGGGAGTGATTATGAATCCGTTGCGCTGACGATCGCAAAGATGGAAAATGCCAAGATTGCAATCGATGTGGATGAGCTGGATATTTTGTCGGTAGAAGTGGGGCAGAGTGCGGTAGTGACACTGGACGCGATTGAGAACGGAGAATTTACCGGTACGATCTCCAAGGTAGGCGCCACCGCTTCCACGGACAGCAGCAGCGCGAAATACCAGGTGGATATCCTGATCCCGATGGATGAAAACATGAGGGTCGGGATGAACGCGTCGGCGACGATCCAGGTCGAGCAGGCGGAAAATGTGCTGACGATCCCGATGTCCGCCTTACAGCAGAAAGGAGAGCGGACGTTTGTCTATACAACACAGGGGGACGACGGGACCCTGGGCGGAGAAACGGAAGTCGAGACCGGGCTTTCCAACAGCAATGAGGTGGAGATCGTGAGCGGACTGAGCGAGGGCGATACTGTTTACTATACAAGGATCGGGTCAGAGGATTCCGATTCCGATGATTTTTCCGGAGGTTTCGGAGGCTTCGGCGGTGAAATGCCGGGCGGAGAAGGCGGCGGTGAAATGCCAGACGGCGGGAACCGCGGCGGCGGTGAAATGCCGGGCGGCGGGAACCGTGGCGGTTCAAATGGCAATTAGGCCAGCCTTACGGCGGGGCCGCTGCCATAGGGACGGCGGCAGCCGGATGGACCATCCAGGAAAGAGGAGAGCAGAACATGATTGTTTTTGACAATGTTTCGAAAATCTATCAGATGGGCGATGAAATGCTGCATGCGCTCGACCATGCCAGCCTCCATATCTACGAGGGGGAATTTGTCAGTATCATTGGCCCATCCGGGAGCGGAAAATCCACACTTATGAATATTATGGGATGCCTGGACCTGGCGGACGAAGGGCAGTATCTTTTGGATGGGCAGCCCATTGAGCAGTATACGGAGCGTGAGCTTACGAAAATCCGGAACCGCAAGATCGGATTCATTTTCCAGAATTTCAACCTGATCAGTACCTTGAGCGCGGAGGAGAACATAGAGCTTCCGCTGATTTACCAGGGGCTTGACGCGCGCAAAAGGAGAGCACGGGCGAAAGAAGCGCTGGAGCGGGTGGATCTGTTCGGGCGGCGGAAGCATAAGCCAAACCAGCTTTCCGGCGGCCAGCAGCAGCGGGTTGCGATCGCGAGGGCTATGGTTTCAGAGCCATCCATCTACCTGGCGGATGAGCCGACCGGGAACCTGGATTCGGAGACGGGATGCCAGATCATGAAATTGTTCCATGAGCTTCATGAGAGAGGCAGTACGATCGTCCTGATCACCCATGACAATTCCGTGGCGGAACAGGCGGACCGCTCCCTGCATATCAAGGACGGAAAAGTAAAGGAGGCGGCGTTATGATCCTGCAATCCATGAAAATGGCGGTCAAATCCATCCTGTCCAATAAGCTGCGGTCGTTCCTTACGATGCTTGGGATCATTATCGGTGTCGTAGCGTTGGTGGTGCTTGTGTCGCTTGTAAACGGGGCGACCGGATCCATCACGGATTCCATCAACGCACTGGGGACGAATTACCTGTCGGTGTCGATCCGGGATGACCACAACCAACCAATTAAATATAATGAATTGACGGAATTTGTAAGCGCAGAAGGCAGCCTGGCAGACCAGGCGGCGCCGGTGGCACAGTCAAGCGTGGACGCATTGAACCAAAGCACGGAAGAAACGACGCAGCTTGTCGGTACAACAGCGGCTTACGCGGATATACAAGGGCTGGAATTAGAATCGGGCCGGTTTTTGATGAAGCCGGATGTGGATAACCATACAAACGTGGTCGTCATCAACTCGGACTTTGCCCTGGAGATCATGGGGCAGAGCAATGTGGTCGGGGAGACGGTGAAGCTTGACGGAAGGGCATTCGAGATCATCGGGGTGCTGGCGGAGGATACTTCCGCGTCCAGCGCTATGACGGAAGAGAGCAGTTATGAGGCTTACATCCCTTACACCAGCATGATCCGCCTGACCGACACGGTAGGGACGGACGTTACCTCTTTTGTCGTTTCCGTGGAGGGGGACGATATGGATGAAGCGGAAACCTGGATGGAAAACCTGCTGCTGGAGCGGTTTTCGGATGACGAGGATGCCTACAACATCTTTAACCAATCCTCCATCCAGGAGGCGATGAGCAGCGTCACCACGACACTCTCCCTCCTTCTTGGCGGGATTGCCGGGATTTCCCTGCTGGTAGGCGGGATCGGGATTATGAATATCATGCTGGTCTCTGTCACGGAGAGGACGAAGGAGATCGGGATCCGCAAGGCGATCGGGGCCGGGCGCGGGATCATCATGCTCCAGTTTTTGATTGAAGCGCTGATGGTAAGCCTCATCGGCTGCCTGATCGGGATTGCGGTTTCGTGCGGGATCATCGGGATCGTGAATATTGTCGGGAACGTCTCTTATACCCTTTCGATGGGGGTCGCGGCGCTTTCGGTGGCGTTTTCCCTTGGGATCGGGGTCGTATTTGGGCTTTATCCGGCGAATAAGGCGGCGAAGATGAAGCCGATCGACGCGCTGCGGTTTAATTAAGGGATCTCCGGGACGCGAAGCGCGGAACGGTCCGGGCATCCACGTTCGGCTGGCGGGCCGTATATTTTACGGAGGTTTTCCAGCCGGGCGTTCATGTTTACCATCATTAAATCCACCAGCGCCAGCGCAGCCATGGACTCTACGACAACGACGGCGCGTGGGACAATGACGGGATCGTGGCGGCCGGTGACGGTGAGATGGGCGGGCTTTTTTTGAACCGTGACCGTTTCCTGCTCCCTGGCGATAGAGGGGGTCGGCTTGACGGCGGCGCGCAGGATGATCGTGTCCCCATCGCTGATGCCGCCTAAGATTCCTCCGGCGTGGTTCGTTTTTTTACAGATCCGCCCATCCTTAAGAAAGAAAGCATCGTTGTTTTGGCTTCCGGTGGCGGCGGCGGCGCGGAAACCATCGCCGATCTCTACGCCCTTCACTGCGCCGATGGACATGACTGCTTGCGCCAGGGCGGCGTCCAGCTTGCCAAAGACGGGTTCTCCGATGCCCGCCGGGACGCCGGTGATCCGGCACTCGATGACGCCGCCGGAGGAATCTTTCTCTTCCATGCATGTCTCCAGGTATTCTTCCGCTTTCGCGGCATATGCCATGCTTGGCATGTACAGGCTGTTTTGGGCGATGCAGGAAAAGTCGTAGGCTTCCTCCGGGACGCGGATCTCTCCGATGGCGCACGTATAAGCGGTGAGCCGGACGCCAAGGCAGTCCAGGATTTTCGCGGCGATGGCGCCCGCGGCAACACGCCCGATCGTCTCACGCCCGGAAGAACGCCCGCCCCCGCGGTAATCCCGGAAACCATATTTCGCATCGAAAGAAAAATCCGCATGGCCGGGGCGGTAACAGTTTTTGACAGCCTCGTAATCGTGGGAACGCGGATCCTGGTTGCCTACGAGGATGGCGATTGGGGCGCCGGTCGTGCGTCCCTCAAACACCCCCGAAAGGATTTTGGCCTGGTCGGATTCCCGGCGCGCTGTCGTGAAGCGGCTTTGTCCGGGCCTGCGGCGGTCCAGATACTGCTGGATATCCGCCTCGCAGAGCGTAAGCCCCGCAGGGCAGCCGTCAATGACGGCGCCGATGCCCGCGCCGTGGGATTCCCCCCAGGTCGTGACCTGAAATAAAGTGCCATATGTTGAGCCAGCCATAGAAACCTCCTTTTTCCCGTGGCATCGCAGTTGACCCCTGTGATACCACGGATTGCTCCGTGCTGCGCACGTCCGCAAACCTAGTATCATCATTATATAAAATTCTTTTCCATCCTGCAACTGCTTCTGGACCGGCGGTTTGTGTCAAGTGTTTGTCTGTGGATGGTAACGTTTGTTTCACTTTTTTAACAGAATATGACTGTACTTTTGCGCCGCCGCATATTATAATGTGAAGATGGTACCAGTGTCAAATAGACAAAAATCCGGAGCGATCCGTGGGATTTTAGCGGTCAAATCCTATTTGGCGCCAACATCATCATGTGAACAATTCGCGAGGTATGGATGCAGGCATTGCCGGCCAACGGCAGCATGTTGGATGGGGAGAGTATACTTTTGGAAAAAGAGAAGGGCAATCAGGAGCGGACGGCTGTAGAAAATCAAGAGGGGAAGAAAAAAAAGCTTTCTCCTGGACAGCCAGCGGACACGCAGGAAAAGGAAAAAAAGATCCGAAGGAAGCGCAGGCGCAAGAAAGAAGGCCGGAACAAGACGGCCCTGGTTGTGCTGGGCGTGTTTTTTCTCGTGCTGGCAGGGGCGTATGTATGCATGGCGGCTTTTTTCCGGACGCATTTCCTGTTGTTCACAACGATCAACGGAGAGGATTTTTCGATGAAATCCATCAGCCAGGCAGAGGCTTATATGAAGCAGGAAGTGGAAGATTACAGCCTGACGGTGGTTTGCTCGGATGGGAGCAAGGAAGTGATCGACGGGGACAGCATAGCTATCCAGTACACATCGGCGGATGAACTGGAAACATTGATGGAGGGGCAGAACTACGTATTCTGGCCCCAGTCCCTCTGGGCGCCGGCGCAGCTTACGGCGCAGGTGGGGATCGGATACGATGGGGAAAAGCTGACGGCAGTCCTGTCGGGGCTGGACTGTATGAACAAGGAGCTTCAGGCAAAGTCACAGAGCGCATACCCGTCTTACCAGAATGGCAGGTATGAGATCATCCCGGAAGTGCAGGGGACCCGGCTGGACGAGGAAAAATTCTTGTCTGCGGTGGATGCGGCTATCCGGACTTCCCAGAAGACACTCAATCTCCTTCAGGCCGACTGCTATAAGAAACCGAAATACACTATTTATTCGGAGGAGACGATACAAGCCTGCAATACGATGAACCAGTATTTGAGCGCGGTCGTCACCTATGACCTGACTACGGATACGGAAGTCGTGGACGCTTCCGTGATCCAGCCGTGGATCAAGCTGAAGAAAAAGAAAATGAAAGCTTCCCTGGACGGGGATGCCATCAAGGATTATCTGCAGTCGCTGGCGGACAAATACAATGTCTCCGCCGGTACGGTGGAATTTACGACTGCGGATGGGGATGTTGTGACCGTGAAGGGCGGAAGCTTCGGCGGATGGAAGATCGACCAGAGCGGGGAGTACGACGCGCTGGTTGCCGATATTAAAGAGGGAAAGACCGTGACAAGAGAGCCGGAGCATACCGGGAATTCGCGTTCGGAAAAGAACGGCGGGATCGGGGATACTTACGCGGAAGTCGATCTGACCGACCAGCATATGTATTATATCCAGGACGGGAAAGTCATCCTGGAGACGGACGTCGTCACCGGGAATCCGAATAATGGGAACGAGACGCCCCAGGGTATTTATACGCTTTCTTATAAAACCAAGGACGCCGTCCTGCGTGGGCAGAAAAAAAAGAATGGGGAATACGAATACGAGACGCCGGTGAAATATTGGATGCCGTTTAACGGCGGTATCGGTTTCCACGACGCTTCGTGGCAATCCTCCTTCGGCGGGAAGCGGTACTTGACGCACGGCTCCCACGGCTGCGTGAACATGCCGCCGGCGAAAGCGAAGGAACTATACAGCCTGATCCAGGCAGGCGTGCCGGTGGTGTGCCATTATTGATTACGGCTCCGGGTCCTGACCATCCTTTTGGCCTGCCTTGTATGTCCAAGCAGGATATTCTTAATTACGGATCCGGGCCACAACCATCACTGCCATCAATCATCTGTACGGATGGCGCGGGATGAACCAGGAAGGGAACTTTTATGTATGAGATTGTGAAAAGAGACGGCCAGGCCAGGAGAGGGCGGCTGCATACCGTCCATGGCGTCATTGAGACGCCTGTTTTTATGAATGTGGGAACCGCCGCGGCGATCAAGGGCGCGGTGGCGTCCACGGATCTGCGGGAGATCGGGACGCAGGTAGTGCTTTCCAACACATACCATCTCCACATCAGGCCGGGGGACGAGGTCGTGAAAAAGCTGGGCGGGCTGCACCGGTTCATGGCGTGGGACAGGCCGATCCTGACGGATTCCGGCGGCTTTCAGGTGTTTTCCCTTGCCGGGATGCGTAAGATCAGGGAAGAGGGTGTGTATTTCCATTCGCATATTGACGGCCGGAAAATCTTCATGGGGCCGGAGGAAAGCATGCGCATACAGTCGAACCTGGCGTCCACGATAGCGATGGCGCTTGACGAATGCCCGTCCAGCGTGGCGGACCGGGCATATATGGAAAGCTCCGTGGCCCGGACCGCCCGGTGGCTTGTGCGCTGCAAAGAGGAGCTGGACCGCCTGAACCGCCTGACGGGTACGATGAACCCGAAGCAGATGTTGTTTGGCATCAACCAGGGCGGTATTTACGAGGATATCCGCATCCGCCACGCACAGGAGATCGCAAAGCTTGGCCTGGACGGTTATGCCATTGGCGGGCTTGCGGTAGGGGAATCGCATGAGGAAATGTACCGGGTGCTGGAGGCGGTCATCCCGTACCTGCCGCAGGATAAGCCGGTTTACCTGATGGGCGTAGGGACGCCGGAAAACATCCTGGAGGCAGTTGAGCGGGGCGTAGACTTTTTCGACTGTGTTTATCCGAGCCGGAACGGGCGGCACGGGCATGTGTACACCCGGCAGGGGAAACGGAACCTGTTCAATGCGAGATATGAGCTGGACGGGCGCCCGATTGAAGAAGGATGCCAGTGCCCGGCGTGCAGGACGTATTCAAGGGCGTATATCCGCCATCTTCTGAAAGCGAAGGAAATGCTGGGGATGCGGCTGTGCGTGCTGCATAACCTGTATTTTTACAACCGCTTGATGAAGGAGATCAGGGAAGCGATCGAGCAAGGACGTTACCGGGCGTTTAAGCAAGGGATGATGGAGGCATTGGCAGGCGGAAAGCAGAGGGCCTGTGGGCCGTGAACCGTGAACCGCATCGGCGGAAATGACAGCAAAAAGGGTTGTAAATACAAGGGAAAAGAGCTATCATAAAGCGATAAAGCTTTTCAGTAAGGATTTGGGTCAAAAGAATGGAAATCAATGAAAAAAGGGCAAGCCGCAGGAGGAAAAAGAAAGCGGACAGAGGAAAATGGCGGCTCAAAAAAAGAACCATCGGGATCGGCTTGGCGGCCCTGGCGGCGGTCCTGGCGGCCGGTACGCTGCTGCACCGCCTCAGCGCAGGATCGGAGGATACGGTTCCTGTAATCAGTATTCAAAACCTGATGAAAACGGAAAACGGGAACCAGAACCGGTACGCCGGTGTTGTCCAAAGCCAGAAAAGCTGGTCGGTAAGCAGGGATTCAACGAGGGATATCGAGGAGGTATATGTCAAAGAGGGCGATATTGTGACGGCCGGTACGGAACTTTTCGCATATACGGAAGCTTCCATGAATGAAGAACTGACGGAGGCGGAGATTGACCTTCAGCAGTATGATGTAGATATCGCTGATCTGGAAAGCGAGGTCAAGGAGCTGGAGGAAGAGAAATCCATGGCGGAATCCTCGGAAAAACTCTCGTATACGCTCCAGATCCAGGTGGTGCAGAATGACATTAAGAAAAAGGAATATGAAAAAGAGCAGCAGGCGGAAACGGTGGAGGATTTAAAAGCGAACAAGGTCGATCCGGTCGTGACGAGCGAGATCGACGGGATGGTCACGAAAGTAAGCAGCTACACAAACAGTTCCAGTCTTTCAGGTAGTTCTGTGTCCGATGCGGAGGATGAAGATGACGCGGATTACGAGGATTATGAAGATGACGCGGATTACGGGGACTACGGGGACGATGAGGCGGAAAGCGTTGACACCGGCGGGGCGTTCATCACCATTACAGGGATCGGGGATTACCAGGTAAAGTGCCAGATCAACGAGCAGAATTACAACGATATTGCCGAAGGGGACCCTATGCTGGTGCATTCCCGGACGGATAGCGCAAAGGTCTGGAAAGGGAGCGTCTCCAGCATGGAAGGCGGATCCGGGTCCGAGGAAGGGGACGGGTCCGAGGAAGGGGACGGATCTGAGGAGGCGTTCACGGAAGAGGATATGGATCTTTATACCGGGGAAGAAGACGTCCCCGATGACTTTGAGGAAAGCATGACGACTTCCACGAATTATGCTTTTTATATCAGCCTGGAATCCTCGCAGGACTTGCTGCTGGGCCAGCATGTCTATGTGGAAAAGGATGTGGGGCAGAGTGAGGAACAGGACGGCATATGGCTGGACGAATCTTACATCTGCGACAAGGATACGGATCCTTACGTGCTGGCGGATCGCCGGGGGAAGCTTGTGAAAAAAACGGTTGTCCTTGGGGAATACCATGCGGCAACCTCCCATTATAAGATCGATTTGGGGCTGGAAGCGGAGGATAAGATTGCCTACCCGGCCGATGGATATGAGGCGGGTATGCGGACAGAGGAAATCAATGGAACAGAGGGAACCGAGGAAAGCGGACAAACGGAAGGGACAAAAAGCGCCGGGGAAGCCGGACAAACCGAGGGGACAGAAAGCGCCGGGGAAGCCGGACAAGCCGAGGGGACAGAAAGCGCCGGGGACGGGGAAACGGCGCCCCCTGGAAGCGGATCCGGCGCAGAAGCGCACGAATAGGGCGGCTCCATTCCTGAAGCTTGTGCATGTCAATAAAGATTACACGCAGGACAACGAGCCGGTGCATGTCCTCCATGATGTGGATTTTTCCATGAGAAAAGGGGAATATGTCGCGATCATGGGTCCGTCCGGGTCAGGGAAAACGACATTGATGAATATCATCGGATGCCTGGATCAGGCGACAAGCGGGGAATACATACTGGACGGGATCGATATCGGCCGGTGTACGGACAATATGCTGGCGGATATCCGGCTGCAGAAGATTGGGTTTGTCTTTCAGAATTTTGAGCTTATGCCGAGGCAGACGGCGGTACAGAATGTTGAGACGCCGTTGGTCTACGCAGGCGTGCCGCCGAAAATGCGCAGAGGCATTGCGGTAAAGGCCCTGGAGCGCATGGGGCTTGGCGACAGGGTGGATTTTAAAGTGACGAAGCTGTCAGGCGGGCAGAAACAGAGGGTTGCGATTGCGAGGGCGATCGTGAACCATCCGCAGATACTTCTGGCGGATGAGCCAACGGGGGCTTTGGATTCCAGGTCCGGCAGCCAGATCATGCAATTGTTCCGGGAATTAAACGATGAAGGGGTTACGATACTGGTTATCACACATGACAGGGGAGTCGCGCAGCATGCGGGGAAGATTGTCACGATCCGGGACGGGATCTTAAGGACGGCGGAGAAAAAAAGATGCAAAAAAAGACAAACAATTTGATCCTTACCCTTATTGTAGTGGGCATCGCCGCGTTAGCGGCATTGGGTGTATGGGGATACCGCCGCTTTTCCGCGCAACGGGTCAATGTATACAGCGTAGAGGAGCTGAACGAAGAAGACTGGGAAGAGGAAGCGGTGGTTTATGGGACGGTCACGGAGGAGACGACCCAGAAGATCAATATGGCAGGCGGGAGGGCAATCAAGAAGGTTTACGTAGAGGATGGCGATACCGTAGAAATCGGGGATAAGCTTCTTGAATACGATATGACGATGACGGAGCTTGACCTGACCGGCGCGGAGTTGAATAAACAGATCCTGGAGCTTCGGGTAAAGACCCTGGACAAACAGATCGCACACCCGAAAAAGTACCTGCAGGCGGAAGCGGATGCCATTGAAGCGGCTGTGAAAAATGCCCCGGTCCGTTCTTCAGGCGGGAAAGCAGATGGAAGCGGCAGTGGCGGAAGCAGTGGGAGTACGGGAAGCGCTGCGGATACAAGCGGCACGGAGAGTACGGGAAGCGCTGCGGATACAAACAACACGGAGAGTACGGGAAGCGCTGCGGATACGGGCGGCACAGCAAATACAGGAAGTGTGGACGGCACCGGCAGCACGGAGGGTACGGGCAGCGGTAGCATGGCTGCGGATTCCCTCGGCAAAACGGCGGATGCCAGCACAGCTTTTTTAGCACAGACAGCAGAGACGGACGGCTCTTTGGAGGGCGCGGCGGACAGCGCCGGGGAGACGTCGGACACCGCCGGGGCCGAGGCCCGTGGGGACACCGGGGCTGTGGAGGATGAGGAGGAAGGATTTACAAAGGAGGATATAGACGAGTATGTCTCCGAAAAAAAATCGGAGCTTCAGGAGACCAATTTGGAGATTTTGAGGAATGACCTGACGATCGCCCAGCTCAACCGGAAATTGGAAGAAAAAACAGTGACGAGCCGGATCAACGGGGTCGTCTCTATGGAAGGCGACGAGGAGGACGATCTTCTGGTTGTGCAAGGAGAGGGCAGGCTGTACGTGGAAGGGGATCTGGACGAGTATACGCTGGAAGAAGTAGACGTCGGAACGGTTCTCCTGGGCGAGGATTATATGACGGGGGAGGAATTTGAGGCGGAGGTGCAGAAAATCTCGGAGTACCCGGAAGATACGTCGGAATTGATGGATTTTTCCTTTGAAGGGACTACTTCTTACTATGCATTCTCTGCAGAGATCCAGGATGATGTGGAGCTTACTTCCGGGGAGGAGGTAGAGCTTCATTTTGATGAAGAAGAGGATGGCGGCGCCGTGCTGATCGATACGGCGTTTGTCCGGCAGGAGAATGGAAGCAGCTATGTTTACCTGGCGGATGAGAAAAAACAACTCAGGAAACGCCGCGTGGAAGTCGGGAAAATCATAGATGGCAGCATTGCCGAGATCAAAAGCGGCGTGGATTTGGAAGACCATATTGCGTTCCCGTATGGGAAAGGGATCAGAGAGGGTGCAAAGACAAAAATTTCCGAGGTGGATGAGCTTTATGAATAAAGCATCCTGCTTTGGAAACGCGCCGGCATAAAACCGTGGGGTTTGGGGCCGGGTAAGGTGGCGGATATGAAGGAGAATATGCGCCTGGCATTCCAGGGGATTTGGCTGCACAAGCTGCGTTCCGCCCTGACAATGCTGGGCATCGTGATCGGGATTGCGGCGATCATCGCAATCGTGTCAACGATCAAAGGGACGAATGAACAGATCAAGGAGAGCCTGGTCGGGTCGGGCAGCAATATTGTCAATATTGAGCTGTCCCAGGACGTGGAGGACGTCACGGCAGAGGAGGGGGCGGGGGCGTCGGCTTCGGCGGCCATCCCCCTGGTCGAGGAGACGGATCTGGAAAATATCCGGAAACTTGACGACGTGGAGGACGCGGCCTCTTATGTGTACAGATCCGGCATCAGCGATATCTACTACCAGGACCATACGCTGGAGGAAGCGGAGGTTTACGGGGTGTCGATGAATTATATAAGCATGTGCGGCTACCGGCTTGTGTCGGGGAGAATGTTCACGGAGAAGGATTTTGACAATTACCGGAAAACGGTCATCATCGACAGCAACGCGGTATCCGCCCTGTTCCCCGATGCAATCCCGGTAGGGAAAGTCCTGGAGATCCAGGGGGAGACGTTTACCGTCATCGGGACGGTGCAGGAGGAAGAGGCCGCGCAGATGCAGATCGAAACGATCGACGATTATTACACGTATGTGGAAGAAAGCTACGGAAAAGTGTTCATGCCGCAAACAAGCTGGCCGATCATCTACAATTTTGACGAAGTGCAGAATGTCGCGGTAAAGGCGGCAAACACCGATGCCATGAGCGCCGTAGGGCAGGAGGCGGAAAAGGCTTTAAACAGCAGGTTCAGCCAGACAGGGCAGAGCTACCAGGCCGTGGATATCATGGAGACGGTACGGAGCCTGCAGGCGCTCAGCGAGGGGGCGAACCGGCAGTTGATCTGGATTGCCAGCATTTCCCTTTTGGTTGGCGGGATTGGCGTCATGAATATCATGCTTGTATCGGTGACGGAGAGGACGCGGGAGATCGGGCTTAAAAAAGCGATCGGGGCGAGGAAAAAGCGGATCCTGCTTCAATTCCTGACGGAAGCGGCGGTGCTGGGAAGCCTGGGGGGTGTGCTGGGCGTCCTGTCAGGGATCGTCCTTGCACAGGTGATTTCAAGGATTTCCGGCTCACCTGTGGCGATCAGCATACCGGCGATCATCGGGTCGGTGGCGTTCTCGATGGTGATCGGGCTGGTCTTCGGGCTGATACCGTCGATCAAGGCGGCAAACCTGAACCCGATCGAGGCGCTGCGGAGGGAATGATGGATCGGGGGTGGAACAGCCCCTCTTCCTATAAGCCACAGCCCGCCTTCTTTGAAGGCTATATGCCGCTTCGTGT
>CAZYVA010000027.1:0-19893 GCA_964650695.1 uncultured Dorea sp. | reverse complement strand
CTGATGATACCAGGGGCAGAAGCACAGGATTTTCTTCTTACGGTTTGCACCTATACTAGCACAAATGCTGCCGGTTTTCAATCCTTTTTGCCATCTGCTAACCAGACGCTTGCGGATCGGAGCATAGAAGAAGCCGAATGCAAGATTCCACGCGCTGGGTAAATAGAATTCACCCACCGCACAGCCGCAGACAGAAGCTGCAAAGCATCGGCAGACGCGCGTAGCACAGTTGCTCTGTGGCTTGCGTGTGTGGTGGCTGTGGATCATTCGGGATAAATACTGTATACCTGCCGTAAAGTCTGATGATACGGTGGATAAGAGCCGTGATTTCAGAAGTCAATATCGACCTGGAAAAGGTCAAAATCGAATCTGGGAAAAAAGAGAGGGAAATGATAGGATAATGCCTGTAAGGAGAAAACAACAAAGATTTCAGCAAGGAAAGGAAGAAAACCATGAAAAAGCTTGCAATGTATTTAGAAGAACGCAAGGATGAAATTATGATGGGGCTGTATTCCATGAACCCAAATACAAATTCCTATCAGGGTTATACCATAATCAATAAGGAACTGTAAAAACACATAGCAGCAAAAAAACCAGGAAAAGGCAGCTTTCGGGAAAGAAGGCTGCCTTTGTTCTGCAAGAAAGCGATTCAAGAGTGAGGGGCGATTTTCATGTTCAGGTAGCTTCGCCCTGACAATGTCCGGTTAAAGCAGATACACCCGGCCACGACCAACGTCCCGGCAAGGAACCCCACCCAGTTAAACAATGCTGTCAGGACTAAAAGCTGCAGGCGCATGAATTTCAGCGCGTACCCCAGTTCAAAATTGGGCTGGGTATAGTTTGCCACCGCTACGAACGCCATATACAGCATAACCTCACTGTTAAACCATCCCGACTGCACGGAAAATTCGCCCATGACAAGGCCGGCGATGACGCTCAGCGGCGTGCTGAGCATACTCGGCGTATTTAATGCCGCGAGCCTCAGCCCGTCAATCGCGATCTCTAAAATCAAAAGCTGGAAAATCAGCGGGATATTGACCGTATCCTGCACGGCCACAAAGGCAAATGCCGCCGGGAGCCAGCGGAGGTTTTGCATAAACAATAGAAAAACCGGGGTCAAAAAAACGGTCAGGACGGTGATCAGCCCCCTCGACAGCTTCAAATATACGCGGGTCAAGGCCGGGAAATAATAATCATTGGCCTCCTCAACCATATCATAAACCGATGTGGGCAGGATCATCGCCGATGGCGAGTTGTCCACCAGTATCACGATTTTCCCCTCGTTCAGGCAGGCCGCCGCCGTGTCCGGCCGTTCCGTGAATTTAAATTTGGGGAAAGGATTGCCCCATTTCTTCTTGTATAAGCATTCTGCAAGGCTCTGTTGGTTCATCCGCAGGTCATTTGTGTCAATGCTCTGGATGGCGTCTTTGATGTTACGCAGAAGCTCTTTATCTGCCCGCCCATCCAGGTAGCAGACCGCCACATCCGCCCGGGACGTCCGTCCCACCTCCATCATCGACATCACCAGATGCGGGTCGCGTATCCTCCGCCGTATCATCGCGGTATTGTACACGATCGTTTCCACAAACCCGTCCCTGGAGCCCCTTAATGATTTGTCCTTCTCCGGCTCCTCCACGCTCCTGGCCGGATAAGTACGGCAGTCAACCGCGAATGCCGCCGCATACCCGTCCACAAACAGGCAGGCCACCCCGGACAGTATATTTTTCAAAATGGCGTCGTAGGCTTTCAGCGTTTCCACCTCTGCATAGGGGATGCAGGCGTCCGCAAACCCGGCCGCATCCTGCGGCAAGTCTTCCGGTTTCAGTTTCAAGAGAGAATCCATGATCTTCAATATGGTATCATCATCCACAAACCCATTCACAAGGTAACAGGCCGCCCTGCGCCCTCCAATCACGATGGTTCTCTGGATCAGATCAAAGCTTTCCTGCACCGGCAAAAGCCGGTTCATCATCCGCATGTTCTTTTCCAGCTCTTTCGCAGCTTTTTCCTCCTTTGGCTGTTTTTCGAATGGTTTTCCTGCGTCCGGCATATGTTCCCTCCATGCACATCATACTTTCCATCTATCATCCCCGGATTTGCCCAAAAATATACCTGCCTGCAAATTGCAGCCAGGTATTTTGCCATCATTTCTTTTTTTACTGCGGCTCCTTTCTCCGGTGCGCCAGGTAATCCGCGCGCCCTATTTCATACAGGTTATTCCCTTCACAGTCAATCACCACGAACAATGGCATATCTACCACATACAGCTTCCGCAGGGCCTCCGCCCCTAGATCCTCGTAGGCAACCAGCTCCGCTTTCTGGATGCACTTCGCCAGGAGCGCGCCGGCCCCGCCGACCGCGCCAAAATAAACGCCGCTGTATTTCTTCATCGCCTCTACGACCTCCGGAAGCCTTGCGCCCTTTCCAATCATGCCGCGGGCTCCCACCGACATCATTGTGGGCGCGTAGGCGTCCATGCGCCCGCTTGTCGTCGGGCCTGCGGAGCCGATGACCGCCCCTGGTTTTGCGGGCGTGGGCCCGACATAGTAAATCGTTGCATCCATCGGGTCGAACGGGAGATCCTCCCCTCTTTCCAACGCCTCGCACATCCGTTTATGCCCGGCGTCGCGGGAGGTATAGACTGTTCCGGTCATCAGGACCGGATCCCCGGCATGTAGGGTCTTTGCCAGTTCTTTTGTCAATGGCAGACAAATCTTTCTTGCCTCCATCAGATCACCTCCGATTTGTGGCGGGTCACATGGCAGCTTATGTTCACCGCGCACGGCAGCCCGGCAATATGGGTTGGGCATGTCTCGATATTCAGCCCGATCGCGGTCGTCCTGCCGCCAAACCCTTGCGGGCCGATGCCCAGCCTGTTGATTTCTCCCAGCATTTCCTTTTCCAGATCCGCGTAAAACGGATCCGGATGGGCGGCGTCGATGGGACGAAGCAACGCTTTTTTTGCCAGCAGCGCCGCCTTGTCAAACGTCCCCCCGATCCCTACGCCGACCACCATCGGGGGGCATGGGTTCGGCCCTGCCGTCTCCACAGCCTCCAGGATGAAGCCCTTGACGCCCGCAAGGCCCTGGGACGGCTTGAGCATCCGGATCCGGCTCATATTCTCACTGCCAAAGCCTTTCGGGGCTGCCGTGATTTTCACCTGCTCTCCTGGGACAATTTCGGTATAAACCATCGCCGGGGTATTATCCCCCGTATTGCCGCGCCGTATCGGGTCGCTGACCACGGATTTCCGAAGGTAGCCTTTCTGGTAGCCACGGCGCACGCCCTCATGGATGGCCTCATTCAGATCCCCGCCCACAAAATGTACATCCTGCCCGATCTCCAGAAATATACACGCCATGCCGGTGTCCTGGCAGATGGGTGCGCATTCTTCGTCCGCAATCTCAAAATTATCAATGATACAATCCAGCACGCCCCTGGCAGTCTCGCCGTCCTCATGGGTGCGGGACTCCCGGAGCGCGCGTTTGACATCCTCCGGAAGATGTTCGTTCGCGTCGATGCACAGCTTTTCAACCACATCGGTAAGCCGGCTTACCTCTACCTCGCGCATGGGCCTTTCCCTCCTTTTGAGTCCTAAGATACCACGGATGGCGCCAGATCGCCCCAGCATTCCACCAGGATCCTGCCCGCCTCGCATATTTGCCGTTCTGTCAGGTTCGCGTATCCGAGCAAGAGCGAAGAACCCCACCGGTCATCCTTGCGGATCCGGTAATCGGACAGCCCGTAGACCCGGATGCCCTGGGCTTTTGCCCGCCCGATCAGTTCCTCCTCCGTCACGTCCGCAGGGAAGCGAAGCAGCAGATGCACCCCCGCGTTCTCCCCGCAGATCCTGCATATGCCTGAGAGCGGCTTTAACGCCCCGATCAATGCGTCATGCCGGGATTTGTACAGGGAACGCATTTTGTTCAGGTGCCTTTCATAACGCCCTTCCTCCAGGAACCGCTGGACAATCCGCTGGTCCGCTTTGGAAACGGTGGAATTGATAAACCGGAAACGCGCCTGGTAGCGCTCCAGCAATGGCCGTGGAAGCACCATGTACCCCAGACGGAGGCCCGGCGCGATGGATTTGGAAAATGTACTGATGTAAATGACTTTCTCATTCTGGTCGAACCCCTTCAGCGCAGGGATCGGCTTCCCTTTATACCGGAATTCACTGTCATAATCATCCTCGATGATGTACCGTCCCGGCGACCCATCCGCCCATCTCAGAAGTTCCAGCCTCCGCCCGACAGGCATCACGATCCCGGTAGGGTACTGATGGGAAGGCGTCACATAGGCAGTATCCGCCTTTGTCCTCTCCAATGCGGCGACCTCCATCCCGCTCCTGTCCAGCGGCACCGGCACGGTTTCATAAGAAAGCCCCTGCATCAGGCGGTAAGCCTGTTTATAAGCCGGATCCTCAAAAGCAATCGTATGCTCCGGCCCCAGGATGATCCCCAGAAGCATCAAGACAGCTTCACTTCCCGCCCCGACAACCACCTGATCCGGCGACGCCTCCACACCTCTCGCCTCGTACAGGTAATTACAGATCGCGCTCCTGAAGCCCAGCTCCCCCTGGGAATCCCCCGCCCGGAACAGTTCAGCCTGCCCGTCCCGCAAAACCTCACCGTAGCATTTCCGCCACAGATCATAAGGGAAGCTGCTCAGATCCACCCCGTTTAGGGAAAAATCATATTTCCACGAATCCTTCGGCGTTTTCTCCGTCTCCACTGCGCAGCGCTTTGCCGGCTGCTGGTAGATCCCTTCCAAATGCGCCGCAAAATACCCCCGGCAAGGTACAGACTCAATGTACCCTTCCGATAAAAGCTGTTCATACGCCAGCTCCACCGTGCTGCGGCTCACCTCCAGATACCGGGAAAGCGCCCTTGTGGAAGGAAGCTTTTCCCCACAGGAGATCCGCCCCTTCCGGATATCGGTCTTCATATACTGATAAATCTGCTCATACAGCGGAACCTTCGCGCCCGCATTGAGCTGGATCGTTAATTCATTCATTGTTTTTTCGGCAGCCTATAGGAACTTTTCAATGGTACAGTCCGGTTAAACACCAGATGATCCGGCCCAGAGTCCCTGGAGTCCATACAAAAATATCCATTCCGCACAAACTGGAAGCTGTCATACGCTTTTGCCCCTGCAAAGCTGTCTTCCACGTAACAACCCGTGCAAACCTCCAGGGAATGCGGGTTTAAATTCAGGGAACCATCCTCTTTATTGTAAACCCCTTTTTCTTCATCGACCAGGTTTTCATATAGACGGACCTCGGCCTTTTTCGCGTAGGGCGCGGCCACCCAGTGGATCGTCCCTTTCACCTTTCGCCCGGTGAACCCGCTCCCGCTCTTTGTCTCCGGATCGTACATGCCATGCACAACCGTCACATGCCCTTGCCCGTCTGTCTCATAGCCTGTGCATTTTACAAAATAAGCCTGCATCAGGCGGACCTCATTTCCAGGGAACAGGCGGAAATACTTTTTCGGAGGATCCACCATGAAGTCGTCCCTCTCGATATACAATTCCCGGCAGAATGGGATCGTCCGGCTTCCAAGCGCCGGGTTCTCCAGGTTATTTTCCGCCTCCAGGTATTCCACCTGCCCCTCCGGGTAATTGTCGATCACCAGCTTCACCGGGTCTAAAACCGCCATCACGCGCGGTTTTTTCAGCTTTAGATCCTCACGGATGCAATACTCCAGCATCGCATAGTCCACCGACCCCTGGCTTTTGGAAATCCCGCAAAGATCCACAAACATCCGGATCGACTCCGGCGTAAACCCCCGCCTTCTAAGCGCCGCGATGGACACAAGCCTCGGATCGTCCCAGCCGTCCACGGTCTGATCCTCGACCAGCTTCTTAATATAACGCTTCCCCGTCACCACATTCGTCAGGTACAGCTTTGCAAATTCAATCTGGCGCGGCGCAGGGTCAAATTCACACTCCCTTACCACCCAGTCATACAACGGCCTGTGATCCTCAAATTCCAGCGTGCAGATGGAGTGCGTGACCCCTTCCACTGCATCCTCGATCGGATGCGCGAAATCATACATTGGATAGATACACCACTGGCTGCCCGAATTGTGGTGGGGCATATGCGCCACACGGTAGAGGACCGGGTCGCGCATATTGATGTTTGGGGACGCCATATCGATCTTCGCCCGGAGTACTTTTTCCCCATCCCGGTATTTCCCCTCTTTCATCCCCTCAAACAGGCGCAGGTTTTCCTCCACGCCGCGCTCCCGGTAAGGGCTGTTTTTCCCCGGCTCTGTCAACGTGCCGCGGTACTCGCGGATCTCCTCCGCGCTCAGGTCGCAGACATATGCCTTCCCTTTCCGGATCAGCTTTTCGGCGCACGCATACATCGTATCAAAATAATCGGACGCGAAATAAACCCGTCCTCCAAAATCCGCCCCCAGCCACGCTACGTCCTCTTTGATGGATTCTACAAACTCCGTATCCTCCTTGGTCGGGTTTGTATCGTCAAAACGCAGGTGGAACGTCCCGTTATACTTTTTGGCAAGGCCATAGTTCAAAAGAACCGACTTGGCATGCCCGATATGCAGATATCCGTTCGGCTCCGGCGGGAAACGGGTGCAGACCTCCGTATAAACGCCCTCCGCCAGATCTTTTTCGATCTCCTGCTCAATGAAGTTTTTCGAGACTGTTTCTTCGGCCATCCTTCCCCTCCTCAAAATCACGCAAGCCTTTGTTACTATTTACGGGCCGCTGGCCGCTCATAGTAACGCCCTTTGCCTTATTTGTAAACAATAGATTCCGCAATCTCATCCGCCCGCTCCTGGTCCACCAGGATCCGGATCAATTCCAGGGAAAAATCGATCGCCGTCCCGACGCCGCGGCTTGTTACGATCGTCCCATCCTTCACTACGGGATCCTCCAGGTATTCTACATCCTTCATTTCCGGTTTCATCCCCGGATAGCTGGTCGCTTTTTTATCCTTTAAAAGCCCTAGATCGCTCAAAATCGTCGGCGCCGCGCAGATGGCCCCGATCAGCTTCCCTTTCCCGGCAAACTCGGAAACCACCTTCCTCACGCCCTCATGCTCTTTCAGGTTCGTGGTCCCCGGCATCCCCCCTGGAAGGACGATCGCGTCCACATCCTTAAAATCGACTTCCGAAAACAGATCTTCCGCCTGTACACTGATCCCATGGGATCCATGCACCATATAGTCCTCGGTGATGGAAACCGTCCCGACAAAAATCTGCGCCCGCCGGAGCAGGTCCACAACCGTCAGCGCCTCGATCTCTTCAAAACCATCCGCCAAAAAAACATCCACATTAATCATATCCTCTTCTCCTTTCCACTTTTTACAAAAAATAAAAATAACAAAACCCGCTTTTTCTCTTATCCCGCTGTACTCTTGTCCCAGGATATGGTATGATACCAGGGTCAAGTATCCAAAAAACCGATGCAGGAGGCGTCTTTTATGGAAATCGAACGGAAATACCTCATCCCAAAGCTGCCGGACGGTTACGCGTCCTTCCCATGCCGGATCTTGGAGCAGGGCTACCTTTGTACCGACCCGGTCGTGCGCGTCCGCAAGGACCAGGACCGCTATGAGCTTACTTACAAATCCAGTGGGCTTCTCAAACGGGAAGAATACAACCTGCCCCTTGACCGCGCTTCTTATGAACATCTGCGGGACAAGGCGGACGGGCGTATCATCCAGAAACACCGCTATCGGATCCCCCTTGACGGCGGCCTTACCGCAGAACTGGACGTATTTGACGGGGATCTGGCGCCCCTGGTCCTTGCGGAAGTGGAGTTCCCCGATGAAGCAGGCGCCCTTTCCTTCACCCCGCCAGACTGGTTCGGTAAAGACGTCACATTTTCGGGGGCTTACCAGAACAGCCGGCTAAGCCAGCTCCCCGGTATCCCGCGCAGCCGTCCATAGAAAAATCGGCCCCCACGCCGGATACCGCCGCCTTACTCCGCCATGCTGAACCCGTCGTGTACCGCCGCCATGGCTTTCTCGATATCTTTCTCCGGCACAAGGACTGTGATCCGGATTTCTGAGGTGGAAATCATATTGATATTGACCCTTGCATTATAAAGGGCCTCGAACATCCTTGCGGCCACTCCGGGATTGCTCATCATCCCGGCCCCTACAATGGAAAGCTTTGCTACCTGGGCGTTGCTCGTGATTTCCTGGATCGTAAGGCGCTTTTGGTTCTTCCCCAAAACATCAAGCGCCTGCCCCAGGTCATCCTGGGCGACCGTAAAGGAGATGTCTTTCGTCCCTTCACGTCCGACCGACTGCAGGATAATGTCTACATTGATCCCTTCTTTCGCCAACGTGTCAAAAACCGCAAACGCGATCCCAGGCCGGTCCTCTACCCCGATTACCGAAATCCTCGCCGTGTTTTTGTCAATCGCCACACCGGTAACCAGTAATTTTTCCATTTCCGACCCCTCCCTGACGATCGTCCCCTTGCTGTGGTTCAGGCTCGACCGGACCACCAGTTCCACATTATACTTTTTTGCCATCTCCACCGAGCGGTTGTGGAGGACCTTCGCCCCAAGGCTTGCCAGCTCTAGCATTTCATCATAGGTGATCGCGTCCAGCTTGCGCGCGTCCCTGACGATCCTTGGGTCTGCGGTATAGACCCCGTCCACATCCGTATAGATCTCGCACCGGTCTGCATGGAGGGCGGCCGCCAGGGCCACAGCCGTAGTGTCCGACCCGCCCCGTCCGAGCGTCGTAACATCATCGTACTTGTTGACGCCCTGGAAACCTGTGACGATCACAACCTTCCGGGAATCCAGCTCATGCAGGATCCGCGCTCTCTCCACGCGCTTGAACCTTGCGTTCCCATACCGCGAAGTCGCGTGCATCCGCACCTGGAACGCATTCAAGGATACCGCCGGGATGTCCATGGTATGCATCGCCATCGCCATCAGGGAAACGGAAACCTGTTCCCCGGTCGCCAGCAGCATATCCAGCTCCCTCTGTTTCGCTTTCGGGTTGATGCTCCGCGCAAGGGCGATCAATTCATCCGTCGTGTCCCCCATCGCTGAAAGCACCACGACGACATCGTTCCCGTTTTTATACTCCTCGGCACAGCGTTCCGCAACATTAAAAATCCTTTCCCTGTCTGCGACAGAACTCCCCCCGAATTTTTTCACAATCAACATGTTCTCTTTTTCCTCCGCCTTGCCTGTGCCGCCTCTGCCCCGCCGCCCGCGCAAGTGATTGATGGACGGCCGCCAAATAAAGCGGCTGTAGGCGGCAGCCGTCCTTTAAGCGAAAAGATGCCCCAGCAAACGGTAACCGTCCTCCCAGTATCTCCCGGAGGCTTCCGCTGTCTTTTCCTGATAGCTTTCCGCGCCCTCAAAATCCCTTGTGCTGTCATATAAAAGATATGGCACCGGCTCACTGGCATGGGTGCGGATCTCGATTGGCGTCGGATGGTCCGGCAGAAGAAGCAGGCGGTAATCCTCCCCGGAGGCGTCCAGCCCTTCTTTCACAACCTTCAAAACCTTTCCATCTACATTTTCGATCGCCTTGATCTTATCCGGGATGCTGCCCTGATGCCCCATCTCGTCCGGGGCCTCCACATGGATATAGGCAAAATCGTACCCGTCCTCACACAATGCTTTCAACGCCGCGTTCGCTTTCCCCTCATAATTGGTATGGAGGCCGCCGTTTGCCCCTTCGACAACCGCGCAGTCCATCCCCGCGCCGACCGCGATCCCTTTCAGCAAGTCCACCGCCGAAACCATGATCCCCTTTTTCCCTGTTTTTTCCTCGAAGGGATCCAGCGCCGGCCTCGTGCCCGCGCCCCAGAACCAGGCGGAATTGGCCGGGTTCAGTCCTGCGCTCCTGCGCGCTTGGTTGAGTGGATGGTCCTTTAGGATCCCATAGCTTTGCTCCATCATCTCACGCAGCGCAGGATCCTTCGGAAGATAAGCCCCGATTTTCTTCCCCAGTATATCATGGGGCGGGGTCAGCTCCACAACCTTCCCGTTCTTCTCCACCAAAAGATGGCGGTAGCTGGTCCCAGGGTAAAAAGCGTACCCTTCCCTTTGAAGCCCGTCCCGCAGCGCCCCGATCAAAACCGCCGCGTCCGCAGAATCGATCTCCCCGGAACTATGGTCGAGCATCGTGCGTGCCCCATAAGCGGCTTCCTGCTCAGAGAGCGTGACAAGGTTGCACCGGAACGAGACGTCGCTTTTTGCCATGTCCACCCCGATACTCAAAGCCTCAAGCGGGGAGCGTCCCGTGTAGTATTTCCTCGGATCATAGCCCAGCACCGAAAGGTTTGCCGTGTCGCTCCCCGGCGCCATCCCTTTCGGGACCATGGATGCCAGGCCAATCTCCGACACCGGCGCAAGCGCGTCCATCACAGGCGTATCAGCCGCCTCCATCGTTGTCCGTCCCTGAAGCTCAGGAAGCGGCCTCCCGGACATCCCATCGCTTAGCACAACAATATATTTCATTTTTGTTCTCTTTCCCTCTCCTTCTATCTGCTGCTATGTCACGATCCACAGCCTCTCCCACATTCAGAAAGGCTGCCGGTGGCTGTTACCCGCAATCTTCCATCCGGATCATGTGCAGGATCTGGCCCTGGTAACGCTTTGCCCTCGTGTCATAGTCCCCTTCCATCATGACCGGCGTGGTAAAGCCAAACTCACCGGGAAGCTCCGGGAGCTGGACCAGGCGGATGTCGCCAAAGGAATATTTCAGGTCGCTTTCCATCTCCTTCACATCCCCCTTCATACGGATGAAGAAACGGCGCTTCGCGTCCCCCTTATCTTCCAGCTTTAATTTGTCCTGCTTCCACATCGTCATAATGCTGCGGTTTAGATGCTTTGCGGCGTCCACCACATCCGCGACGACCGCGCTGGCCGTCGGGAGCTTCCCCGCGCCGCTCCCGTAAAACATAGCGTCCCCCAAAACATTGCCGTGTACGAAAATCGCATTGAATACCCCGTTTACATTGTACAGCGGGTGTTCCGGGTAAAGCATACAGGGCGCGACGATCGCGTACAGCCTGTCGCCGATCCGCTTACTGGACGCCAGAAGCTTGATGGTTGTCCCAAGCGCCTTTGCGTATTTCATATCCTGCGTGGTGATCTTTGTGATGCCTTCGCAGTAAATATCCTCAAAATCCACCTGCTGCCCGGAGATCAGGGAAGAAAGGATCGCAATTTTCCTGCACGCATCGTACCCTTCCACGTCGGCCTCCGGGTTGCGCTCCGCAAACCCGTTGGCCTGTGCTTCCTTCAGCACGGTGTCGTAATCCGCGCCCTCGTAAAACATCTTTGTCAGCATATAGTTCGTCGTCCCATTCAGGATGCCGGTAATCTCCTCGATCTCGTCCGCCGTCAGGGACGAGTTCAGCGGCCGGATGATCGGGATGCCGCCCCCCACGCTGGCCTCAAACAGGAAATTGACCCCCCGCTCCTGCGCGATCGACAAAAGCTCCGCGCCGTGCTTCGCAACCAGCGCCTTATTGGAGGTCGCGACGCTCTTTCCCGCCTGGAGGGAGCGTTTCACGAAAGTATACGCCGGCTCGATGCCGCCCATCACCTCTACGACGATCCGGACCTCTTCATCCTGGATCACCGTCTCAAAATCATGGACGATCTTATCCTGGACGGGGTCACCGGGGAAATCCTTCAAATCCAGAACATACTTGATCTCCAGCTCTTCCCCGATGCGCTGGTTGATACGCCTGCCGTTTGTGCGGATGACCTCCACCACGCCGGATCCTACCGTCCCATATCCCAAAACTGCTATTTTAATCATAGCTCCCTCTCTCTCCTTTCCCTGTCCTTCCCTGCAGTGACGACAAATAAGCATTGATAAACGGATCGATATTCCCATCCAACACCGCCGTGACATTGCCAGTCTCTTCATTCGTCCGGTGATCCTTCACCATCGTGTACGGCTGCATGACATAGGAACGGATCTGGTTTCCAAAACCGATTTCCTTGACTTCCCCGCGGATATCCGATACTTTTTCCGCCTGCTCCTGCTCCTTCAATAACTGCAGCTTTGCTTTCAGCATCTGCATCGCTTTTTCTTTGTTGTGGTGCTGGGAACGCTCATTCTGGCACTGCACGACAATTCCGGTCGGAAGATGCGTGATGCGGATAGCCGACGACGTCTTGTTGACGTGCTGCCCGCCCGCCCCGCTGGAGCGGTAAGTGTCGATCTTCAGCTCATCCTCCCCGATCTCAATGTCCAGATCCTTCTCGATATCCGGCAGTACATCCACGGATACAAAGGACGTCTGCCGCTTCCCCGCCGCGTTGAACGGCGACATCCGCACCAGCCTGTGGACACCTTTTTCGGATTTCAGATACCCGTAAGCTTTCTCCCCATCCACTTCAAAGGTCACGCTCTTGATCCCTGTGATATCCCCATCCAGGTCGTCTAAGACCGTGATGGAAAAGCCTTTCCGCTCTGCCCACCGGCAGTACATGCGGTACAGCATGCTTGCCCAGTCGCAGGCTTCCGTGCCGCCGGTCCCCGCATGGATGGTGACGATCGCCTTACAGTCGTCATATTCCCCGGACAGAAGCGTCTTTACCCGGATTTCCTCAAACAGCTTTTGGAACTGCTCCACCTCTTCCCGGATCTCCTCCGCGACAGACGCGTCCCCCTCCTCATAGCCCATCTCCATCCATACATGGATATCCTCAAAGCTGCTGTACAGGGCTTGGATTTGTTTGAGGGCATCCTGCAGGGATTTCAGTTCCTGCATCACCCTCTGGGAAGTTTCCGGGTCGTCCCAAAAACCTGGCTCCTCTATCTTTTTTTCCAGCTCCTCAATCCTTCTCTCCTTGCCGGCAGGGTCAAAGTGAATCCCTCATTTCGGCAAGAGGTTCTTCATAGATTCCCATCAGCGATTTTAACTGATCGAGTTCAACCACGCCCGTCACCTCTTTCTTTTTTTACATTCCGCCTTTGCTTTTTCCATTTCGCCGGCCCCGGTTTCCTTATACCCGCTTGCGCCCGCAGCACTGCTTATATTTCTTTCCGCTGCCGCACGGGCAGGGGTCGTTCGGGTAAATCTTTTTATCGGCGCGGCGTTTCGGCGCTTTCGCGGCGGTGTCATCCTTGTTCGTCCCCGTCACCTTTGCGACCTGCTCACGCTCCACCTTCTGCTCGATCTTGACATGGCACAGCGAGCGGACCGTCGTCTCATAGATGGCGTCCGTCATCTCGCCGAACATCTCGTAGCCAAGCATCTTATACTCGACCTTGGGGTCGCGCTGCCCGTATGCCTGCAGGCCGATCCCCTGGCGGAGCTGGTCCATATCGTCAATATGGTCCATCCACTTCGCATCGATCACCTTCAAAAGCACGACCCTCTCTACCTCGCGGAGGTGTTCGATTTCCGGGAATTCCGCCTCTTTCATCTCGTAAACCCTGGCGGCGCGCTCCTTCAGCAGGTGCTTCAGCTCTTTTTGCCGCATCCCTTTCACATCGTCCGGCGTCACATACTCGATCGGGACCGTATGATGGATGGATGTGTTCAGTTCCGTCAGGTCCCAATCCTCGTAATCCATATCCGCCGGGATGATCTTATCGACCGTATTCTCCACGTAATCATTGATCATACGGAAAATCGAATCCCGCATATTTTCGCCGTTCAGCACTTTCCGGCGTTCCTCGTATATGATCTCGCGCTGCTCATTCATCACCTGGTCGTACTCTAACAGGTTCTTGCGGATCCCAAAGTTGTTGATCTCAATCTTCTCCTGCGCTTTCTCGATCGCGCTGTTCAGCATTTTGTGCTCGATCTCTTCCCCGTCCTCCACGCCGAGCGCGTTGAAGACATTCATCAGCCTTTCCGAGCCGAAGAGACGCATCAGGTCATCCTCCAGGGAAATATAAAACCTCGACTCCCCCGGATCCCCCTGGCGTCCGGAACGCCCCCGGAGCTGGTTGTCGATCCGCCTGGACTCATGGCGTTCCGTGCCGATGATCTTCAGCCCGCCTGCGGCCCTCGCCTCATCGTCCAGCTTGATATCCGTACCACGGCCCGCCATATTCGTCGCGATCGTGACCGCCCCGTGCTGTCCTGCCTGCGCGACGATCTCCGCCTCCATCTCATGGAACTTCGCGTTCAATACATTGTGCTGGATCCCTCTGCGGCGCAGCATCCCGCTCAAAAGCTCCGACACTTCGATCGTGATGGTGCCCACCAGCACCGGCTGCCCCTTCGCGTGCGCTTCCTCGACCGCATCGCAGACTGCGCGGTATTTTTCTTTCTGTGTCTTGTATACGACATCGTTCCAATCCTGGCGGATGACCGGGACGTTCGTCGGGATCTCGATCACGTCCATGCCGTAAATCTCCCGGAACTCCTTTTCCTCCGTCAGCGCCGTGCCGGTCATGCCGGCTTTCTTCTCGAATTTGTTGAACAAATTCTGGAACGTGATCGTCGCCAGCGTCTTGCTCTCCCGCTTCACCTTCACATGCTCTTTCGCCTCGATCGCCTGGTGAAGCCCGTCCGAGTAACGGCGCCCCGGCATGATGCGGCCGGTGAACTCGTCTACGATCAGCACCTGGTCGTCCTTGACGACGTAATCCTGGTCCCGGTGCATCAGGTTGTGGGCGCGCAGCGCCAGGATGATATTGTGCTGGATCTCCAGGTTTTCCGCATCCGCGAGATTGTCCAGATGGAAAAACTGCTCCACTTTTTTGACGCCGTCCTCCGTCAGGTTGATATTCTTCTCCTTTTCATTGACAATGAAGTCGCCGGTCTCCTCAATCTCCTCCCCCATGATCGCATTCATCTTGGAGAACTCGCCGCTCGCCTCGCCGCGCTCCAACTGCCCGGCCAGGATATCGCAGGCTTCGTACAGCTTCGTCGATTTCCCGCTCTGCCCGGAGATGATCAGCGGCGTCCGCGCCTCATCGATCAGGACCGAGTCCACTTCGTCGATGATTGCGTACCGAAGCCCCCGCTGTACAAGCTGCTCCTTGTAGATGACCATATTGTCCCGGAGGTAATCAAACCCCAGTTCGTTATTCGTGACGTAGGTGATGTCGCAGGCGTACTCCTTGCGCCGCTCATCGTTGTCCATGCCGTTCAGCACGCAGCCGACCGTAAGCCCAAGGAACTCATGGACGCTTCCCATCCACTCCGCGTCGCGCTTCGCCAGGTAATCATTGACCGTGACGATATGGACGCCCTCGCCGGTGAGGGCGTTCAGGTAAGCCGGGAGCGTCGATACAAGCGTCTTCCCTTCACCGGTCTTCATCTCCGCGATCCTGCCCTGGTGCAGGATCACGCCGCCGATAAGCTGTACCCGGTAATGCTTCATCCCGATCGTCCTGCTCGCCGCCTCCCGGACCACCGCATAAGCCTCCGGCAGGATATCATCCAGCGTCTCCCCCTGCGCCAGCCTCTCCCTAAATTCCCTTGTCTTGTCCTTCAGCCGCGCATCCGGCATCGCCTGCATCTGGGCATCCATGGACTCAATTGCATCCACAACCGGATAGATCCGTTTCAATTCATTCTCGCTATGTGTCCCAAAGATTTTCTGTATGAACCCCATTTACAAATGACACTCCTTGTATATACCTTGTATAATAGACCCATTCCCATGATGTAGGAGTCAAAAGTCTTTGCCCCCAATGATACCACGGATTGCCACGGATTGCTCCGTGCTATGCACGCCCGCGATCCTGCAAGCATCCACGATCCGCGGATTTTGCACAAAAACGCTCCCTATATTTGTGCAAAACTGCTGTTTGTTCCGGTTTGGTGTGGTATCATTCTCATTTTAACACTAACCAAAAAGCAATTCAACCATTTATCCAACCCTCACCGGGAACCCTACTTTTTTCTGTACTTTCCGCAAGGTCTTTGCCGCATAATAATCCGCTTTTTTTGCATTGTCCCTGATCGCCTGGTCGATGTAAGCCTTATCCTTCTCCAGCCGCGCCACTTCCTCCTGCAACGGTTTCAGTACGGAAACCACGCTCTCCCCTACCGCCGTTTTTAACTCGCCGTAGCCTTTCCCGTCAAATTCCCCCACAACGTCCTCCGGCTGTTTCCCAGTACACGCGCTGTAAATATCGATCAGGTTTTTGACGCCCGGCTGCTCATCGCGGTAACGGATGGCTGCCTCGGAATCCGTGACCGCCCGCCTGCATTTGCGCATGACGGTGTCCGCGTCGTCCATCAGGTAGATGCTGGCATTCGGGTTCTCGTCGGACTTGGACATCTTCCGGGACGGATCCTGCAGGCTCATGATCTTCGCGCCTACTTTTCCGATATAAGCCTCCGGGACCGTAAAGACGTCCCCGAACAGATTGTTGAATCTCTGCGCGATATCCCTCGTCAGCTCCAGATGCTGCATCTGATCGGCCCCAACCGGGACTACATCCGTCTGGTACAGCAGGATATCCGCCGCCATCAGCACCGGGTAGGTAAACAGGCCCGCATTGATATTGTCCCCGTGCTTAGAGGCTTTATCTTTAAACTGCGTCATCCGCTGCAGTTCCCCCATATACGTAAAACAATTCAGGATCCATGTCAGTTCCGCATGCGCGGACACATGGGACTGGTAATAGATGCAGTTCTTTTCCGGGTCAAGCCCTGCCGCGATGTACAGCGTCAACAGGGCGCGCGCCCGTTTGCGCAGGTCCAGGGGATCCTGCCTGACCGTGATGGAATGCATATCAACCACGCTGTAAAAACACTCGTATTCATCACTTAAGGCCACCCAGTTTTTCAAAGCCCCAAGGTAGTTCCCCAGCGTCAGGTTCCCCGTCGCCTGCATACCGCTGAACATTACTTTTTTATCTCCGATCATTGCCTTTTCCTCCAGGAACCTTTTATGCTATGATACCGGCTTGCTATCTTTACAAGCGGAAAAACTGCCATTACAACATTTGCAAACAGCAGTTTCCTTCCACATTCCCATAAAACGGTTCCATCAATGTGCCAGTTTTTAATTGTCACCCCATCAGCGTAAAGCGGTCTGCGCCCAAACGCGCAAAGCCTCTTACGCAAGCGCTTTCCTGGCAGTCTCCACGATCGTTGTGAACCCTTCTGCATCGTTCACCGCCATCTCAGCCAGCATCTTCCGGTTGATCTCCACATCCGCAAGCTTCAAGCCATGCATCAGCTTGCTGTAGGACATCCCGTTCAGCCGCGCAGCCGCATTGATACGCGCGATCCAAAGCCGGCGCATCTGACGTTTGCGCTGCTTGCGTCCGGAATAGGAGGAAGCCAGCGCCCGCATCACGGACTGTTTTGCGATCCGGTACTGCTTGGAACGTGCCCCCCTGTATCCTTTCGCCAGCTTCAATACTCTGTTGTGTTTCTTCCTCGCGTTTAACCCGCCTTTGATTCTTGCCATCTCTTCTATTCCTCCTTCAATCTTGCCATCCCATCCAGACCGGATTTACAGATATGGCAATATTTTCTTCATGTTCTTCACGTTTGATGCATCCGCCACGATCGGTTTCCTGAGGTTCCTCTTGCGTTTTGTGGATTTCTTCGTCAAAATATGGCTCTTGTACGCTTTATGCCTTACTAATTTCCCTGTACCTGTCTTTTTAAAGCGCTTTGCCGCAGCTCTTTTTGTTTTGATTTTTGGCATGATAAAGCCCTCCTTATCTGTATTTGAAATTTTTTAACGTTTTTCCGCTAAAACCATGCTCATACTGCGCCCTTCCATCTTTGGCGGTTTCTCTATGGCAGCCACGTCCGCAAGCATCCGGGCGAAATCATCCAGGACATGCTTCGTCTGATGCACGTGCGCCATCTCGCGTCCGCGGAAACGGAGCGTCACTTTGACCTTATTGCCCTTGCTGATAAATTTCCTCGCATTGTTGACTTTTGTATTGAGGTCGTTCGTGTCGATATTCGGAGAAAGGCGGACCTCCTTGAGCTCCACGGTTTTCTGCTTCTTCCTTGCTTCCTTTTCTTTTCTCGCAAGTTCATACCGGTATTTCCCATAATCGATGATCTTGCATACCGGCGGCTGCGCTTTCGGGGCAACCTTCACCAGATCCAGTTCAGCCTCCATCGCCAGCTTCATGGCCTCCCTCGGCGGCATGATCCCTAACTGCTCCCCTCTTTCGCTGATGACGCGTACCTCTTTGTCCCTAATCTGCCCGTTAATCATTAAATCGCTAATCGTCGTGCACCTCCCATTTTGGATGATTATGAACGCTACCCGCAGCCACACAAAGACTATGGCCGTACAATCAGGCTTTTTGCACAGAAAAAAAGCGGATAGCCAGACTACCCACTAAGACGACAATGAAAGCTCCCATTCCAAAAGACTTACACAATATCAAACCATCAGCCGCCCAATCGCGCTGCGGTGAGAGTGGATACTCTGCTTTATTTACCAACGCAGGAAAGCCGCCGCTTCCCCACGCTGGCAATGTTACCATACCTTCCGGCCTGTGTCAACTGCTTTTCGCAAAACCTTTCAAACCTTTCCCTATGGACCTTGGCCGCGGGAAGCCCCGGCCATTTGCCGGCAGCCTCTCCCTATCTGGCAAATTCCTCCAGCACAAGCCCTTCATTCCTTTCCAGCGTCAGCCTGATGCTCCATTCATTGACAAACAAAAGCAGCGGCCTCCCTTTTAAGTCCCGGACCTTTTTCATATCCGACGTGCCTGTCAGCTTGTCCAGGTCAAGCCCCTCGTTCCCGATCCAGCGGATATACCCATATGGCAGGGGATCCATGCGGATTTCTACATTATATTCCTTTTGCAGGCGGTATTTCAGCACGTCAAACTGCAGCACGCCTACGACCCCGACAATGATCTCCTCCATGCCGGTATTGTGTTCCTGGAAGATCTGGATGGCGCCCTCCTGGGCAATCTGGCTGATCCCTTTGACAAACTGCTTCCGCTTCATCGTATCCGCCTGGCGCACCCTTGCGAAATGCTCCGGCGCGAATGTGGGGATGCCCTCATAGGAAAACCGGTCCTTCGCCGTGGTGAAGGTGTCCCCGATGGCGTACACCCCTGGGTCAAACACGCCGATGATGTCGCCCCCGTAAGCTTTTTCGACTATGTGCCGTTCACTCGCCATCATCTGCTGCGGCTGGGAGAGGCGTACTTTTTTCCCGCCCTGCACATGCCAGACATCCATCCCCGCCTCAAACTTCCCGGAGCAGATGCGCATAAACGCGATCCGGTCCCGATGGGCTTTGTTCATATTTGCCTGGATTTTAAACACAAACGCGGAGAAATCCCCTTCCTCCATCGGATCGATGATCCCCTTGTCCGACATCCTCGGCAAGGGGGAGGTCGTCATATTCAGAAAATGCTTTAAAAAGGTCTCCACCCCGAAATTCGTCAGCGCGGATCCGAAGAATACCGGGGACAGTTCCCCACGGCTTACCATCCCCTGGTCAAATCCCGCCCCGGCGCCGTCCTGCAGCTCCATCTCCTCCATCAGCCGTGCTTTCTGCTCCGCAGAAACGAGCGTGTCGATTTCCGGGCCGTCAACCGCCACTTTCCGGACCGCCCCCTGCCTGGTCCCCTTCCGCGTGTCGGAAAAAAGCTCTACCGTCCCGCTTTTCCTGTCATAAACGCCCCGGAATTCTTTCCCGGAGCCAATCGGCCAGTTGACCGGGCAGGTCTCAATGCCCAACTCCTGCTCGATATCATCCAAAAGCTCAAATGTATCCCTCGCATCCCGGTCCATCTTATTGATGAATGTGAAAATCGGGATATGACGCATCGTACAAACCTTGAAGAGCTTGCGCGTCTGCGCCTCCACGCCTTTGGACGCGTCAATCACCATCACGGCAGAATCCGCCGCCATCAAAGTACGGTACGTGTCCTCCGAGAAATCCTGATGCCCCGGCGTATCCAGAATATTGATACAATACCCGCCGTAATTAAACTGCAGCACCGACGACGTAACCGAG
>CAZYVA010000026.1:13378-20041 GCA_964650695.1 uncultured Dorea sp. | reverse complement strand
GAGGAGGATTTCGAGGAAGAGGACTTCGAGGAAGAGGACTTCGAAGAAGAGGACTTTGAGGAAGAGGACTTTGAGGAAGCGAAGCTTCCAGGGAAGAAATCCCCACAGAGAACGTCCACACAAAGAAGACCTGCAAAAGAAGTTCCCATCGAGATCGAAGAGCCATCCGAGGAAGAAATCCAGAAACGGTTTAAAAAGGCAAAAGGCGGAGGGGTCCCATTTGATACCGGATTTGTTGTAACCGGGAGATATGATTTGAGCGCGACTAGTGAGATCGGACTGAAAGTTGGCTTGACGGAGGAACAGAAAAAGCTGTTTTCTTACTTTGTGCCAGTCCGGGGGATGAGCGAGCAGATCGTGGAAGTACTGGACAATGACCGCAGGGAAAAGAGAGAAGGGACGTCCAAAACCGGAAATCTCCTGGTAATCGGAAGAAAAGGATCCGGGAAAACGGTATTGGCGGTAGATATCGTAAAGGCTATCCAGAAACAGCGGAACCTCAAGCAGGGCAAGGTCGCGATCGTAACGGGAGACTCTTTGAATAAAAAGGAGCTTGGAAACATCATCCAAAAACTCCGGGGCGGCGCAATCATTGTAGAGAAAGCGGGCAAGCTGAACACGAGGACCATCCGGGAACTGAACCAGTTGATGGAGAGGAAGACCGGCGAGATGCTGTTCGTGCTGGAAGACCAGCGAAAACCGTTGGAGCGGATATTGACGGCCAATCCTGAATTTAAGCGTAAATTCACATCCAGGCTGGAACTGCCGGTCTTTGTCAATGATGAGCTGGTCACGTTTGGACAAACCTACGCGAAGGAGAATGGCTATAAGCTGGATGAGATGGGGATACTGGCTTTGTATAGCCGGATTGATGTGCTTCAGAGGGAAGATCATGCGGTTTCAGTCGCGGAAGTGAAGGAAATCATGGATGAAGCGATCGAACATTCACAGAAAGCGAATGTTAAACATTTGGCAAGGAAGATGTTCGGGAAAGGGACGGATGAAGCGGACCGGGTTATTCTGAAAGAAGAAGATTTCAAGGTATAAGATATGTGAATCGTTACGGAAGGGCAGAACCGATTTGGACTGGTTCTGCCCTCTCTTTGGGATAGTCCCCGTCATTCCGATTACTGGCATTCACTGCCCGCTTGTCCCGATATGGCCAGTATCTCTTTCACTTCTTCTATGCTTTTGCCGCTGGCTTTCACGACATCGTATAATTCACCTATTTGTTTCTCCCGGGCTTCTTTCTCAGCATTTTTCTTTTCGGCTTTCAAAGCAGCCAGTCTTTCCGTTAGGTTCTCGATTTCATCTTCTATTTGCACTAATCTTTCTTCCGGTGTAGGTTTTTTCTTTCCTCTTGGCATAATATGTTCCTCCTTGTGCTTTTTGTTTTTATGCTTATTTAAGAGTATCACAGTTGGGGTAGGATGTAAAGGCGATTTGGAAGCTTTTCCAATCAACACGTTTCATGCCAACACGTTTCATTGTTCCATGCATTTCAAGGGATGTTTGACGCAGCGTTGAAGAATGTTGTAATAAATTGAGAGGACGAAGAGGAGGGATTTCCCTGGCATTCCTGCCTCAAAGTGTGTATAATAAAGCTGGCGGATGACGGGACCCATACAGGGAGGATACAACGATGCTGCTATTATCAAAAGCGGATATTCAAAAAGTATTCACGATGAAGGACGCAGTGGAAGCGGATAAGCAAGCTTTCCGCCTGCTTGTGGAGGGGAAATGCGATGTCCCGCTGCGCACTGCTGTTCCTGCGCCGAAAGCGAACGGTACGTTCCTTTTTATGCCGGCATATGCGGCGGAGATGGATGCGGCGGCAGTGAAGATTGTCAATGTTTTTGGGGATAATCCATCGAAGGGCTTGCCTGGGACGATCGGGCAGGTGCTGTTGATGGACGGCAAGACCGGCGAGGTGACTGCGGTGTTGGACGGCACCTATGTAACACAAGTGCGCACGGGCGCGGCTTCCGGCGCGGCCTTTGACCTGCTGGCAAAAAAGGAATGCCGGATCGGCGCGTTGATCGGGACAGGCAGCCAGGCGGCCTGCCAACTGGAAGCGATGCTTGCGGTGCGGGAGCTTTCCGAGGTGCGTGTCTGTGCGAGGAACTTTGGGCGGACGAAAGCTTTTGTAACAGAGATGGACCGGCAGCTCTCTGCTTATGGGGTGCGGATCCTTGCTGTGGCGGATCCGGACGCGGCGGTAGCGGGCGCGGATTTGATTATTACGGCCACTCCGTCTGAAACGCCCGTTTTTGACGCGGCAAAGGTTCAGCCAGGGGCAACGATTAGCTGTGTGGGCGGCTACCAGCCGCACATGCAGGAACTGGATCCGGCTGTTTTTGCGCGCGCTTCTAAGATTTATTTTGATTCCCAGGATGCCGTGTTGTCTGAGGCGGGAGATATCCGGATACCATTGGAAAAAGGATTGGTTACGGAGGATGATTTCACCGGAGAGCTGGGGAATGTGGTCAAAGGGGATCTGACCGGCCGGGAAAATGACGGGGAAATCATTGTGTTCAAGACGGTAGGGGTAGCAGTGCAGGATCTGGTGACAGCAAAAACCATATACGACCGGGCGGTTGCCGCAGGGATCGGGCTGCAGTGGACGTAGGGCCATATAGGGCGCCCAGGCGAGGGATAAAGGGTTTGCGATGGAAATGATGGGAAAAAACGAGAATCAAAAATGGAACGTAAAAGCAGTTTTGTTTGATCTGGACGATACATTGTACAATCTGGCAGACCCGTTTATCGCGGCGTATGACAGGCTGTACGCAGGGAAATACATGGTTGACAGAGAGGCGTTATTTTTTTACAGCCGCAGCCGCAGCGACGAAGTTTATGAACGGTCTATGCGCGGGGAAATCTCCATGGAGGATATGTACGTATACCGTTACCGGAACGCGTTTGCCGATGCTGGGATTGAAATTTCCAGGGAGGAGGCGCTGACGTTCCAGCGCGTCTACGAAACCTGTCAGCGCAAGATTTATCTGTCGGAAACGATAAAAGAAATGCTGGCTTATTGCAAAGGACATGTACAGACCGGCATTGTCACGAACGGCCCGTCCGGCCATCAGTGGGATAAAATTCATGATTTGGGGCTGCTGTCCTGGATCCCAAAAGAGCATGTATTTATCTCGGCGGAAGCAGGCTGTGCAAAGCCGGGGAAAGAGATTTTTGATCTGGCGGCAGACAGGCTCAACATTGCGGCAGAGGGCGCGTGTTTTGCGGGTGATTCCTTTGCCTGCGATATCACCGGGGCCGCCGGCGCAGGCTGGCGAACGATCTGGATGAACCATCGGCGGAGGAAACCATTGGAAAACGGTGTGATCCCTGACTATGAGGTGCATTCCGAGGAAGAGTTTTTTCGGGTGATCCAAAAAATTACCCAGTAGTAAAGGCGAAAAGGATCATGAAACGGACCATTAGGATTGTGTTGATCGGGATACTGCTATTTCTGGCGGGCGGATATGTGTCCCTCTGCGCCATGGCGGACGAGGGGCGGGTCTTCCCGAATACGTTTGTGAATGATGTTGACGTCAGCGGAATGACGCTTGACGAGGCGGAGGAGGCTTTGCAGCAAGACGCGGCTGCCTGCCAGACAGCGTCGGTGTTCACAGTTTCCCTTGAAGAAAAGGAATATACGGTAGATGTCCGCGATGTGCTGAAAATCCGTTACCCGTCTGCGGCAGAGGATATTTTCTGGGAAAATGAGGCGGGGTTTTGGGCGAGGGGCTTTTGGTGGCTGAAGGCAAAATGCCTGGGGAACCGGAAACACTATCCCCCGCAGATGAAGGATTCGGCGATGTTCCATACTGCGGTTGCCGCGAGCGGGATTTTTGAAAATGATGACCTGCTCAAAAAACCATACAGGATCAAAGACGGGCAGCTAAGCTTTGTCGTGGGCGAGGGCGGGAAGGAGATTGATGAGAACGGGTTGAAAAATGCGATCCTTGCGGCGGCGGAAGAAAAAGATTACGGGAGCGTCATTGAATGCCCCCTTTCCCCTCTGTCCGATTCGGGGACGGCGGATGTGGAACAGATTTATCAGGAAGTACATAAGGAAATGAAAAATGCAACGCTGGACGCCGCAAATCAATACGCAATTGTGGAATCGGTGACGGGCGTGGATTTTGACAAGGAAAGCGTCCAGGAACAGATGGATCATGCCCAGGAAGGCGACCCGGTCACGGTTGACCTCGTATATACGGAACCAACGGTTACAACGCAGGACTTGGAGGAACATTTATTCGCGGATGGCCTTGCCGCGTACAAAACGAAGATCAGCGGGACATCCAACCGGGTTACAAATATTAAACTTGCCGCAAAAAAATGTAATGGCGTGATCCTGCTTAGCGGGGAAGAATTCTCCTTCAATGATACCGTGGGGGAGCAGACGGCGGCTGCCGGCTTTAAAACGGCCAGCGCGATCCAGTATGGGAAAATCATACAGGCTTATGGCGGGGGGATCTGCCAGGTATCTTCCACCATTTTTGCCGCTGCGCTTTTTGCAAACCTGGAAATTGTGGAAAGGTGGAACCATGATTATGTTGAAAAATATATCCCTGCGGGGATGGACGCTGCGGTAGCGTGGGGGGCATTGGATTTCCGGATGGCCAACAACACGGATTACCCGGTCCGGATCGACGTCAGCACCAGCGGGGGCTATGTGACGGTGGCTCTTTGGGGGACAAAAACGGACGATGCCTCTGTGGAGGTCGTGACGGAGGATTTGGACAGTTCCACGGCGGATATACGCAAAATGAAGACGTACCGAAAGGTTTACAATGAGGACAAAAGCCTGGTTTTTTCGGAAGAGGTTGGATACAGTGAATATATAAGATGATGATACCAGGGCCAGCTAGGCGTTGCCCCCAACATCATCATAAAATAACAGAACCGGCATCCATGAGGGGAATACACAGATGGCAGGAATCAACAGGGAAGATATGCTGGAATTGACCCGGCGCATGACAATAAGCAGGAACTGCTTTCATAGAATTGCAGGAGCCTATTTCGACAGGGAAGGGTCTGTGGATGGAACGTTTAACGTCCATTTTCAAAATCTTGGGAAAGCGGAACAGGAACAGAAGTTAAAGGTGGCAAAGGCGATCCCTTTTGCCAGGACGAATGTTGAATTAAAAGAATACTGCTTTTTGGGATCCGCACAGAAGCAGGGCAGCGTATGGCAGTTTTTGAGCGCAATTTTAAAAGACGATTTTAAAAATGATGGCTTGATGGATATTTTTTACGAAATGTTTGGTGAGCGGTATCACGCGGATCATGCATATGGCATTTTTTTCTTTTTGGGGAAATACGATATTCCGAGAAAAGGAACCGATCATGCATCACAGTGGGAGTCGGAAGACGTCTATCCGTTCTTGATCTGTGCGGTTTGCCCGGTAGATGCTGATTACGAGCCGCAGGGAGTGGAATCCGGCTTTTTGTTCCCGGCATATAAAGACAGGGCGGGCATTTTGAATATGGCTAACGTTTTTCGGGGGGACGAACATCCGGAAATACTGGGGATATTGGGAGTTGAAGGTGTATCTATTTCAAGTTGGCCGTGAATAGCAGAATACAGATATTTATGCTTGTTTTTTTGGAACAATCTGTGGTATCATAAAAGTTAAAGGTTTTTGGCTTTTACGATATCGGCTTGCGCCGTGCTGCGCACCCCGCAAGCCTCCAGGCATCCGGATGCCGCTTATTTATCTGCGAAAAATGGCTGCATTCTTATGTTTTGGGCGGGTCAAATATCCAACAATCCTCTTGCAGGCAAGCTTGCATCGGATTGTTGGATATTTGACTTTGGTATCATCGTATAAAAGAAAAAGACAAGAATAAAGGAGATGCAGGTTTATATGACAAAAGTGGACATTATTTCTGGATTTTTAGGAGCGGGGAAGACAACGTTTATCAGGAAGTTGATCCATCAGGTTTATACGGGTGAGAAGCTGGTCCTGATAGAGAATGAATTTGGGGAGATAGGGATCGACAGCGGCTTTCTAAAGGATGCCGGGATCAAGATCACGGAGATGAATTCGGGATGTATCTGCTGCACTCTGGTAGGTGATTTTAGCAAGGCTCTGAAAAAGGTGATTGAGGAATACCATCCGGACCGTGTCATGATCGAGCCATCGGGGGTAGGAAAGCTTTCGGATGTGGCCAGGGCGATTGAGAACGTGAAAAAGGACGCGGATATTGAGATTACCGGAAGAATCACGGTTGTGGATGGAAAGAAAGCAAAAGTTTACCTGAAAAATTTTGGAGAATTTTTTGAAGACCAGGTGAGGCATGCAACGACAATTGTTATCAGCCGGACGCAGATGATGACGGATGAAGCAATCGAGAAGTGCGTGCATATGCTGCGGGAAGAAAACCCGGATGCCGCTATGATCTCCACGCCGTGGGAACAGCTTGGGAAAGAGGCGATCCTCCATGCGCTGGAGCATGGCACGGAATTGGAGGATTTGCTGGAACAGGACGAGCATACACAGGGGCATGAAGAATGTGGGTGTGAGGACGGGCATCGCCATGGGCATGCGCATGAGGAGGATCCTCATGAACATCATGGGCATGCGCATGAGGAAGATCCTCATGGACATCATGGGCATGCGCATGAGGAAGATCCTCATGGACATCATC
>CAZYVA010000026.1:236-13278 GCA_964650695.1 uncultured Dorea sp. | reverse complement strand
GATCCTCATGGACATCATGGGCATGCGCATGAGGAAGATCCTCATGGACATCATCACGAGCATCATCACGAGGGGGATGGGCATGGCCATCACCACCATCATGCGGATGAGATTTTCACGAGCTGGGGCAGGGAAACGGCCCATAAATATACGGATGAAGAATTGGATTATCTTGTGAAAGCGCTCTCGGAGGCAGACGGCTTCGGGACAATCCTCCGTTCAAAAGGCATCGTCCCGATGGCGGATGGTTCCTGGAAGCAGTTCGACCTGGTGCCGCAGGAGTATGAAATCCGGGATGGGCAGGCGGATTATACCGGACGCGTTGTGGTGATCGGGACAGATCTGAACGAAGAGGAGTTAGCCGGGCTGTTCCATATTTAAATAATGGCCGGGCGCGCGGATGATTATAGTCATTTTCCGCATTTTGGCAAAATAGAAAAGCACTTGCTTTGCTTGGTGCAGGTTAGGAGGTTGTATTTGTTTATGGCGATGCCAACACCTGTGTTTGTTGTAACTGGATTTTTGGACAGCGGCAAGACGACGATGGTAAAAGAAACCTTGATGGAACAGGAGTGGATTGAGCCGGGGCTGACGCTGTTGATCGTCTGCGAGGAAGGCGAGGAAGAGTATTCCCCGGAGTACCTTGCCGCAAAGAACATGGAACTGCTTCAGGTTGAAAAGCCGGAGCAGATAAACAAGAATTTTTTCCGGAATTGTGAAATGAATTACCACCCCTCACAGGTCGTAGTCGAATATAATGGGATGTGGAAGCTGGGGGATCTGCTTTCCGTGGATTATCCGGGGAATTGGGAACTGCAAGGGGTATATTCAACCGTATGCGGCGAAACGCTGGAAATGTACCTGCTGAATATGCGCAATGTGTTGATGGAGCCATTGACAGAATCCGAGCTGATCGTGGTAAACCGGTGTCCAAAAGAACTGAACCGGGCGGGTTTCCGCAGGGCATTGAAGGTGCAGAACCCGATGGCGCAGCTACTGTTTGAGGATCAGGAGGGCAATATCATTCCCCCGTCCAAGGAGGATCTGCCTTATGACGTGACGGCGGATGTGATCCAAATAGAGGATGATGATTTTGGGATCTGGTATGTGGACGCTTACGACCATCCGGCATTGTATCTGCATAAAACACTGGAGTTTACCGCACAGGCGTTCCGTCCAAAGAGGATGGGTGGAGATTTATTTGTGCCGGTCAGGAAGATCATGACCTGCTGCGCGGAGGATGTCAGATATTATGGCTATCCTTGCCATCTGCCAAAAGGCCAGACAGTCAGGAAAAACCAATGGGTACACATCAAAGCCAGGTTCGAGTATGAGCAGGTAACGGACTTTGGAGCGGAACAGCCGGTCTTGTATCTGCTGGAGATGGCTCCGGGAACCCGGCCGAAAGATGAAATGGTGTACCTTGGATAAAAGATAAAAAAAGAAAAAGGCGGCAGGCTGGCGGCGCATCTTGTATGCCCGGCAGCTTTTTATGGGGTGTCCGGCGTCATTTTGAAATGCTCCATCATGACCGGCATCCAGCGCTTACTATATTCGCCCAGCGGGAAGGCCCCCTTGTGCAGGCACCAGTCTGATACAAGCGCACGTTCACAGAGCGCATAATACTGTACGATTTCGTGGGCCGGTATATCGCTGCGGATTTCATTCCGATCCTGCCCTTCTTCCACGATTTTCGTGACCAATCTGTAATAACTGCGGTTCTGGTCCAGCAGATGCCGCCGCCCCTGCGCGACAAGCTGGGTGGAATACAAGGAAGCAACCAGGTCGATCCGGATCTGGCGTTCCATCAGAGCGTGTACATCGGAGTTGATATACATCAGTTTTTCGAAACTGTTCTTTTCCGGCGGCATTTCTTTTTCCAACTCTTCATACCGTTCATCCAGGATCATGGACAATGTATTCAACAATTCATCTTTTGTATCAAAATAATAGTAAAAGGAGCCTTTTGAGGTATGTGACAGTTCAATGATGTCGTCCACGGTCGTCTTGCTGTAGCCTTTTTGGTAGAACAATTGCCACGCGGCGGATACAATCCTGCTTTTCACGCTTTTTGTGCTTTCCATGCTGTATTCTCCGTAATATTGTGATGATGTTAAGGTCAATCGGATTTGACCCTGGATGATACCAGCCTGCTCCGTGCTGCGCACGCCCGCAAGCCTCCAAACCCATGTCTCTTGACCCTGGATGATACCAGCCTGCTCCGCGCTGCGCGCTCCCGCAAGCCTCCAAACATTCGAATTCCGCTCATTTTTCGTAGAAAAATGGCTGCATTCTCATGTTTTGGGCGGGTCAAGAGACAAAATCCTCTTGCAAGCAAGCTTGCATCGGGTTTTTGTCTCTTGACCCTGGTATCGTCACTTTATTGTACTGAAAACAGAAAAGAATTGCAATGACTTGACAATGATTTTTAAATCCGTTAGACTTTTTTCATCATCATGAAAAGAGGGAAAGAGAATGGGAATTTATGAAGAGCTGCAGGCACGTGGGTTGATCGCGCAGGTGACGGATGAAGAACGGGTCCGCGATCTGGTCAACCATGGGAAAGCGACCTTTTACATAGGGTTCGACCCGACCGCCGACAGCCTGCATGTGGGGCATTTTATGGCGCTCTGCCTGATGAAGCGGCTCCAGGAGGCGGGGAATACGCCGATTGCATTGATGGGCGGCGCAACCGCCATGGTTGGGGATCCCTCCGGGCGGTCGGACATGCGCGCCATGATGACAAAAGAGACGATCCGGCACAATTGCGATTGCTTCAAAAAGCAGATGAGCCGTTTTATTGATTTCTCGGAAGGAAAGGCATTGATGGTGGACAATGCGGACTGGCTTATGGATCTGAATTATATTGAGCTGCTCCGCGAGGTTGGCGTCCATTTCAGCGTCAACCGGATGCTGGCTGCAGAATGTTATAAGCAGCGCATGGAAAAAGGGTTAAGTTTCCTTGAATTCAATTATATGATCATGCAGAGCTATGATTTTTATATGCTATACCAGAAATACGGATGCAACCTCCAGTTCGGCGGCGACGACCAGTGGAGCAATATGCTGGGCGGCACGGAGCTTATACGCCGCAAGCTTGGCGGGGATGCCAGCGCGATGACGATCACGCTTCTTTTAAATTCCGAAGGGAAGAAGATGGGAAAGACACAGAGCGGGGCGGTATGGCTCGACCCGGAAAAGATGTCCCCGTTTGATTTTTACCAATACTGGCGAAACGTAGCGGACGCGGATGTCCTGAAATGTATCCGTATGCTGACATTTCTCCCTTTGGAGGAGATTGACAGGATGGACACATGGGAGGGGGCGCAGCTAAACGAGGCAAAAGAAATCCTTGCGTATGAGCTGACAAAGCTGGTGCATGGGGAAAAAGAGGCCGGGAAAGCGCAGGCGGCGGCAAGAGAGCTGTTTGCCCAGGGAAGCGCGGCGGATATGCCGTTGACTGTCTTGTCAGAGGAAGTTCTCAAAGATGGCGGCGTGGATATCCTGGATTTGCTTGTACGCACAGGGCTTACGCCGACCCGGTCGGAAGCGCGGCGCGCGCTGCAGCAGGGCGGCGTGGCCGTGGACGGAGAAAAAGTTAAAGATATCCATAAAGTTTATACGGAAAAAGATCTTTCCGGCGAAGGGATTGTCCTGAAGAAAGGAAAGAAGAAATTTGCCCGGATTACCATGTAGCGGCCTGGCAGCCCAGGCCGCTGCTCCCGATATTGGAGGGGATAGGATGAAATGTTGGCGTTGTAATGCAGAAATACCGGATTACGCATTGTTCTGTACCCACTGTGGATGCCGCGTCCGTGAGGAAGCCGTCCAAAAGAAACGCTGGTATGAAGCGGAAGACGATTATGATGACGAAGACGATCGTTATTATGATGACTACGATGACTATGATGATGACGAGGAAGCGGAAGAAGATGGCCCGCTGGTTTTGGAGCCTGTAAACGAGGAAGGGCTAAAAGACCCGGTTTTCATCGGCCCACGCGGCCGTCCCCACGTGGAGAGCACATGGAATTCCGCATCGTGGGCCGCCTGGCAGAAGAAAAAAGAATCCTGGGATGCATGGAAAAAACAAAGAGCGGCATGGAATCCGGCGAAAAAGGAAGAAGCCTCCGGGCAGGCACAGCATTGTTTGGGGCAGGAGACGCCGGATCCCGGACAGGAGCAGGAGGGAAATGGCTTTCTCCAGGAGGATATGCTGCGTATGTTCTGGGAGCGGTTTGCCGGGAGGATCGCCGCAGCCGGTATCCTGGTTATCGGCGTGATCGTGCTTTGGTGCCTATGCTTGTCGTTTTAAATACTGCACGCTGTACCCCGGCAGTTCCAGTTTCCCGTCCATTTGAATTTCCCTATTGGAAAGAATGTCAAGAGCGGCTCCATCCAGATCCTGATGCCATGCGGTGTACGGGGTATCAGCGGCGTTGATGGCCGCGAGGATGCACTCTTTTTCCGTGCGCCGCTCAAAAATAAGCTGATGGTTTTGGACGATGACATTCCGGTAGCCGCCGTTGCAGAGGGCGTCGCTGCCTTTGCGGAGGCGGATCAGTTTTTGTATATCACGGGTCAGCGCGTTTGGCATAGGTTTCTCAAAGCAGGGCCGGAGCGCGTAGTCGTTATCCGCTCCTTTTTCACCCTCCTGCCCCCATTCGCTCCCGTAATACAGGCACGGGATGCCGGGCATGGCAAACATCAGCCCGTAGGCAAGGGGCAGATGCCTTTTATCTGTCAGGATGCTGGCAAGCCGTGTAACGTCATGGTTGTCGGCAAAAGACATCAGATGCTTGCCCCGGTAAATGCACCACGGATCCGGGCCGAACTGACGGTTCAGCGAATAGGAAATTTCAAAAAGGTTCATAGAATTGAAGCTGGAGTACAGCCCCTTGTAACATTCATAATTGGTGCAGCTATGGAGCATTTCATCGTTGACGATGGCGTTGTAATCCCCGTTCAGGACTTCCCCGATCAATACAAAACCGGGTTTCAAGCCCTGCACATGGGAGCGCAGGCGGCGCATAAACCCATGATCCAGGCTGTACGCTACGTCCAGGCGCAGCCCGTCAATGCCAAAAGCGTCTACCCAAAATTCCACGCAGCTAAGAAGATCATCCACAACGGCAGGATTTTGGAGGTTCAGCTTCACCAGCTCGTAATGGCCTTCCCAGCCTTCATACGAGAAACCATCATCGTAGCCATTGTTCCCGTCGAAATTGATACAAAACCAGTCCTTGTACGGGGAATCCCATCTTTTTTCCAACACATCCTGAAATGCCCAGAACCCGCGCCCCACATGGTTAAACACGCCATCCAGGACGATTTTGATCCCCTTTTTATGGAGGATGCTGCAAACCTTGGCAAAATCCTCATTGCTTCCGAGACGGCAGTCGATTTTGCGGAAATCCCGCGTATCGTAGCCGTGATTGTCCGATTCAAAAACAGGGTTTAAAAGGATGGCGTCAATACCAAGCCCGACAAAATAGTCCGCCCAGTCCGCCAACTTTAAAATCCGCGGCATGCAGACACCGTCGTTGTGCGTCGGCGCGCCGCAGAAGCCGATGGGATATATTTGGTAAAAGATACTGTTATAAGCCCACATCATTTCGATACTCCTTTCCTGGTATAATCGAAACGTAAGGCTATTTAGACTCGATTATACAGGCTGCCCTCCGCAGCCGCGTTTTATTATAGCAAAGAGAAATGGGGCTGGCAAGCCTCGATGATATCCGGATCGTAAAAAATAATCTTGTCTTTTCTCCCACAATGCACTATAATGAAACCATCGTTGATGATGGATCCATTTAAGAATTTGTTTTGAGAATTGGAGGAGAGAACATGGGACTAGTTACAACCAAAGAGATGTTCGCGAAAGCATATGACGGCGGATACGCGATCGGAGCATTTAATGTAAATAATATGGAGATCGTACAGGCGATCACAGAGGCTTGCTCAGAGGCGCACGCACCGGTCATCCTTCAGGTGTCCAAGGGCGCGCGCGCATACGCGAACCATACCTATCTGGTAAAATTAGTCGAAGCGGCGGTGATTGAGAACCCGGATATCCCGATCGCGCTTCACTTAGACCACGGCCCGGATTTTGAGACATGCAAGGCTTGTATCGACGGCGGGTTCACGTCCGTCATGATCGACGCCTCTTCCAAACCGTTTGCGGAGAATATCGAGATCACACGTAAGGTTGTTGAGTACGCGCATGCGCATGACGTAGTGGTGGAGGCCGAGCTCGGTACGCTTGCGGGCATTGAGGATGACGTCAAAGTGGCGGCGGGCGAGGCAAGTTATACGCACCCGGAGGAAGTGGAAGAGTTTGTGTCAAAGACAGGCTGTGATTCTCTTGCGATCGCGATTGGGACGAGCCATGGCGCGTACAAGTTCAAACCGGGTACGAAGCCGCAGCTCAGGTTCGATGTGCTCCACGAGTGTGAGAAGAGGCTTCCGGGCTTTCCGATCGTGCTGCACGGCGCTTCGTCCGTACCGCAGGAGTATGTCGAGATGATCAACACCCACGGCGGGAATATGCCGGGCGCCATTGGCGTACCGGAAGATCAGCTCCGCGAGGCTTCCCGTTCCGCAGTATGTAAAATCAATATTGACTCTGACCTGAGGCTCGCTATGACCGGGACGATCCGTAAATTCCTTGCAGACCATCCGGATAAGTTTGACCCAAGGGAGTACCTGAAACCGGCCCGTGCAAACATCAAGGCTTTGGTTTCCCATAAGCTCTATGATGTACTCGGATGCAACGATAAAGCATAAGAAAAGGCGGTAGGCCAAAAAAAGATGCCGGAAGGCGTTTTGCTTTCGCGGCAGGCAGCAGGAGGACAAAGGTGTTCCAACGAATATTGGGACACCTTTTACATTGAAAGGAGAAAAAAATGAGTGTGAATGTGGCGGATATTTTTGGCGAAGATGTCTTTAATGACAGCGTGATGCAGGAGCGGCTTCCCAAAAAGGTTTACAGGGAGTTGAAAAGGACCATTGAGGAAGGGAAGGAACTCCAGCCGGAGACAGCGGATGTGATTGCCCACGAGATGAAAGAATGGGCGATCGAAAAGGGGGCTACGCACTATACGCACTGGTTCCAGCCGTTGACAGGGGTAACGGCGGAAAAGCATGAGTCGTTCATCTCTGCCCCGATGGAAAATGGGAAGGCGCTGATGAGTTTTTCCGGAAAGGAGCTTATTAAAGGGGAGCCGGACGCGTCCTCCTTCCCGTCCGGCGGGCTGAGAGCCACCTTTGAGGCGAGAGGGTATACGGCGTGGGACTGTACCTCACCCGCGTTTGTACGGCATGACGCGGCCGGCGCGACACTCTGTGTACCGACAGCTTTCTGCTCCTATACAGGGGAAGCGCTCGACCAGAAGACCCCCCTTCTTCGTTCCATGGAAGCGATTAACGTACAGTCGCTGCGTCTTTTGCGTTTGTTTGGGAACAGCACCTCAAAAAAGGTCGCGCCATCCGTAGGGCCGGAGCAGGAGTATTTTCTTGTAGACGCGGAAAAGTTCAGGCAAAGGAAAGATTTGATTTATACCGGGCGGACGCTTTTCGGGGCGATGCCGCCGAAGGGACAGGAGCTGGACGATCATTATTTCGGGACGATCCGCCAGAGGATCGCCGCGTTCATGAAAGAGGTCAACGAAGAACTGTGGAAGGTGGGCGTGACATCCAAAACCCAGCATAACGAGGTGGCCCCCGCGCAGCATGAACTGGCGCCGATCTACGCGCAGGCGAATGTTGCGGTAGACCACAACCATCTGATCATGCAGACCTTAAAGAGGGTGGCCACCAAGCAGGGAATGAAATGCCTGCTCCATGAAAAACCTTTTGCGGGCGTCAATGGATCCGGGAAGCATAACAATTGGTCCTTGGTTACGGATGATGGGAAAAACCTGCTGGATCCCGGCAGCACGCCGCATGAAAACATCCAGTTCCTTCTTGTGCTCACGTGTATCCTGAAGGCCGTGGATACCCATGCCGACCTGCTCCGTGAATCGGCGGCGGATCCGGGGAACGACCAGAGGCTTGGCGGTTCGGAAGCGCCCCCGGCAATCATTTCCGTTTTCCTTGGCGAACAGCTTGGGGATGTGTTGGAGCAGCTTATCAGCACGGGCCTGGCGACACATAGCCTGGAGGGTGGCAAGCTGGAAACGGGCGTGAGTACGCTTCCCGATTTTTCCAAGGATGCGACCGACCGGAACCGGACGTCCCCGTTTGCTTTCACTGGAAATAAATTTGAGTTCCGTATGCCGGGATCCCGCGATTCCGTGGCGGGGCCGAATGTTGTGCTTAATACCATCGTGGCGGAAGCGTTCGCCGAGGCTTGTGATGAATTGGAAAAAGCTGAGGATTTCAACATGGCGGTTCATGACCTGATCAAGAAATACGCGACCGAACACCAGAGGATCATCTTTAATGGAAACGGTTACGCGAAGGAATGGGTGGAGGAAGCGAAAAGACGGGGGCTTTTGAATATTGGCTCCATGGTGGAAGCGATCCCGGCGCTTGTGACGGAAAAATCCATTAGGATGTTTGAGCGGTTCAAAGTGTTTACAAAGACAGAACTGGAATCAAGGGCGGAGATCAAGTATGAAAATTATGCAAAAGCCATCAATATTGAAGCCCTGACAATGATTGACATGGCAAGCAAGCAGTTTATCCCGGCAGTCGTTAAATATACGAAAACCCTTGCGGATACGGTGAATGCTGTCCGGGAGGCCGGCGCCGACCCTACCATACAGATGGAGATCTTGAATGAAGTTTCCGCTCTCCTGGCAGAGGTGAAAAGAGCCAATGAAAAACTGCGGCGCACGGAATCAAAGGCAGCCGCTATGGAAGAAGGGAAAGCACAGGCAGAATACTACTACAGGGAAGTTGTCCCGGTGATGGCCAAACTGCGCGAGCCGGTAGACAAACTGGAGATGATCGTGGACAAAGAAGCATGGCCGATGCCATCCTATGGGGATCTGCTGTTCGAGGTGTAAGGATGCAGGGCCGGTTCTATTTGAAGCGGACGGATATGTGAGACGCGGCAGGCGCTCAGGCACGGCGCCGCAAAGGTTCCGTGGCCGGTGGATAGAGGGAGATATGTCAAAAAGTGAGTTTTTGGGGAAATTGAGGGCTGCCTTGGGGAATGACCTGAGCGGCCCTGTCATACAGGAAAATATCCGTTATTATGACCAGTATATCAGCGGGGAAATGTCAAAAGGGCGTCCGGAACAGGAAGTGCTGGAAGAATTGGGCGACCCCTGGGTGCTTGCGCAGACGGTTATCCATATGGCGAAAAACAAGGCGGAACAAACAGAAGGCTATCGGCCGTATGGCGGACAGCAGGAGGAGTCCTCTCCCGGCGAGGAAGCGTATCCAGGACGCCATATTTTTAGCAGTTGGAAGTGGATTCTGGTTATACTGGGGATCGTCGGTATTTTTGTAATGATCGTAGCCGTGGTAGGCGGGATTGTCAGTTTTCTGGCTCCAGTGATCCTTCCGCTGCTGATCGTGGCCCTGCTTATCAGGATTGTCAGGCAGTGGAGGGGATGGTAGGGAGCCGGCAGATAAAAAGTAACAGACCGATGGGGGAGCCATCGGCCTGTTGAGGGGAGTATAAATAATTAATAAGGGGTTGTAAAGAGCTTTGCTCTTCACAGACAATAGTATAATATAGCCTATGCGAAAATGCAAGTAAAAAATTAAAAAAATCTTAACAAATACATAAAAGAATCAAAAATGCACATAATATCCCCGAATCAAAATGGATTAGGAGGAATTTTGAAATGGCAAAGAATTATCATTCATCAAACTGTAATTCAAATGCATCCGGTCAAAACGCATCCAACAGCAATGCATCTAACCGGAACGCGTCCAACAGCAACGCGTCCAATAAGAACGCGTCCAACAGCAATGCGTCTAACCGGAACGCGTCCAACAGCAACGCGTCCAATAAGAACGCATCCAACAGCAATGCGTCCGACATGAACGCGTCCAACAGCAATGCATCGAATAAGAATGCGTCCAATGTAAGCGACAATTATTAATGAAGGGACAGGCTATCACTGAGATATCCGATCCGGCTTACAAGCCCGGCTGTAAAGGCGTCTTTGCAGCCGGGTACATTATTGCGGCAGTCACAGTTACCCCGGTAAATGCGCATTCCTGACCGTGCATAGTAACCCGTCTCCGTTCCATCCGGGAGAGGAGTGTATTCTTTCCTTGACAAGCAGTGGATAAAGCAAGTAAGATGGTACGGGAAGACGGAAAGGGAAGATGCGGATGGAAAAAGTGGAATTGATTGCCCCCTGCCATTTTGGGCTGGAGGCAGTTTTAAAAAGGGAGATCATAGATCTGGGGTATGAGATATCCCGCGTGGAAGATGGAAGGGTGGCTTTCTGGGGGGATATGGACGCTTTGTGCCGCGCCAATATTTTCCTCCGGACGGCGGAGAGAGTGCTTTTAAAGGCAGGGGAATTCCGGGCGGTTACATACGAGGAGTTATTTGAAAAGACCCGCGCGATCGCGTGGGAAGATTACCTGACAAAGGATGCCAGGTTCTGGGTGGCGAAAGCCGCCTCGGTAAAAAGCAAATTGTTCAGCCCTTCGGACATCCAGTCTGTCATGAAAAAAGCGATGGTACGCCGCCTCCAGGAAAGATACCATATGGACTGGTTTCCGGAAGACGGGCCGTCATATCCGGTGAGGGTCTTCCTGATGAAAGACCAGGTGACGGTAGGGATTGATAGTTCCGGTATGTCCCTGCACAAGCGGGGATACCGGGAGATGTCAGGAAAGGCGCCCATCACAGAGACATTGGCGGCCGCCTTGATTTTACTCACCCCATGGAAAAAGAACAGGGTTTTTGTAGATCCGTTTTGCGGGAGCGGGACGTTCCCGATAGAGGCGGCCATGATGGCGGCTAATATCGCCCCAGGGATGATGAGGAGTTTCGCCGCCGAGCGATGGAAAAACCTGATCCCTCCAAGGCTATGGTACAGCGCCATTGACGAGGCGAATGACCGGATCGAAAGGAATATAGATACGGATATCCAAGGGTATGATATCGATCCCGGCGTTATACGGATTGCCAGGAGGAATGCGAAAAAGGCGGGGGTAGAACGCTTGATCCACTTACAGGAACGTCCGGTAGAGGAACTGAGCCATCCGAAAAAGTATGGGTTTATTGTGACGAACCCTCCTTACGGGGAGCGCACGGAAGATAAAAAAGACCTTCCAGGGCTGTACCGCTCCTTTGGCGAACAATTCCGCAAGCTGGATGCATGGTCGGCGTACATGATTACGGCTTATGAGGACGCGGAACGGTATTTTGGGCAAAAGGCAGAGAAAAACCGGAAGATCTATAACGGGATGCTGAAAACTTATTATTATCAGTTCCCGGGGCCGAAGCCGCCAAAAAGGAATTTGGAAAAGAAAGGATAAAGGCGATGAAACCAATCATATTTGCAACCGGAAATGAAGACAAGATGGAAGAAATCCGGCAGATATTGTCCGATTCCGGGCTGGAGCTTTATTCCCGGAGGGAAGTGGGCATCATGGCCGATGTGGAGGAGGACGGGCATACTTTCGAGGAGAATGCGTTGATAAAAGCCGAAGCAACCGCGAAAGCAGCCAGGAAGGATGGACGCTATGCGGATGCGGTTGTCCTTGCGGATGATTCCGGGCTGGAGATCGATTACCTGAATAAAGAGCCTGGCATTTATTCTTCCAGGTATATGGGGAAGGATACCTCCTATGACATTAAGATCCGGTCGCTGTTAGAAAGGATGGCGGGCGTGCCGGAGGAAAAACGGACCGCCCGCTTCGTCTGCGCGGTCGCCGCAGCGTTCCCGGATGGGACGACGCAGGTCGTCAGAGGGACGATGGAAGGGATGATCGCCCACGAAGCTGCCGGTGAAAACGGGTTCGGCTACGACCCGATTTTTTTCCTCCCGGAGCAGGGGTGTACCAGCGCGCAGCTTGCGCCGGAAGAAAAAAACAAGCTTAGCCACCGGGGGGAGGGCCTGCGGAAGATGATGGCTGTTTTAAGGAGGCGTATGGGAGAATAACCGGATGAAGATATTGATCGTCAGCGACACGCATAATTTTCATAGGAACCTGGAGAAAGCCCTGGAAGAAAACAGGGATGCAGACCTGCTCATCCATCTGGGGGACACGGAAGGAGGAGAGGGCTATATTGAAGCCATTGCGGGCTGCCCAAGCCATATCCTTTCGGGGAACAATGATTTTTTCTCCTGTAAGCCGGGAGAAAAAGACTTTATACTGGAAGGGTATCATCTTTTCCTGACCCATGGACATACATACCGGGTGAATTTTGGGGAGGAGCGGCTGAGAAAAGCCGCAAGGGACAGAGGGGCGGATATTGTCATGTACGGGCATACGCACCGGCCTTCTTTAACGGAAGAACCCGGAATGCTGATCTTGAATCCGGGAAGCCTCTCCTATCCGCGGCAGCCTGGCAGGAAACCGACATATATGGTGATGGATCTGGTAAGAGGGCGGCAGCCGAAGGTAGAGCTCCGATATGTTGGGGCGCCGTAAGGAACGGCCAATGGGAAGAAGCCTACAGCCGGGGATCCATAGGGATCCCGACAACAAAAAAGAGGTTGACATTTATATTTCGCTTCGTTATAATACTATCTGTGCCAGGGCAGGGGACAGGACATACAATCAAATAGATACCGGGGTGTGGCTCAGTTTGGCTAGAGCGCCTGGTTTGGGACCAGGAGGCCGCAGGTTCGAATCCTGTCACCCCGACTTTGCGGGTGTAGTTCAATGGTAGAACACCAGCCTTCCAAGCTGGATACGTGGGTTCGATTCCCATCACCCGCTTTCTTAAAATATCATCTGGTTTTGAGAACTGTTCGGAAGGGCGGATGTTTTGAGCCTGTAGCTCAGCTGGATAGAGCAACGGCCTTCTAAGCCGTAGGTCGAGGGTTCGAATCCCCCCAGGCTCGTTAGAACCACAAAAATTGAATATCGTGGTACTTAGTTGGACATGATAGTTCGA
>CAZYVA010000026.1:0-226 GCA_964650695.1 uncultured Dorea sp. | reverse complement strand
CGTTGGGTTTACACAATGGAATATCAGGGTATCCGTTGGACATAAGTTCCAGCGGGTCCGCATACATGGTGGGTATGGTGCAGTTGGTTAACGCGTCGGATTGTGGTTCCGAAGATCAAGGGTTCGAACCCCTTTACCCACCTTTCTTTTTTTATCTGGATGTTTGCCATCCGGAATTGATTTTCTTCCTATTGGGCTATCGCCAAGCGGTAAGGCACAGGACTTT
>CAZYVA010000025.1:0-20669 GCA_964650695.1 uncultured Dorea sp. | reverse complement strand
AACTTCCTGTGACAAGGAGATGTTTTTACTATTTTGAATGTGGAGATTCGTGAGACAGGTATTTGCCGTGGGATTGGGGTGGAAAATGCCGTGAAGAAGGAGGCGGGATCTGGCGGATGATTTTGTCTCCAAATCGAATATCAGTTCTACAAATGTAGATTTTGGATTATTCATTGAATCATCCGACAATTCTATGTATAATACAACCGTAGCAGCAAACAAGCGCCCGCCGGTTGGTAAGCCGGTGTGACAGCGTAATAAAAAACGGCAATCTTTCGCTGAAAACCCAGCTATGTAAAAGTAAGGAATGGACGGATAAAGCCGATGGGGAATCGTAACTGTTTAAAAAGCAGCCGCCCGCAAAGCAGGGTGGTAATCCGATAAGGCAGGGAACTGAAAAATCATATGGGCAATCAGGAGCAATTGAACAGGCTTGCCTTAAAGGCGGGCATTTTTTACATTTTCGGACAGATGTGCATCCGGGGGCTGACTTTTTTGGTGACGCCGGTCCTCACCCGGCTTTTGTCAACGGCGCAGTACGGCCAGATCCGCGTTTATGAATCGTGGCTGCAGATCATGGTGCCTGTGATGTCGTTGTGCCTGTGGAGGAGTGTAGACCGGGCAAAGTATGATGTTGGGGAGAAGTATCCGGCTTATGTTTCCAGCGTGCAGGGGCTTTCTTATTTTTCAATTGCGGGATTTTTTGCAGTCTGCATGATCCTGAAAAGGCCGGTGCAGTCTTTCCTGCGTATGACGGATTTCATGTTTTATACGGCATTCCTGTATGTGTTTGGCTATACGAGCATCCTGTTCATGCAGCGTAGGGAAAAACAGATGATGCGGTATAAAGCCAGCATCCTCATCACGACGGTCACGATTGTCCCGGCGACGCTTCTTTCCATCGTGTTGATCTATCTGGGGCGCGCAAAAGGTTTCCAGGATGATCTGGTATCCATCCGGGTCGGGAGCTTTTATCTGCCCCAGGTGATCGGAGGGCTGGCGGTCGCTGTGCTTTTGTGGGTGCAGGGGAAAAAAGCCGTTGAGAAAGCTTACTGGGCATACGCGCTGAAATACAGCTTGCCGTTGATCCCGGAGGCGTTGTCCATCCAGATTATGAACCAGGCGGACAAAATCATGGTCCAGTTCCTGGCAGGGGATGGGTATACAGGTATTTTCGCGCTGGGTACAACGGTATCTTTCATCATCTGGATCGTGGAGGACTCGGTGTGGAATGCGTTCCTGCCCTGGATGTACGAAAAGATGTCCAGGAAAGAGGAGAAAGACATTGAGGGGCCATGGATCTCGCTGATGCATGGCTTCGGCCTGCTCTCGTGGCTCCTCGTCGCTTTGGCGCCGGAGATCATCGCCGTTCTTGGATCCAAGGATTACCGGGCGGCCATGTATTTGATCGCCCCTATGGTGACGGGGACATTGCTGCGGTTTTACAGCTATATTTACACAGCGGTGCAGAATTACTACAAAAAGACGGTGTTTGTGGCCGTAGGGACGGCCGGGGCCATGGTGGTGAACGTGATTTTAAACTATACGTTCATTATCCATCTGGGCTATATGGCCGCAGCTTACACGACCGCCATCAGCTATTTCCTGATGCTGATAGCCCAGGGCGTGCTGGAGCGGAAAGTCACGGGAAGAAGGATTGTCCCTTTGCAGAAGTGCGTGCGGATTTCAGCGGGGTATGCCGTCTGGAACCTGGCTTCCATGGCACTGTTTGCCTTGAAATGGTATGTGCGTTACGCCGTGGTGTTTGCCGTGCTTCTTCTTGCCGCAAAACGGATATTGCCGGAATGCTTAAAAGCAGCGAAAGAATGGAAAAAGTAAGGATCCTTAAAGAAACCCATCGTCACTCCACGACGATCCGGATCCTTTCCAGCGTCCTGTGCAGCAGATCTACCGCTTCGTCCAGCGTTTCCCCTTTTGTGATGACATGCCCGATACGGTGCGGCCCGACGCGGAATGCGTGGACGGCGTCCCCCGGTTTATAGTCGAACTGGATTTCATAGATGCCGGGATGCCTGGGGTTATCGTCCGTCTGGGACTGGATGACCCCGTCTTTTTCACTCCGCAGAAGCATGCTGGCATTCGGCGTTTTTGGGCCGTCGCAATCAAAGGAGACATTTTCGCCAAGCGCCGCGAGAATGATTTTTTCATAATAGTCAAACCCGTAATAGATGGATACCAGCTCTGCCAGGCAAGTCGCCCCGGAACGTCCGCCAAGCTCCAATACATAAGTCTGCCCGTCCTTCAGGATAAAATCCGCGTTGATAGCGCAGTTATCAAGCCCCATCGCTTTCGCGGCTTTGGCAAGCTGTTCTTTCGCGTCCCCGATGATTTCCGGCGCAAGGCCGTACGGCGCGAAATGCCCGATGGGGACGCCGGTGTCCGCGTGGAACACATAATCCCCGTGCGGGATAATGAAAGCCAGCTCCCCATGCGTGATAAAAGCCTGCGCCCCAAATTCCTCGCCCTCGATAAATTCCTCTACGATAAAACGGTCGGAGCGGGTGCTGGATCTCACGGTGGCAAGCGCGTCCGCAAATTCCGCTTCGGAATCCACGCGGACGATACCCCGGCTTCCGGAGGAATCGATGCTCTTGAAGATCAACGGGAAAGAAAGGGCGCTGACACGCTCTGAGATATCGGCAGCGTCCAGTGGGATTTCACGGAATTTTGCCGTCCGTACCCCGTATTCTTCATACTTTTTTTTCATCAGGAATTTGTTGGCCGCAATCTGCGCCGCGTCGAAGGAAAGCCCGCAAAGGCCAAGCTCATCGCAGACCTTCCCTATTGTGATAACAGCCACATCCGTACCGGCGGTCACGATACCATCGATCTGTTCTTTTCGGGCAAGCTCCAATATTTTCCCATAGTTGGTCGTATCTTCGTAATATACCTTATCCGCGATGGAAAATCCGGGGTAATTGCCCGGTATGCTTACCGCGATCGTATAAATGCCCATCCGCCTGGCGGTTTTTATTAATGGGACCTGGTAGATCCCAGCGCCCAGGACCATGATCTTTTTCATGCCGACTCTCCTTCGTTTTTCTGGTAAATTTTCCGGACTACATATTGCGGGTACCGGTTCATGTTGAGGAACATCCGCCCCAGGTATTCGCCGATCAGCCCAAGGAACAGCAGGTTGACCCCTGCGAAAAAGCAGATAGCTGCCATCATGGAGGGCCATCCAATCGCCATCGAGGGAACGCAGAGCTTACGGATGACGGTCGCCAGTGCGCCCAGTATCCCAAGCAAAGAAAACGCGTAGCCGCAGTAGGTTGCCATCCGCAAGGGTACGATCGAATACCCCATGATATTCGACCATAAGCCTACCAGCTTTTTAAAGGTATATCCGCTGGAGCCGGCCGCGCGCTTGAAATGTTTGACCGGGACACAGCTGATGTTCCGGGTCGTGCGAAGGAACAGGCCCTGGAGATGGGTGTACTGGCTCTTATACTCGATGACGTAATCCCGGACGAACCTGCGGATGATCCAGAAGCTGGACGTCTTCATATCTTTCGGTTTCCCGATGAGGATCCGCACGGAAAGGTAGTTGATAAAGCTGCCGAAATTGCGGAACAAGCTGTGCTTCTTATCCGGGTAATAGCCATAGACGATATCGAACCCTTTCTCGAACTCATCAAATAAAACAGGGAGCTGGGACGGGTGCGTCTGCATGTCGTCATCCATCGCGATAAGCGTATCACCATCCGCGTAGTTCAGGCCCGCCATGACGGCGTTGTGCTGCCCGGAATTTTTTGCAAGCTCGACCACCTTTACATAAGGGTAATCATCGGCAAGCGATTCCAGCTCCCGGACAGTTGCGCCGCCGTCCGGGGAATCATCGTCTACCAGTATAAACTCATAAGGGGTCTTTCCCATCTGCGAAAGCTTTTCCGCCGTCATCTCGACGACCTTGCGGATGGTGGCGGAAGAGCGGTAGCAGGGAATAATCACAGAATACAACATACGGCTCTCCTATCGGTAAAAATCCTCGATGCATCCACAGACCCGGCGGATCTTGTCCGCACCCAGGCCGTAGAACATCGGCAGCCTGAGCAGACGTTCACTCTCCTTCGTCGTGTAGACGTCCTCACCGTGGAACCGTCCGTACCGCTTGCCGCCCGGCGAGCTGTGGAGCGGGACATAGTGGAACACAGTGGAAATATCGTGTGCTTTCAGGTACTGGATCAAGGCGGTACGCTCCGCCAGATCCTTTGCCTTGATATAAAACATATGGGCATTGTGGATACAGCCTTCCGGAACCGTCGGGAGGGTGATCTTCCCGGATTCGGCGAGGGGGGATAAAAGCTGGCGGTAAAGGTTCCAGGACGCCATGCGGTCATCGTAGATCTCCTGCGCCGCTTCAAGCTGCGCATAAAGGTACGCGGCGTTCAGCTCGCTCGGCAAATAGGAGGAGCCTGCCGAAACCCATGTATATTTGTCGATCTGGCCGCGGAAGAATTTGCTGCGGTTCGTTCCCTTTTCCCGGATGATCTCCGCTTCTTCTACCATGTCCTTGTCCCGGATCAGCAGGCACCCGCCTTCTCCCATGCTGTAGTTTTTCGTCTCGTGGAAGCTGTAACACCCGAAATCACCGATGGTTCCAAGAGGCTTCCCTTTGTAGGAGGACATGACGCCCTGCGCAGCATCCTCGATGACCTTTAGCCCATAGCGCCCTGCGATCTCCATGATCCGGTCCATCTCGCAGGCGATACCGGCATAGTGGACCGGGACGATGGCTTTCGTATGTTCCGTGATGGCATCCTCGATCAGCGTCTCGTCAAGGTTGAGCGTGTCCGGGCGGATATCGACAAAAACAGCCGTTGCGCCGTTCAGGACGAAAGCATTGGCCGTGGACACGAAGGTATAGGACGGGAGGATGACCTCATCGCCTGGCTGGATGCCGCTCAGCAGGGCGGCCATCTCAGTGGCGTGGGTGCAGGAAGTGGTAAGCAGCGCCTTGGCTGTATGGGTGTGTTCCTCGATCCACTGGCTGCATCTTTTGGTAAATTCCCCGTCCCCGGAGATTTTATGGTTGGCGATGGCCTGGGCGATATAGGTCTCCTCTTTCCCGATGTAAGGGGGGATATTGAAATTGATCATACGCTTTCTCTCCTGAAATCCGCTTCCATAGCAGCCCGGATAGGGGCGGGCTGAACCACCAGGCCGTAAACCCGCGCGTTCCATGCCATGGCGCTGGCACAGCGTAGCATGGGGGGTTCTGTGAACCGCGGAGATTTCCTTTATTTTAATACGGTGAGGAAGGATAATCAAGAGTAACATCCGCCGTTTCCGCTTTTTTTGCTGAAATCTGAAAAAGAACTTGATGAAACCCGCATTATTGTGTATGATTAGGATAGTGTTGGATGATTTGAGGAGGAAAAAACGGTATGTTTAGTTTATTGTCACAAAGCAGCAGCTCAGGAAGCTGGTTACCTTTGATTCTCGTATACGCGGTTATTCTTGGAGGATTTTGGTTTCTTTTTATGAGGCCGCAGAAAAAAGAGCAGAAAAGGGTCCAGGCGATGCTATCGTCCATGGAAGTAGGGGACACGGTACTTACTACCAGTGGATTTTACGGGATCATTATTGATATGACGGATGAAGACGTGATTGTAGAATTCGGGAGTAATAAAAACTGTAGGATTCCGATGCAGAAAGCGGCGATCGCGCAGGTGGAAAAGCCAAATGCGGAATGAGGAATGAGGGCCTTCTAAGGTCTGGTATATGAGGATAAGAAGGGATCTACAGGTATGTAGGTTCCTTTTTGCCATATTTTGCAGTCCCATAGTGGGAAAAGGATAAGGGAAAGGGCTGAAAAAGAGATGAAAAAGAAACTGCAGATCAGCAGCGAGGCGGTATATCTCCTGGCGGCGGTGATACTGTCCTTTGCTACGGCGATGCTGGCGGCGGCGGATTTTGGGCTTTCTATGGTGGTGACGCCGGCTTATGCGATCAGTATCCGGGCATCGTTCCTGACGTTTGGACAGGCGGAGTACCTGGTGCAGGGGAGCCTGTTTGTTGTGCTGTGTATCGTGCTGCGGAAGGTTCGGCTGATTTATCTGGTTTCTTTTGGATCAGGATTGATTTACGGGGCGGCGCTGGATTTTTGGCGGGCGGTTTTGCCGTGGCTGAACCCGGAAGTGACTGCGCCGGGTTCTTTTGGCCTGCCGGCACGGATTTTGATTTTTACGGTTGGGTTTTTTTTAAATTCCTTTGGAGTAACGCTTTATTTTAAGACTTATTTCTACCCGCAGGTGTACGAGTTTTTTGTGAAAGGCGTCAGCCGCAGGCTGGGGATGAAGCTGGAAAAATTTAAAATCTGTTATGATATGTGCAGTCTGGCGGCAGGAGCCTTGATTTCACTGCTCCTGCTTCACCGGCTGGCCGGGATTGGCCTGGGAACCGTCATCATGGCCTGCTGCAACGGTGTACTGGTGGGAAAGATGGGCGGCTGGCTGGACAAGCATATCAGCATCCAGGCAAGGTTTCCGAAATTGGAGGGGAAATTCGTCCTGTAAGGTTACACCGATCGTAAATCCCCGTGTGAAGAAGCTCCTGTGGGTGTGAAAGAATCGTTTTTGCGCCCGCATCCTTTAATTCCTTTTGGGTACGGAACCCCCACGCGACAGCGGCTGTACATACGTCTGCGTTTTTCCCTGTAGCGATATCGACTTCGGAATCCCCAATATAAAGGCAATCCTCCCGGTGAAAACCGGTTTCCTTTAAAATCTCCAATATCCCCGCCGGATCCGGCTTTCGGGGGATATTGTCTTTTTGTCCGCAGATAGCGGCAAATATTTCCTTTCCAAAGACCGTTTCCACAACTTTCACAGCCTGGGCGTGCGGCTTGTTGGAGAGGACGGCTAACGCAGCGCCCTGCGCGGCCAGTGCATCCAGCACGTCAGGGATCCCGTCATAAGGACGCACCTGATAGGTGCAGTTTTGGTCGAATACCCGTCGGTAGATGGACATCGCTTCCCCGATCAGCACATCCGCTTCCCCGCCGGACGCCTGGATGGACAACTCTATCAAACGGCGCGCCCCATTCCCGACAAAACTTTGGCATTGCTTCCGGGTGACAGGGGGAAGAGACAGTTCTCTCAGAGTCTCATTCACAGAGTAGTGCAAGGAGGCCAGCGTGTCCGCGAGTGTGCCATCCAGGTCAAAGATATAAATGGTGTCCATGATTGATTTTCCTCCAGAGGGTTGAGCGGATGTAGCATCAAAGCTTGATGTTTTTAAACAATTCCCCAAGGCTGGTCCCGATGTTTTCCGATTTCGGGATCTCGACTTTCCCAGACGGGCTTTCTTCCGACGCTTCCAAAGCTTTCATGCTGAGGCTGACTTTGCCTTCCTTGATACCGATGACTTTTACCTGTACTTCGTCGCCGACTGCTAAGACATCCTTTGGAGATTTTACATGTTTATTGCTGATTTGTGAGACATGGACCAAACCGGAGATCCCGTCGCCCAGGTCAACGAACGCCCCGTAATTCTGTAAAGTCTCCACTTTGCCGGTCATGACGCTGCCGATCTGGATGCTGGCAATTTTTTCTTCTTTTGCTTTTTTCTCTTTTTCACGGAGAATTTCGCGGGCAGAAAGGATCAGGCGGTTTTCTGCCTGGTTGACCTCAATGACCCTGACTTCAATTTCTTTTAAGAGACAGGTTTCCAGATCTTCAATATAAGATAAGGAAAGCCGGGATGCCGGGATAAATCCGCGGATACCTTCTACCATGGCAATCGCGCCGCCATTCACGATCCCTTCTATTTTTACCGTGAGCACGGTCTGGTTATCCATATAGGATTGCACAATGCTCCAGGGATTGGCATCGTCAAAATGCTCTTCAAGTTCAGCCATTGTCTGGGTTTCTGCCTGCGTTTCTTGCTGTAATAATCCTTCGCTCATAATTTTTCCTTTCTGGTCTTTTTTTGGTTTTTATGGTATAATACATTTCTTAGATACCACGAGTGCGATAGCACAGAGTAATCCGTGGTTCCATAGGGGCCACAGATTTCTGCCCCAACATATCTGTAGTATAGCATAAAAAGGGCGGATTGTTCAAAGAAAAAAGCAGAAATATAGAAAATATGTATGTGACGTTCCATGCCGGACGTCCGGTGGGGAATGGACTGTGAAGAAAGGGCGCTTTTGCACCGATCAAAAATGAAGGAGGCGTTTCAGACAATGCAAAAACAAATTTGGGGACCCGGAAACATGCTGTATCCGCTGCCGGCGGTCATGGTAAGCACCGCAGACACGAAAGGAAACGACAATATCATCACGGTTGCGTGGACAGGGACCGTCTGTTCCGACCCGGCAATGCTCTATGTCTCCGTCCGCCCGGAGCGGTACTCCCATCCTATGCTGATGGAAAGCAAAGAGTTTGTGGTGAACCTTACGACCAGGAAGCTGGTGAAGGTCATGGATTGGTGCGGCGTGCGTTCAGGCAGGGATCACGATAAGTGGAAAGAGATGGGCCTTACAAGGGCGAAAGCGGCAAAGCTTGCCTATGCCCCTGTGATTGCAGAGTCCCCGGTCAATATTGAATGCAAGGTTGTGGATGTAAAGGAATTGGGTTCCCATGACATGTTTTTGGCGGAAGTGCTGGCGGTACAGGTGGATGAAAGCTACATGCAGGAGGACGGGGAATTTGACCTGAACCGCGCAGGGCTTGCCGCGTACGCCCACGGGCAGTATTTCCCGCTGGGGGAATGCATCGGGAAGTTTGGGTATTCGGTAAAAAAGTAAAGGGAAGCTATAACGGCCGGATCTTCTTTTTATAAATCCGCGTGAACAAAACGGTGCATATCAGCACGGCCGCCAGCTCAGCAATCGGGAAAGACCACCATACGGCAGACAGCCCGAACAGCCTGGAAAACAAAAAGGCAACCGGGAGCAGGATGATGAGCTGCCGGGAAGCGGAAACAATCAGGCTGTATACGCCGTTCCCCAGAGCCTGGAACGTGGAACTGAGGATAATGCTGTATCCCGCCAGGATAAAATGCACGGCAATGATTCTCAGCGCGGGGACACCGATCTCCAGCATTTGCGCGGATGCGGAAAACAGGGTGGACAAAAGGAATGCAGGGAATATTTCAAACAGAGCCATTCCAATGATCATGATGCATACGGAGATCGCTATGCTGAGTTTGATGGTATGGATAATACGATCCTTTTTACGTGCGCCGTAGTTGTAGGCGATAATCGGGATCATGCCATTGTTCATTCCGAACACAGGCATGAAGACAAAGCTTTGCAGCTTGAAATAGACGCCGAAGACTGCCGCTGCCGTGGAGGAGAATGCCAGCAGGATTTTGTTGAATCCAAACGTCATCACGGAACCAATCGACTGCATGATGATGGATGGGATGCCGACCCGGTAGATGGTCGCGATGATCCGCCCGTTGGGGCGGAAGCCCTTCAGGCTGATATTGATTTCTTTGTTTTTTGTAAGGTTAAAATAAAAGGACATGCAGACAGCGACCATCTGCCCGGCAACCGTAGCAATGGCCGCGCCGATGACTTCCAGCTTTGGCATCCCAAACAGGCCGAAGATGAAAATCGGATCCAGGATCATGTTGATGATTGCCCCGGTCCCCTGGGTGATCATGTTGTAAACCGTTTTCCCGGTAGACTGCAGGAGACGTTCAAAGGTAATCTGCATAAAGATGCCGATGGACAGCACGGAAATGACGCGCAGATATTGCGTGCCGTAGTTTACGATCACCGGGTCGTCCGTCTGAATAGCGAAAAAGAAATGAGCGCCGAAACCGCCTGCCATAGCGAAGACAATGCAGCTTAGTATCCCAAGGAATACGCCGTTCCGGGCGGCAAGATCCGCGCTTTCAAAATTTTTTTCGCCCAGGTTCCTGGAAAGCAGGGCATTGACGCCGACGCCAGTGCCGGAAGCGATGGAAATCATCAGCGTCTGCGCCGGGAAAGCCAGGGAAACCGCTGTCAATGCCTCCTCGCTGAGTTTTGCGACAAACATACTGTCTACTATATTGTAAAGAGCCTGGACCAGCATGGAGATCATCATCGGGAGAGACATGGTGACCAGCAGCTTTGGAACAGGCATGGTTCCCATCTTGTTTTCAGCAGGAGCCATAGTCTGTGTAGTGGCTGTCATGGGGATACTCCTTTCTAAAATGAAAAATGTCTGTGGACAGACATTTTACATATTGTACCACTTTTGTTTTTAGATTGCAATGGTGAAAAATATGTCACGGGCGCTGCCCGGGTACGGTCCACGGCCCAGAGGCCGCTCATCGTAACGAAAAGTTAAGGTGGTCAGGAATGATGGATTTATTTGACTATGCACGGGAAAAAAATATGGATCAGGAAGCCCCCCTGGCTTTACGCCTCCGGCCGGTGGCTTTGGACGAGATGGTAGGGCAGCGCCATATAATAGGTAAGGATAAGATGCTTTACCGGGCGATACAGGCAGACAAGCTGAGTTCGCTCATTTTTTACGGGCCGCCGGGGACAGGGAAGACGACGCTTGCGAAAGTGATCGCCCATACGACCAGCGCACGGTTTACCCAGCTCAATGCGACTTCCGCCGGGAAAAAAGAAATGGAAGAAGTGGTGAGGCAGGCGCAGGACGCTTTGGGGATGTACCAGAAGAAAACCATCCTTTTTGTCGATGAAATCCACCGTTTTAATAAGGGCCAGCAGGATTACCTCCTGCCCTTTGTGGAGGACGGGACGCTGATTTTGATCGGGGCGACGACGGAAAACCCTTATTTTGAGGTAAACGGGGCGCTGATTTCCCGTTCCAGTATTTTTGAACTGTACCCGCTGGAGAAGGAGGATATCAAAACCCTGGTCTTACGGGCGCTCCAGGACGTAGAAAAGGGGATGGGGAGTTACCAGGCTACGATCGACGGGGATGCGCTGGAGTTCCTGGCAGACGCAGCGGGCGGGGATGCAAGGAACGCCCTGAACGCCATCGAACTTGGGGTTTTGACGACGGAGCGTTCAGAGGACGGGCGGATCCATATTACGTTGGATGTGGCTTCGGAGTGCATCCAGAAACGGCCCGTGCAGTATGACAAGGACGGGGATAACCATTATGACACGATTTCCGCGTTTATCAAGAGTATGCGCGGCTCCGACCCGGACGCAGCGGTCTTTTACCTGGCAAAAATGCTTTATGCCGGGGAAGATATCAAATTCATTGCCCGCCGGATCATGATCTGTGCCTCGGAGGACGTGGGCAACGCGGATCCTATGGCAATCACGGTGGCTGTCGCGGCGGCGCAGGCGGTGGAACGTGTGGGGATGCCGGAAGCACAGATCATCCTGTCCCAGGCGGCCACTTATATCGCGACCGCGCCGAAGAGCAACGCGGCATGCAATGCGGTGTACGCAGCGATGGAATGCGTGGGCCGGACGAAGACCACGGTGCCGGCGCATCTGCGGGATGCCCACTATAAAGGGTCGCAGAAGCTGGGACGTGGGATCGGGTACTTGTATGCCCATGATTTTCCAAAGCATTATGTGGAGCAGCAGTACCTTCCGGATGAGATCGCAGGTTCGAAATTTTACGAGCCAAGTGAAAACGGGCATGAAAAAGAGATCAGGGAATGGATGGAATACATCCGCAGTGGGAAGGAGAGCGGCTGATATGCAGGAAAAACAAAAAAGCCCTTTGGAAAAGGAGCATTTGCATGCCCATCGCCCAGGTACCAAACACCATCACGGCCATATCCATAGCGAAGAGGAAAAGAAAGCGGTATTGAACCGGATGTCCAGGGCTATCGGGCATATGGAGGCGGTGAAGCGGATGGTAGAACGGGACGCGGACTGCAGCGATGTGCTGATCCAGCTTGCGGCTGTCCGTTCAGCGATCAATAATACTGGGAAAGTTGTATTGAAAAACCATTTGAACCATTGTATTATAGAAGCGGTAGAAGAAAAAGACATGGAAGCGCTTCGGCACCTGAACGAAGCCATTGACAAATTTATGAAGTAGGAGGGAAAGAAAATGAAAATCTACGACACAGTAAACAAGACAGAGGTGGAAGTGGACGGCACACAGGGGCTGATCGATATGATGAAAGCCGGACGGCAGGTAGATGTGTACCTGAAAGAGAAAAAGAGCGATGAGGACGGGTATCTGAGCTGGGATGTGGAACACTGGTCCAGCGTTGACGGCAGGAGGTTTATCCGCTGCTATTCCCTGGGGGGAAGAGTGTTGAGCGAGTCTACCGGGCATAATATTTATGACCTGGGCAATGATTTCAAGCCGGAAGATACCAAAATGGTGGAGAAAGTCGAACTAAGCTAGCGGACCGTAACCCGGCGGCAGCCTGGCCGTATGACGGGTTTTATGCCAGGAAGGCCAGGCCGGAGCCGTGATTGGAGTAATGGCTGCATTATTTTTAAAAATGAACTTAAAAAATGGATGAAAATACACCATTGATTTCCTGGAGAAACAGTGATAGAATACGAATGGTCTGTTGAGAGAACATATTAGGGGAAAGCGGGACAATGATTGATTTCCACACGCATTTGCTTCCCTCGATCGATGATGGGAGCAGCGGCATAGAAGAGACAAAAGAGCTATTGGATGCAGAGATCCGGCAGGGCGTAGATAAAATCGTTGCTACGCCTCATTTTTATGCCAGCGAAGATTCCATCGAGCATTTCCTTCAGAAGCGCGCGGACAGTTTTGGAAAAGTAAAGCCGCTCCTTGGGGAAGAGGGCAGGGATGCGGAGATTTATTTAGGTGCGGAAGTTTATTTTTTCCCCGGTATAGGGAAAGCGGAAATGCTGCCGAGGTTATGTATAGAAGGGACGAAGGCGCTGCTTTTGGAGATGCCCTTTTGCCAGTGGGACGATGGGATGTATGAAAATGTCAGGGAGATTGTGCTTGGGCAGAAGCTGACGGTTGTGCTGGCCCATATTGAACGGTATGTCGGCTTCCAGAAAAGGACAGACGCATGGGACCGCGTGATGTCGCTCCCGCTTTACCAGCAGATAAACGGCGGATGTTTCCTTGACTGGAGAAGACGCAGGTTTCCACTGAAGCACATGAGAGAAGGGCATCCCGTGGTGCTTGGAAGCGATTGCCATAATATGCGCGCACGCCAGCCCAACCTGGGCGCGGCCAGGGACTGCATCCAAAAAAAACTGGGAAGCAAGGCGCTGGAGCAAAGCGACAGGCTGGCGGAGGCGCTGCTTATGCGGTTTTCCGCGCATGAACCGTAGCATAAGCTAATACAAAAAAATATTGACTAAAATCTTGCGGAATAGTATAGTACTTGTGGGGGAAAAGTCGAAATCTTAGCCTTTCGTAAGTCCATACAGCCCATAAGGGCTTGTACACAGTGGAGAGAGTACCATGAATAAAAAGAGAGACAGATGGAAAGCGGCTTCGGCGGTTCTCTGCATCGTCTTCCTGCTTGGGGCAGTCGCCGCGGGCGCCGCATGGGTAGAGCGGAAAACGACTGCCCGCGCAGGCGAGGCGGAAAGCGGAGAGAGCGAAGAAAGCGAAGAAGAGGAACTGGACGGGTTTGATGAAGATATCAGTTATGTAACCTTGTATGACAAGGATTATGTTTACGACCATGATATAGAATCCTACCTGGTGATCGGGACCGATGGAAGCGGGGACGAAGAGGGGGAAGCGTATCAGGGGAGCATGGCGGATTTCCTGGCGCTTCTCGTGCTGGACAAGACAGAAAAGTCTTATGCGGTGCTGCAGATCAACCGCGATACGGTCACGGAGATCTATATGCTTGATGAGAATGACGATATCGCGCAGGTGGAGCAGATGCAGGTCTGCACCGCGCATTGGTACGGGAGCAGCAAGGAAGTGAGCTGTGAGAATACGGTTGACGCCGTCATGGGCTTGCTGGGGGAAGTGGATATTACAGGGTATTATGCGCTGCCAATGGACCAGGTCCCACAGCTAAACCATACAGTAGGCGGCGTGGAAGTCACGGTCGAGGACGATTTTTCGGGGGTCGATGATTCCCTGGTCCAAGGGGAAAGCATCCTTTTAAACGATGAGCAGGCGTATACGTTTGTCCGGGCAAGGATGGCGATCGGCGATGGGGAGAATGCGTCCCGTATGCGGCGCCAGAAGCAGTACCTGGAAGCATTTGCGGCCAAGGCAAGAAAGGAAAGCGCGGACAACCCGCAGCTTGCGGCCAGTATTTACGAGGAATTCGAGGATATCGCAACGACAGATATTGAAGGCAATCAGGTATCGAAGCTTGCGAATTCTCTCATGACCTATGAAAATAAGGGGATTTACGAGTTTGAGGGCGTCACGGCGGACGGCAGGACGTATGGCGATGAGAAGGACTACGCGATATTTACGCCGGACGAAGCTTCTGTCATCGAGGTCATGACAGAGCTTTACAGCCTCAGGGAGGATGAGTAGCCTCCATAAATCTGCTGGAAGGGAAACAGAACGGATGAATTCAGAAACAAAACCTATGCGGACCGTAGAAGAGGACGAGGTAGAGATTGACCTGGTGGAGCTTTTCTATTATTATTTATCCAAGATCAAGCTGATCATCTGCGCTCTTTTGGCCGGAGCCTTGATTGTGGGCTTGGTCACGCAGTTTTTGGTTACGCCGAAATATACGGCCACATCAAAGCTATACATGGTATCCGCGTCCAACGATTCGGTGGTGGATCTGACGGATCTGAACCTGGGGACTTCCTTGTCCCTGGATTACGAGGTGCTGATGCAGATCCGGCCTATCGCGGAAGATGTGATCGAGGGGCTGGATCTGGATTATACATATGAGCAACTGATGGATATCGTCACGATTTCCTCTATTGACCAGACCCGTATCATCGAAGTGTCCGTAGAAAGCACAAGCCCCGTTGAAGCGCGGGATATTGCGAATGCTATGGCGGAGCAGGCGGTCACTTACCTGCCTGATTTGATGGAGACTTCGGCCCCGAATATAGCCGAATATGCCATTTTGCCGGAAAGGCAGAGTTCCCCCAGCTTGATAAAAAATACCCTTATCGGGGCGCTGGCCGGGATGCTTTTATGCATCGGCGTCTTGACCGCGCTGTTTATGATGGACGACACGTTGAAATCTGCGGACGACGTGGAAAAGACATTTGGCATCATGCCGCTGACCGTGATCCCGGAAGGGGATCTGAAAGAACTTTCGGAAAAAACGGAACAAAAGCAGAAAAGGAAGTCGTACCGCCGCAAGAAAAAAGGCAGCCGGCAGGGAGGAAAAAGACAGGATGGATAAAGCGATTATTAAAAATATTGCAGAACTCCCATACGCGATGGAAGAGGCGATCAACCGCCTCCGGATCAATATCAGCTTCCTGGGGAAGGACATCCGTAAGATCATGGTCATCAGTACGCTCCCGAACGAAGGGAAAAGCTTCGTAGCCATGCAGCTTTGGAAGCAGATGGCGAGCATGGGGGCGGATTCTATACTGCTGGATATGGACCTGCGCAAGTCAGTGGTGGTCGAAAAGTACGGCATCACGCTGGAAAGCGGGGAAAAGATCAAAGGCACCTCCCATTATCTGGCGGAGGACTATGCCATTGAAGAGGCGATCCTGCATACAGATATTGAGAAGGGCGATATCCTGCCCAATGTAGATAATGTAGTCAACCCGTCCCTGCTCATTGAAAGCAGCCGCTTTAAAGAGATGCTCGATTACCTGAGTGAAAAATACCGGTACGTATTTTTGGACGCGCCCCCGCTGGATCTGGTGTCGGACGGGGAGAAGATCGGCTCTATGTGCGACGGGGCTATTCTGGTGGTCCGTGGGGGAAGCACCTCCAAAAGCATGGTGAAATACAGCATCCAGCAGCTTGGACGGGCAGGCTGCCCGTTGCTTGGCATCGTCCTGAACCGTGTAGAGGGTTCAAAAGGCGGATATTATTATAAAAAATACGGCGGGAAATATTATGGTTACGGCCGTTACGGGTATAGTGACAAATACTATACGGATCCGAAATGAATAGGGTAATCAATGCACCTGCATTTGATTATAAAAATACGAGGGAAAGGAGGAGATAAGCCATGAAAAGGAAAGTAATCGCACTTGGACTCAGCCTGGCGCTGGCCATGGGCCTGGCAACTACAGCATTTGCTGCGGGCAGCAAGGTCGATGCGCCTAATGTAAAGACAAGCATTGGGACTGTGGCTACCAGTTCGGATGGGACCGCCACGGTTACCGCATGCGACAACAAGAAGACCGCGACGATCAGTTCTACTGTGACGACGGCCGATGGCGTTACGTACAACGTGACGACGATTGCCGCGAAAGCAGTCCAGAGCAAGACGAAGACACTTACCGTTGGCGCTGGCGTCACAACATTCAAGAAGAATGCGTTTGCAAAGGCAAAATCCCTGAAGACACTGAAAATCCAGTGCAACAAAGGGACAAAGGCGAAAGCTTATACAATCGCCAAAAAAGCATTCAAAGCTGCCAACACAAAGAAGGCGACGATCAAGGTCAGCAAGAACATGAGCAAGAAGGAATTCACCAAACTTGCGAAGAAGCTCAAAGCAGCTGGGTTCAAAGGCAAAATCAAGAGAGCTAAGGTTTGATCTAATGCTTATCTGGAAGATGGGATGTGATGTTTCCATGTCCCATCTTTCCAAAGCCGTTTTTGGAAGATCATGGCAAATGAAAGGGAAATCAATCGGTGTTAATCGTTTTATATAAAAGTTCCAGTTAAAAAACGATTCCTCCGGACGGCCGGGGGGGGTAAAATCCTATGGGTAAATTTCTGGAAAAAGAAAGAGATAAAATCATACATAACTTGAGGAACCTGTCATCAGGAAGGCGTGCGGTCCTGCTTGCAATCGATGCGGCGATTATTGGATGTGTGTATTTCCTGATGGCTTTCTTATCGACACTTTCCGTCGGATCGATGGCTGTGAACGGCGCTTTCACGGTCCAGAAGTTGTTTGCTTTATGTGTCTGTATCCTGGTTTTCCGGTTACTGTTCAGCATATATAACTGCGTTTGGCGTTATGCAAATGTAAAGACCTATTTAAAATTGATGCTTTCCGATTTTTTAGGGGCCGGCGCTTATTTCCTGATCGGGAGGCGCTGGGGTGTGTTATATATCGGATTTGCCTATACTTTGGTAACCGCTGTGCTGATCCTTGTTTTGACGCTGGCGAGCAGGTTCCTTTACCAGTTCTTATACGCTTACGTAAGCCAGAAAAGTGACGCAAGGCTTTTAAAGACGTTATTCGATGAGCAAAGGGGACAGGAAAACAGCATCCACAAAATCAATGTGGCGATTGTCGGGGCAGGCAATATCGGCGCTTCCCTGGCGGAGGAGTTCATCCGTAACCCCAGGTCTTATTATTATCCATACTGTTTTATTGATAGGGACATGGCAAAAATCGGGAGTGAGATCAATGGGATCCATATTTATCCCGAAGACGATAGGATCGTTGAGCGCATCAAAGAGATGCCGGTGCAGGAGATTTTCATCGCGCTGCCGGACGCAAGCTCCGAGGACCGGGCAAGGCTGTTCGAGCTTTACCGCCGCACAGGCTGCAAGGTTAAGATGTATGACTATCCGCTGAACGACCGTTCCGGTGAAAGTGAGGGCGATAAGTATACGATCCGCGAGATCCAGATTGAAGACCTGCTTTTCCGGGGCGCTATACAGATGAATTCCCCGAAAGCGGAGGCCTACTATAGGGATAAGGTAGTCCTGATCTCAGGCGGCGGTGGCTCCATTGGCGCTGAGATTTGCCGCACGGTCGCAAAGCTGAAGCCGAAGCATCTGGTGATCATGGATATTTATGAGAATAATGCCTATGAGATCCAGCAGGAGCTTCTTCGGAAATACGGGACTTCGCTGAATTTTTCGACGTTGATCGCATCTGTCCGCGACAAGGAGCGCCTGGATGAAATATTTGCCAGGGTCCGGCCGGATATTGTGTTCCATGCGGCTGCGCATAAACATGTGCCGCTGATGGAGGGCAGTGGGAGCGAGGCAGTGAAAAATAACGTGTTTGGCACCTATTACATGGCGAACGCGGCAGAAAAGTATGGCGTGGAGAAGTTTGTGCTGATCTCGACAGACAAGGCTGTGAACCCTACCAACATCATGGGCGCGACCAAGCGGCTGTGCGAGATGATCATCCAGTGCAGGAAGGACAGCCGGACGGAGTTTGCTGCAGTGCGGTTTGGCAACGTCCTGGGGAGCAATGGGTCGGTGATCCCTTTGTTTAAGAAGCAGATTGAAAACCATGGCCCGGTTACGATTACAGATAAAAGGATCATCCGGTATTTTATGACGATACCGGAAGCGGTTGAATTGGTCCTGGAAGCAGGGGCAATGGCGAAGAATACGGAATTGTTCGTGCTGGATATGGGGAAGCCGGTCAAAATCCTTGATCTAGCCGAAAATATGATCCGGCTTGCCGGCCTGAAGCCGTATGAAGATATCGACATTGTAGAGATTGGCCTGCGTCCGGGCGAAAAGCTTTATGAAGAGTTATTGATGAAGACAGAGGTTTTGGACAAGACTGACAATCATATGATTTTCATCGAGAGGGACGAGCCTTATACAAGGGAAGAAGTGGATGAGAAGCTCGAAATATTGAGGCGGGCAGTGGAACAGGGGCAGGATGCATCCGTCATGGGACAAGCGCAGTATGCCCTCATACTGGACGCTATCCGCCGTACAGTGCCGACATACCATGATCCGGGTGAGATCAACGACGCTGCAATGGCCTCAAGGGAAATGCAGTCGGTGAAAGAAGTCTTGCCTATGCTGGCGTGAAAGAAGCATACAGGGCGTATGCCAAATGACGGCAACGTGGAATGGGGAACATTACTGGATTTATCATAGTATAGAAGAAATGTCTGCTTTTTGCTGCTGTGTAGACAGCGGGGAAGGGCGGTTTCTGTCATAGCATGTAAGGAAAGGATTTGGGGGTACGCGCCGCAAAGTGGCGAAGCCTACCCATTTTGGGGAAATTATGTGGTATGTGGTACAAACAGAGACGGGGAAAGAAGCCGACTTGGTAAAACTTGTCAAGATGGTGGTTCATCCGTCGGCATATGAAAAATGTTTTTCCATCAAGAGAGAAGCGGTTTGGCGCCTGAAAGGGGCGTGCATACGCAGGACGGAGAGGATGTTTCCGGGATATGTGTTTGCCATCACGGATACGCCGCTTGAATTTTTCAAGCAACTCAAACGGTTTCCATTATACTCCAAAATCCTGGGTTGGGAAGATCCAGAATTTACTGCCGTATCTGATGAAGAAGAACAGTTCTTAAAAAGTTTGCTGGATGAGGATGCAGAAGACACGGTCAGGCTTTCCCCGGTCATCACGGATAAAGAAGGGAATATCAGAAGATATGGCGGGGTATTGGAGCAGTACAGCCCCCTTATTGTAAAGAAAAGGATACGCCTGCGGTATGTGCTTATCCGCAAAGAAATCCTCGGAAGGGTCCGGGAGATTTATATAGGGATCCGGCTCTGCGGGGATGCAGGGGAAAGCATGGAAGAGTTCCTGAAGCTGTTTTCCGGCGGAAAGCCAGAGAGAATAGGGGCAGACAGGTTTGCCCCCGCTGTACCGGGGCCAATGCTCCAGGAAGGGCTGGGGATGGGGGCGAAAGTGTTGATCCTGGACGGGCCGCTGGCCGGGATAGAGGGAACCGTCAAAGAGGTTGATGATCATGGAAAAAAGGCCGTCATAGAAGTCGAGATGTTTGGGAGGGCGACTTTGGTGTATGCGGATGGGGATGTGAAGCTGGAAGTCTTAGATAGCGGCATACCGAATGGCCGATAAGCTGTTACTCTGCAGCTTATCGGCCATTCGGTATGCCGGAAATCATGAACCCGCCCCAAAGCAGGAGAATGCAGTCATTTTTCGTAGAAAAAAGAACGGAATCCGAATGTTTGCCGGTTTGCTGCGCACGTCCGCAAACCGGCAAACATCAGGGGTTCAAAAAAGGATGCATTTGCTATGTGCTATTTCGGCGCATGGGTATGCAGGGAAAGCCAATCTCTCCCGCGCTTGCGAAAGCCTTTCGATGTGCCGTTGCCCAGAAAGTCATTTACTGTTTACAGTATGAAGCCAGGATATTTTCTGGAGCATATAGTTTTATGTTGAAATTTTCAAAATCCTTTGAATTGCGGGTGACGATTCCATTACATTTGTTGGATTTTGCACAGGTGGCAAGCAGGCAGTCCTCAAAATCAGATGCTTTTTTAGTATAGGCATCAAGGACATTTTCATTCGTTACGGGCAGGATTTTTACAATATCGAGTACATAGCCCAGGCTTTTATAGGCAAGTTCCGTACTGTGGAGCTGCCGCCTGACCAGATAGTAAATGTCTGTCACCGAAGATGCTGAGACAAAACCGTGAATGATGTTCTCCTCACAGAGTTTCAAGAATTCTTTTGATGATTGGAAAAAAGGCTCTCTTTCTGTGAGGACATCTATGAAAATATTGGTATCAACCATCAAGTTCATACGCTGAAAGACGCTCCTCTCTTAATGATTTCCTGTCGTAATGATCGGGAAGCTTTCCGGAGAGCAGGCCGCTTAATGCATCGACAGCACTGACCTGTGGATTGGTAACCTTGGCAACGGTTTTTCCATTTTTGGTGATGAAGATGTCTTCTTGAAGCAGCAAGTCCAGGTAATGGCCGAAATT
>CAZYVA010000024.1:9537-21206 GCA_964650695.1 uncultured Dorea sp. | reverse complement strand
TGCGTGCTTCTTGAAAAAAAGTGTTGACATTTTTTTCAAAAAACAGTACAATATGCTAGCGAGTCCGGGAAAAGGACTTGTGGCGGGATAGCTCAGTTGGCTAGAGCACGCGGTTCATACCCGCGGTGTCGCTGGTTCAAATCCAGTTCCCGCTACTGAAGGAAAGCCTGCGTACACAGGCTTTTTTCTTTATTGCCTGGGACGCCGGAGCGTTTCCGTATGCCAGCGGCGGGGTCACGGTGAGCGGTAACGTGGCGGAACGGATCGCGGCAAAGAGGCAGGAAGCCGTATCCGAGGCTATGGGCGTGCATGTACGGCGGGAGCGGTATACAAAAGCGGCGGAACAGGTATGGCAGGAGGGCAAGCAGGATGAGGATTGGTACAGGTTACGACGTCCATCGTCTGGCCGAAGGCAGGAAGCTGGTGATCGGCGGCGTGGAGATCCCTTACGGGAAAGGGCTTTTGGGGCATTCGGACGCGGACGTGCTGCTGCACGCGATGATAGACGCGCTTCTAGGCGCGGCCGCCCTTGGGGATATCGGGACGCATTTCCCGGATACAGATCCCGCCTATAAGGGGATTTCCAGCTTGGAACTTCTCAGGCGGACAGGGAAGCTGATAGCCCGGAAACAGTATATCATCGGGAATATCGATGCGACGATCCTTGCGCAAAAGCCAAAGATGTCGCCCTATATCGGGAAGATGCGTGAAAACGTTGCTTTGGCGCTGGGAATCGAGGAAGGGCAAGTCAACATCAAAGCAACGACAGAAGAGGGCCTGGGCTTTACCGGAAGGGAAGAGGGGATCGCGGCCCAGGCGGCCGCGTGCCTGGAGGTTCAGCCGCAGGGCAATTGACAGCGTTGTTTTTTTGCGCTTCTGAAAAGGTTGGTGTTTTATGCGGATCCGTCAGTTGGAAAAAGAAGAACACGGGAAAACAAGGGCGTTGTACGAGGAAGTATTTTCAGGGGACAGCGCTTCTTTTGTAGATTATTATTATACGGAAAAAACAAAGGACAACCGTATCTATGTGGCGGAACAGGACGGGGAGATTTGCTCGATGCTCCATCTGAACCCCTATACGCTCATGGTGCAGGGGGATGAAAAGCAGAGCTATTACATCGTGGCGGTGGCGACGAAGAAGGATTTCCGGAAGCAAGGGTTTATGCGCGCGCTGCTTTGCCGGGCGATGCGGGATTTATACAAGGAAGGGATCCTGTTTGCCTATCTCATGCCCGTCCGTGAAAAGATCTACCTGCCGTTCGGCTTCCGCACGGTATACGAACAGAAGCGGCCCATCTTCCGGATGGAGGATCCTGGGGCGGGGGATTATGAAGCGGCGGGCCTTAAAGACTGCGGCGCGATGGCAAAAGCGGCGGAACAGTTCCTTGCGGGCCATTACCAGGTTTTCGCGAAAAGGACGGAAAAATATTACAGGAGGCTTATAAAGGAATGCGCCAGTGAGCAAGGTAAAGTGATGGTCCGGTGGGAAAAAGGAGAAAGAAAAGGAAGGAAAGCGCAGGATATCCGCCTGTATTATCCTGAAGAGGAGGACGCCCCGGCCAAAATCATGGTGCGTGTGACCGATGCGAGGCGGCTGCTCACGGGCCTGCAGGCCGAAAGCCCGATGTCCGCGTGTTTCCACATTACGGATCCGCTGATCCCTGAGAATAACTGCTGCCTGCATCTTTTGGGGCCGGAGGCTTCCAGGATCCAGCCGATGGATGGAAAGCCGGAAAACAGTGAGGGGACGGTCCCGGTATCCTCGCTCGCGGGCTTGGTTTTCGGCGCAAGGAGCGTGGAGGAAATCAGCAGGGAGCGGGGGACCGTGATGACGGAACGGCTGAAAGAGGAGCTGAAAAAGATCGTGCCGCTTTCGGGGATTTATCTGAATGAGGCGGTGTAAATGCAGCGGCTGTAAGCAGTGAGAAACAAGCCTTTCGTTTTTCTTGACAAAAAAGTTTCTTTCGCATATGATAATCCTGTATCAGGCAGGAAAACACTTGGAACGGAAAGAGTAGCGGATTTCCGAATGGAAAGTGCAGAACTTCCGCCGGCTGCTCCGCCTCATGTAATGCTTATGAGGGACGGGGCTTTTCTCTTATCCGGACGCTTTCTATCCGCAACCGATCCACCCTTCCGGGGGGAGGATGCCAGCGTGTGCGGGGAGGGATTTTTTTTAGAATTGGAAAAGGGAGATTTTTTATGGGAGTGATATCCTATGTGAAGCAGGAGATCCGCGTCATCCGGGAGCGGGATCCCGCGATTAAATCCAATATGGAGGTATTCTTATATCCGAGTTTCAAAGCGATTTTGATGTACCGGGTTGCGCATAGGCTGTATGTGAAACGTCATTTTTTCCTTGCGAGATGGATCTCCCAGCGCGCGGTCCGGAAGACCGGCATTGAGATCCATCCGGGGGCAAAGATCGGGAAGGGGTTTTTCATTGACCACGGGAGCGGGGTCATCATAGGGGAGACGTCGGAGATCGGGGACAATGTTACACTCTACCAGGGCGTGACGCTGGGTGGGACCGGAAAGGAGCAGGGCAAGCGCCACCCTACGCTGAAGGATAACGTGATGGTCAGCGCGGGCGCGAAAGTCCTGGGTTCCTTTACCATCGGGGAAAATTCGAAAATCGGCGCGGGCTCCGTCGTTTTGAAGGAGGTGCCGCCGAACTGTACGGTCGTAGGGGTTCCGGGACGGATCGTCCGTATGGGGAGCCGGAAGATGCCGAGGGAAGATCTGGACCAGATCCACCTGCCCGATCCGATCAACGCCGATATCGAGCAGCTACGCCAGGAAAACATCCGGCTTTCCGAAAGGCTTTCGGAGATGGAGCATGTTGTGAAATCGCTGACGGGGAGTCCGGAATCCATGAAAAAGTCCAGGAGGGAAAAATGAAAATATTCAACACACTTACAAGAAGCAAACAGGATTTTACACCCCTCAACGAGGGGCAGGTCAAGATGTACGTCTGTGGCCCCACGGTTTATAACTATATCCATATCGGGAACGCAAGGCCGATGATTGTCTTTGACACGGTGCGGCGTTATTTTGAGTACAAAGGGTATGACGTGAATTACGTGTCCAATTTTACCGATGTGGATGACAAGATCATCAAAAAGTCCATCGAGGAAGGGATCCCTGCGGAGGAGGTTTCCAGGCGTTTTATCGAAGAGTGCAGGAAAGACATGGAAGGGATGAACATTAAGCCGGCGACCAAGCACCCGCTGGCGACGGAAGAAATCGGCGGGATGGTAGAGATGATCCAGACGTTGATGGAGAAAGGGTATGCGTATGAGAAAAATGGGACGGTCTATTACCGTGTCCGGAGGTTCGCGGAGTATGGGAAGCTGTCCCACAAGAATTTAGACGATCTGCGTTCCGGCGAGCGTTCCCTTTTGGTGACAGGGGAGGATGAAAAGGAAGACCCGCTTGATTTTGTCCTCTGGAAGCCGAAGAAGGAAGGGGAACCGGCATGGGCGTCCCCGTGGGGAGAAGGGCGTCCGGGATGGCATATCGAGTGTTCGGTGATGGCGAAGCGCTACCTGGGCGACCAGATCGATATCCATGCGGGCGGCGAGGATTTGATTTTCCCGCACCATGAAAATGAGATCGCACAGAGCGAGGCGGCAAACGGGAAAGAATTTTCCCGATACTGGATGCACAATGCCTTTTTAAATATTGACAACCGCAAAATGAGCAAGTCGCTCGGAAATTTCCGGACGGTCCGCGAGATCTCCGAGCAGTATGATTTGCAGGTCCTCCGTTTTTTCATGCTGGGGGCGCATTACAGAAGCCCGCTGAATTTCAGCGCCGAACTGATGGAAAGCTCGAAAAGCGGGCTGGAGAGGATCAGGAATACGGTGGAGAGCCTGAAATTCTCTATCAGGAACGCCAAGACAGAGAAGATGACGGGGGATGAACCGGAAAAATATGGGCAGACAGCCGCGTATGTGGCGGGCTTTGAGAAAGCGATGGAGGATGACTTCAATACGGCGGACGCGATCGCCTCGGTGTTTGAATTGGTTAAATACATCAATACCAATACGGACGGGGCCAGCTCGAAGGAATATCTGGAGCGTCTCCGGCAGCGTTTGACGACGCTGACAGACGTTTTAGGGCTGGCTGTGGAAAAAGAGGACGAGATGCTGGACGCGGAGATCGAGAAGCTGATCGAGGAGCGCCAGGAAGCCCGGAGGTCAAAGGATTTTGCAAGGGCGGACGCTATCAGGGATGTGTTGCAGGGAAAAGGGATTCTTTTAAAAGATACAAGAGAAGGGGTACAATGGAAGAGAGTGTAAACGGGCAGTTTGATACCTGCCTGCAAAAGGCGTTTGATTTAAAGGAAGTAAATGTGAATACGTATTCACCGCTTGCCCTGGCATATATCGGGGACAGTATCTATGACTTGATGATCCGGACGCTTGTTGTTTCGGAAGGGAACCAGCCGGTGTGGAAGCTCCATAAAAAGACCACCGCCTGCGTCCAGGCGAGCGCCCAGTCCAGGATGATGCGCGTCCTGCGCCCGCTTCTGACCGAAGAGGAATCCGCCGTTTACCGGCGCGGGAAAAATGCAAAAAACGCTACAACGGCAAAAAACCAGACGCTGTCGGATTATCACCGCGCGACAGGGTTTGAGGCCCTGATGGGGTACTTTTATCTGAAAAAAGAATGGGGAAGGATGCTGGAGCTGGTGAAAATAGGGCTGGAAAGCCTGGAGGAAAACACAGATACTTAAAGTTGGCTGCTTCTTCTTGGGAGGGTTTATGGAAGAAAAGGACAGAGGGAACGATTATTTTATTGAAGGAAGGAACGCTGTGCTGGAGGCTTTCCGTGCGGGAAGGACGATCGACCGGCTCTATGTGTTGGAGGGATGCCAGGACGGGCCGGTGCGCACGATCGTGCGGGAGGCGAAAAAACAGGATACTTTGATCCAGTATGTGCCGAAGGAACGCCTGACCCAGGTTGCCCGGAACGGAAAACATCAAGGGGTCGTTGCGTTTGCGGCGGCGTATGCTTACGCGCAGGTGGAGGATATGCTGGCGCTTGCTGAAAAAAGAGGGGAAGACCCGTTTCTGATCCTGCTGGATGATATTGAAGATCCGCACAATCTGGGGGCGATCATCCGCACAGCGAACCTTGCCGGGGCGCACGGGGTGATCATCCCGAAGCGGCGGGCGGTTGGCCTGACTGCGGTGGTGGCAAAAACCTCCGCCGGAGCATTAAACTATACCCCGGTGGCGAAGGTGGCGAACCTGAAACAGACCATGGAGGAATTGAAGGAAAAAGGGATTTGGTTTGTCTGTGCGGATATGGAAGGCACGCTGATGTACCGTCTGGATCTGCGCGGCCCTATCGGGCTGGTAGTTGGAAATGAAGGGGCCGGGGTTGGCCGTTTGGTGAGGGAAACCTGTGATTTTGCCGCCGCGGTCCCGGTGCGGGGGGAGATCGGATCCCTGAATGCTTCCGTGGCCGCAGGGGTGCTGGCGTATGAGATCGTGCGGCAGAGGCTTGCGTAGCGCTCTTTTGGCAGGGCGGATGGGACGACGGCCCGGACGGCAGAGGTATGGTGCGATGGAACAATATGAAAGAATGACGGATGAACAGTTGATACGCAAGCTGCGGGACGGAGAAGGCAGGATCATTGATTACCTGATGGAGAAGTACAAGGATCTGGTCCGGAAGGAAGCGAATACGATGTATCTTTTGGGCGGTGAAAACGACGACCTCATCCAGGAGGGGATGATCGGACTGTTTAAGGCGGTACAGAATTACCGGACAGAGGAAGAAACTTCGTTTTTCAGTTTTGCGAAGCTGTGCATCCGGCGGCAGATGTATTCCGCCATAAAAGCGTCCAAGAGGAAAAAACATGGGCCGCTGAACAGCTATGTTTCCATCTACGAGCTGAGGGACGACAAAGGGACGCTGTTGGAAACGATGGAGGACGACGCTTTGTCCAACCCGGAAGATCTGCTGGTCAGCCAGGAGTACACCCAGATCCTGGAAAACAAACTACAAGAAAGCATGAGCGATTTGGAGAGCCGTGTGCTTTACCTGCACGTAAGGGGGGTGGATTACCGGACCATCGCAAAGCTTTTGGAAAAAAGCCCGAAGACGGTAGACAATGCCTTGCAGCGGATCAAGAATAAAACGGAAAAAATCCTTGAAAATGAAAAGGAATCGTATTGACAAACACAAGGGTTGTATTGTATATTGTCAATGTTGCTTCGTTCATCGATAAGCTGCCTTGGCGCAGTCGGTAGCGCGCGTCCTTGGTAAGGACGAGGTCGGCGGTTCAAGTCCGCTAGGCAGCTCTGGAAAAGGACGGAAATAAAAGCTTTCCGGGGTATGGCATGTTAGGCAGCCTTTCAAAAGCCCATGGACTCCAGGGATATCCTGGGGTCCCAAGCATCTCCCCGAAAGTACCGAGGGACTGTATGGCGCTCATCCGCGCCAGACAGTCCCTAATAATTATCTAAATGGGCCCGTGTCTAAAAAATCTAAATGGGGTTCATAGACAAGTAAGAAAATTTCCATTTTCATTGACAATCCAAACAAACCCGTGCTATCATAGGAATCGTGTTATTGTGGAAAGTTATGCCATAAATATGCAAAATAAAACACTTGACAATTTTGAGGTTTTGTGAAAGTGCATGATTTACGGGCTGTCCGCGGTTTTTAAAATAAAATAAGGGAGTGAAACGTCAATATGGAGAAAAACAGAATTCGTCCTATCAAAAGTGGAAAAAGTTCACGCATGAGTTATTCCAGGCAAAAAGAAGTTCTTCAGATGCCGAACCTGATAGAAGTCCAGAAGGATTCTTACCATTGGTTTTTGACGGAAGGCTTGCGGGAAGTATTTGATGACATTTCCCCAATTTCTGACTACAGTGGGAAATTGAGCTTGGAATTCGTGGATTTTACCTTGTGCGAGAAGGATGTGAAGTATACCATCGATGAGTGCAAGGAGCGCGATGCAACCTACGCTGCGCCGCTGAAAGTGAGGGTGAGGCTCCATAGCAAAGAGACGGATGAGATCAACGAGCACGAGATTTTCATGGGCGACCTGCCATTGATGACGAGGACGGGCACCTTTGTGATCAACGGCGCGGAGCGTGTGATCGTCAGCCAGTTGGTACGTTCCCCAGGGATTTACTATGCCATTACCCATGACAAGCTGGGCAAAAGGCTGTACTCCTGCACGGTCATCCCGAACCGGGGCGCGTGGCTGGAATATGAGACCGATTCGAATGATGTTTTTTATGTCAGGGTGGACCGGACACGGAAAGTCCCCATCACGGTTTTGATCCGCTCCCTGGGGGTTGGGACGGATTCGGAGATCCTGGACCTGTTTGGGGAGGAGCCGAAGATTCTTGCAAGCCTGGAAAAGGATGCGGCAAGCAATTACCAGGAAGGTCTCCTTGAACTGTATAAAAAAATCCGCCCAGGCGAGCCGTTGGCGGTTGACAGCGCGGAAAGCCTGATCACTTCTATGTTTTTTGACCCAAGGCGGTATGACCTCGCAAAGGTTGGGCGTTACAAATTCAATAAAAAGCTGCTTTTGAAAAACCGTATCCGGGGGCAGATCCTTGCCAAGGACGTCATGAGCGCGTTGACAGGTGAAAAGATCGCGGAGGCAGGCACAAAGGTGACAAGGGAACTGGCGGATGAGATCCAGAATGCGGCGGTTCCTTTTGTGTGGATCAATCAGCCGGAGGAAGGGCGGGATATCAAAGTCCTTTCCAATATGATGGTGGATTTTGAGTCTGTGACCGGGATCCCTGCAAAGGAAGTAGGCGTGACAGAACTGGTGTATTACCCGGTCCTGGAGGGGATCATTGAAGAGACGGCGGGCGATATTGAAGAGATGAAAGAGGCGGTCCGCAGGGCCCTCCATGACCTGGTCCCGAAGCATATTACAAAAGAAGATATCCTTGCCTCCATTAATTATAATATCCATTTGGAATACGGGCTTGGGAACGATGATGACATCGACCATCTTGGGAACCGGAGGATCCGCGCGGTCGGAGAGCTTTTGCAGAACCAGTACCGGATCGGCCTTGCCCGCCTTGAGCGGGTGGTGCGGGAACGTATGACGACGCAGGACCTGGAGGGGATTTCCCCGCAGTCCCTGATCAACATTAAGCCGGTGACGGCGGCGGTGAAGGAATTTTTTGGTTCTTCCCAGTTGTCCCAGTTCATGGATCAGAACAATCCGCTGGGCGAGCTGACACATAAGCGCCGCCTCTCCGCACTGGGGCCGGGCGGCTTGTCCAGGGACCGTGCAGGGTTTGAGGTCCGCGACGTGCATTACTCGCACTATGGGAGGATGTGCCCGATTGAGACGCCAGAAGGGCCGAACATCGGCCTGATCAACTCGCTGGCTTGTTACGCGAGGATCAACCAATACGGGTTTGTGGAAGCGCCCTACCGCAAGATTGACCATTCCGACCCGCAAAACCCGGTGGTTACGGATGAGGTTGTCTATATGACAGCGGACGAGGAAGACAATTACCATGTGGCGCAGGCGAATGAGCAGTTGGACGCGGAAGGCCATTTTGTCAGGAAAAATGTGTCCGGCCGTTACCGGGAGGAAACGCAGGAATACGAGAGGGGGATGTTTGACTATATGGATGTTTCCCCGAAGATGGTTTTTTCTGTGGCAACAGCCTTGATCCCGTTCCTGGAAAATGATGACGCCAACCGCGCCTTGATGGGTTCGAATATGCAGCGGCAGGCCGTGCCGCTCCTGGTGACAGAAGCGCCGGTTGTCGGGACTGGCATGGAAGAAAAAGCGGCGGTGGACTCCGGCGTGTGCGTGCTTGCCGAGGCGGCGGGCGTAGTAGAACGCGCGACATCGACGGAAATCGTTGTCCGGGAAGAAGATGGGAATACGAGGAAATACAAGCTGGCAAAATTCCAGCGCAGCAATCAAAGCAACTGCTATAACCAGCGCCCGATCGTATCGAAAGGAGACGAGATCAAAGAGGGGGATGTGATCGCGGACGGCCCCTCCACTTCCAATGGTGAGATGGCGCTTGGGAAGAACCCGCTGATCGGCTTTATGACGTGGGAAGGTTATAATTATGAGGACGCGGTCCTTTTGAGTGAGAGGCTGGTACAGGACGATGTGTATACGTCCGTCCATATTGAGGAGTATGAGGCGGAGGCACGGGATACCAAGCTGGGGCCGGAGGAGATCACCCGCGACATCCCGGGCGTCGGGGATGAGGCGCTCAAGGATTTGGATGAACGAGGGATCATCCGGATCGGCGCGGAAGTGCGCGCCGGGGATATCCTTGTGGGAAAAGTGACGCCGAAGGGCGAGACAGAGCTGACGGCGGAAGAGCGGCTGCTGCGCGCGATCTTTGGCGAGAAGGCAAGGGAAGTGCGGGATACTTCCCTGAAAGTACCCCATGGGGAATACGGTATTGTTGTGGATGCGAAAGTATTTACGAGGGACAACGGGGATGAGCTTTCACCGGGCGTCAATCAGTCCGTGCGTATTTACATCGCGCAGAAGAGAAAAATTTCCGTCGGGGATAAGATGGCAGGGCGCCACGGGAACAAGGGTGTTGTGTCCCGTGTCCTTCCGGTGGAGGATATGCCGTTCCTGCCAAATGGCCGTCCGCTGGATATCGTACTGAATCCTTTGGGCGTGCCGTCCCGTATGAATATCGGGCAGGTCCTGGAGATCCATTTGTCCCTTGCGGCAAAAGCGCTGGGCTTCAACATCGCGACGCCTGTCTTTGACGGGGCGAACGAAAACGACATCATGGACACCCTGGATCTGGCGAATGATTATGTCAATTCAAGCTGGGAAGCGTTCGAAGCGAAGCATAAGGATGAGCTTTTGCCGGAAGTGCTGCAGTTTTTATCGGACAACAGGGAACACAGGAAGGTATGGAAAGGCGTCCCGATCTCCAGGGATGGAAAAGTCCGCCTGCGCGACGGCAGGACCGGGGAATATTTTGACAGCCCGGTCACGATCGGGCATATGCATTACCTGAAGCTCCATCATCTGGTCGATGACAAGATCCATGCCCGCTCCACAGGCCCGTACTCGCTGGTGACGCAGCAGCCTCTGGGCGGCAAGGCGCAGTTTGGCGGGCAGCGTTTCGGGGAGATGGAAGTATGGGCGCTGGAAGCATATGGCGCTTCCTATACCTTGCAGGAGATCCTGACGGTCAAATCGGACGATGTGATTGGCCGTGTTAAGACGTATGAAGCGATCATCAAGGGGGAAAACATTCCGGAGCCGGGTATCCCGGAATCGTTCAAGGTGCTTTTAAAAGAGCTGCAATCCTTGGGCCTGGATGTGCGTGTCCTGCGCAGCGACAACACGGAAGTCGAGATCATGGAGACGGTGGATATGGGCGAGACGGATTTCCGCTCACTGATGGAAGGCGACAGGAGATACCGCGATGAGGATGATTTTGGAAAGCGGGGGTATACCGAGCAGGAATTCCAGGGAGAGGAACTTGTTGATGTCGAGGAGGAAGAGGAAGACGATGACGATGATTTTGGTTTGACCTTTGAAGAAAACGAAGCGTATACGTTTGATGAGACGTCCGATGAGTCAGATGATGAGTAGAGAGGGGTGCCTGTATGCCGGAGAATAATAAAGAACAAGCGTTTCAGCCAATTACTTTTGATGCGATCAGGATCGGGCTGGCGTCGCCGGAAAAGATTTTGGAGTGGTCCAAAGGCGAGGTGACGAAGCCGGAGACGATTAATTATAGAACGTTGAAGCCGGAGAGGGACGGCCTGTTTTGCGAGAAGATTTTCGGGCCGAGCAAAGACTGGGAATGCCATTGCGGAAAATATAAAAAAATCCGCTATAAAGGTGTTGTATGCGACCGCTGCGGGGTTGAGGTGACGAAGGCCAGCGTGCGGCGGGAGCGTATGGGGCACATTGCGCTGGCGGCGCCGGTATCCCATATCTGGTATTTTAAGGGGATCCCCAGCCGTATGGGGCTGATTTTGGATTTATCCCCGCGCACCCTTGAAAAAGTGCTGTATTTTGCCGCTTATATCGTGCTGGACCAGGGAGGGACGGACCTGCAGTATAAACAGGTGCTTTCCGAACAGGAATATCAGGAGGCCAGGGAACAATGGGGCGGCGCGTTCCGTGTCGGCATGGGGGCGGAGGCGATACAGGAACTGTTAAAGGCGATTGACCTGGAGAAGGAATACGCGGAATTGTCCGAAGGGCTTGTTGGCGCTTCCGGGCAGAAACGCGCGAGGATCGTCAAGCGTCTGGAGGTCGTCGAGGCATTCCGTGAATCCGGGAACCGGCCGGAATGGATGATCCTGACCAATATCCCGGTCATCCCGCCGGATCTGCGCCCCATGGTACAGTTGGATGGCGGGCGTTTCGCGACGTCCGACCTGAATGACCTCTACCGCCGGATCATCAACCGCAACAACCGGTTGAAGAGGCTTTTGGAGCTGGGGGCGCCGGATATCATTGTCCGGAATGAAAAGCGGATGCTCCAGGAAGCGGTTGACGCGCTGATCGATAACGGCCGGCGCGGACGGCCGGTGACAGGGCCGGGGAACCGTGCGCTCAAGTCGCTTTCCGATATGCTGAAGGGGAAGTCCGGCAGATTCCGCCAGAATCTGCTGGGGAAACGTGTGGATTATTCCGGGCGTTCCGTTATTGT
>CAZYVA010000024.1:0-9527 GCA_964650695.1 uncultured Dorea sp. | reverse complement strand
GCTGTTCAAGCCGTTCGTCATGAAGGAGCTTGTACAGAATGAGACGGCGCACAATATTAAAAACGCGAAGAAGATGGTAGAAAGGCTGCAGCCGGAGGTATGGGATGTTTTGGAAAAGGTCATCAAGGAACACCCGGTGATGCTCAACCGCGCCCCTACGCTGCACAGGCTGGGGATCCAGGCGTTTGAGCCGATCCTTGTAGAGGGGAAAGCCATTAAGCTGCATCCGCTGGTATGCACCGCTTACAACGCGGATTTTGACGGGGACCAGATGGCGGTGCATCTGCCGCTTTCCGTAGAGGCGCAGGCGGAATGCCGTTTCCTTTTGCTTTCGCCAAATAACCTGCTGAAGCCTTCCGATGGCGGCCCTGTCGCGGTCCCGTCACAGGATATGGTGCTGGGGATCTACTATCTGACGCAGGAGCGGGAAGGCGTCAAGGGCGAGGGGAAATCGTTTAAAGATGTCAATGAAGCGATCCTTGCTTATGAGAATGGCGCGATCACGTTACACGCACGGATCCAGGTGCGCGTCAGCAAGAAACACCCGGACGGCACGGTGAAAAGCAAGATTATAGAATCCACGCTGGGAAGGTTTTTGTTCAATGAGATCATCCCGCAGGATCTTGGGTTTGTCGATCGGGAAGATCCGGACAATGAGCTGCTCTTGGAAGTTGATTTCCATGTAGGGAAGAAGCAGTTGAAACAGATTTTAGAGAAGGTCATCAATACCCATGGATCGACAGCCACCGCGGAAGTGCTGGACGCGGTCAAGGCGATTGGCTATAAATATTCCACAAAGGCGGCAATGACCGTGTCCATTTCCGATATGACCGTGCCGCCCGAAAAGCCGCAGTTGATCCAGCAGGCGCAGGATACGGTGGATAAAATTACGAAAAACTTTAAACGTGGAATGCTGACGGAAGATGAGCGGTATAAAGAGGTTGTCGAGACATGGAAAGCGACGGATGAGGCTTTGACCGAGGCTTTGCTTTCCGGGCTGGATAAATATAACAACATCTTTATGATGGCGGATTCCGGCGCCCGTGGCTCCGACAAGCAGATCAAGCAGCTCGCGGGGATGCGTGGGCTGATGGCGGATACGACAGGGCGTACCATCGAGCTGCCGATCCGTTCAAATTTCCGTGAAGGGCTGGACGTGCTGGAATACTTTATGTCCGCGCATGGAGCGAGGAAAGGATTGTCGGATACGGCGCTTCGTACAGCGGACTCCGGATACCTGACCAGGCGGCTGGTTGACGTCTCGCAGGAGCTGATCATCCATGAAGTGGATTGTTCTCCTGAAGAGGAAGAAATTCCAGGGATGTACGTGAAAGCGTTCATGGATGGGAATGAAGAGATTGAAAGCCTGAAAGAACGGATCACCGGGCGTTACCTGTGCGAAGATATCGTAGATAAGGATGGGAACGTCCTGGTAGGCAAAAACCATATGATTACGCCGAAGCGGGCGGAATTGATCCTGAAAAACGGTGTGGATGAAAACGGCGCGCCTTTAAAGAGGGTGAAGATCCGGACGATTTTAACCTGCCGCTCCCAAAAGGGCATTTGCGCGAAATGCTATGGGGCGAATATGGCGACCGGCGAGCCGGTCCAGGTAGGCGAGGCGGTTGGCATTATCGCGGCGCAGTCGATTGGTGAGCCGGGGACGCAGCTTACGATGCGTACCTTCCATACCGGCGGCGTTGCGGGTGACGACATCACGCAGGGCCTTCCGCGTGTGGAGGAGCTTTTTGAGGCGCGCAAGCCGAAAGGACTTGCGATCATCACGGAGTTTGCCGGGACGGCAACGCTGAATGATACGAAAAAGCGGCGCGAAGTGGTTGTCACGAATGAAAAAACGGGCGAATCCAAGGCTTATCTGATCCCTTACGGTTCCAGGATCAAGGTGGAGGATGGCGAGGAGCTGGAGGCCGGCGATGAACTGACCGAGGGCAGCGTGAACCCGCACGACATACTAAAGATCAAGGGCATCCGGGCCGTCCAGGATTATATGCTCCAGGAGGTGCAGCGCGTATACCGGCTGCAAGGTGTGGATATCAACGATAAGCACATTGAAGTCATCGTGCGCCAGATGCTGAAAAAAATCCGGGTGGACGATGCCGGTGACACGGACTTCCTGCCGGGGACCAATGTTGACCGCCTTGAATTTGAAGATACCAACGCAAAGCTGGAGGCAGAGGGCAAGCAGCCTGCGACCGGGGAACAGATCATGCTCGGTATCACAAAAGCATCGCTGGCGACCAATTCGTTCCTGTCCGCGGCATCGTTCCAGGAGACAACGAAAGTGCTGACAGAAGCGGCCATCAAAGGGAAAATCGATCCATTGGTAGGCTTGAAGGAAAATGTCATCATCGGGAAACATATCCCCGCTGGCACAGGAATGCCCAGATACCGCAATATCAAGGTGGATTCCGGCTTTTCCTTAGAGGAAGAGGTTGATATGGAGGAAGATTACGGGGACGATGAGGATTATGAAGGTGATTATGGGAGTGATCACGAGGGAGAGGATATAGAACCGGAAGAAAGGCTGGACGCCGAAGAGGTACTCCTGCTGGACGAGGATGAAAACCTGCCTGGCGCGGACGACTTACCGGATGAGGAAGAAGCTTTGGCGGATGCAGAGGAAGGGAAGGCATTGGCCGGTCCGGTGGAAGGATAAGAAGGAAAAGGCGTTCCAGGGAAAACTGGAACGCCTTTTCAAATAGTGGGGATATCGGGGCCCTTTCTTTTTATGCCGGCTGTCTTTTATTCTTCCGGCACTACGATCAAGTCTTTCGTGTAATGGTTCAATACTTCGCAGCCGTCCTCTGTGATGATCACCAGGTCTTCGATACGGACGCCGATCCCCTCGTCCGCCAGATAAATGCCAGGCTCGACCGAGAAGCACTGCCCAACCTTGATGATATCCTCGTTTACAGAAGAAACATCGCCGAATTCATGATCCTCCAGGCCGATGGAATGCCCGGTCCTGTGGGTAAAATATTTCCCATAACCCTTTTCTTCAATGTAATTCCTTGCCGCAAGGTCAACATCGCACATCCGGTTGCCTGGTTTTGCCGCCGCAATGCCGCGCCTGTTTGCCTCTACCACGATATCATAGATTTCTTTTGCACGGTCGGACACTTCGCCGATAAATACGGTCCTGGTCATATCGGAAGCGTAGTTATCCTTGAAAGCGCCGATGTCGAGGATGACGCAGTCGCCGCGTTTCCCTTTGGAATCATCCGTTACATGATGCGGGTCCGCCGCGCCTTTTGCATATGCGGTGATCGGGTCAAAGGAAACATCCTCGCAGCCAAGCTCCTTGTATATCTCACGGATCTTTTGGTTCAGTTCCCGCTCTGTCAGCCCCTTTGCCACCCATGGGATCAGCTTATCCATCGCGAGGTCATTGAGCCTGGAGGACTCCCGCATGAGTTCCTTTTCCTTCTCGTCCTTTACCATACGGATATAATCTACGATCGGGGATCCATTGACAAATTTGCTTCCGCCGCCCAGCTCCTGCAGGCGGATCAAAAACCTTGCCGGCCATGCCTTGTCTATGCCCATCACCTTATCTTTTTCTACAAACCGGCTCAGGATCTCCACGCCGTCCTGGATATCATTGTACCATACAAGCTCTACGCCTAAATCCTTCTCCTGTGGGAACAGCTCGTTGATGACCATCTTATGGTTCCCATTCACATTCAGGTACAATGCCAGCAGCCGCTCTCCCGGAATGATCCATTTCCCCGTCAGATAAAAAATCGCCACGGAATCAGAAATGATCATCTGCGGGATGCCATGCGCCTCCATCGATTCCAGTACCCTTGCAACTCTTCCTTGATCCATTTTCGTCCCAACCTTTCCTATAGCAAAAGGCATAATGGATTGCACCTTGGACACTTGCCACATGTGCCGGCGCTTCGTCCGATCCAGTTATGCCCGCCCACGCAATAGATGGCCGATATATCCTGGCGTGAGCGGGCATATACCCTCGATAATGCTGGCAAATCAATACGTGAATGGGTATAGCCCAAGCGCCCAAAGAGCAAACATGATTACCGTTTACTATAAATGTATTTTTTGAGGGGTTTTATTTTTTACAGGATCCCCCATAACCGTTTTTATTATAGCCAGTTGTTTTGGAAATGTCAATTATAGCGGCATATAGCCTTCAAAGAAGGCGCCCTGAAGCTTGCAGGGGGGAGGGCGTTGAATGGTAACTGGAGGCTGTTTTTTGGCAAGAATCCGGATTGACGTATCCCACAAAGTCATGTAAAATAAAAGTAGCTGTAAAGGTACTTATACTGTTATGAACAAGGGCGTTCTTTTGGCTTTGGCCGGAGAATGCCCTTTGTTCGCATAGGGAACTGATTTTTGCTGGAAAGGAGCGAAACTATGGCTGCATTTGAGAAAATTTTATCGGGGATCCCCGAAATGGATACGGCTTTCGATTATATACGGCTTGGGGACAATGTGGTCTGGCAGGTGACAAGGCTGGAGGATTTCTCCGCGTTTATGGAGCCTTATGCAAAACAGGCCATCCGCGACAAACGGAATCTGATCTACATCCGGTTTGCGGACCACCCGCCGCTTCTGGAGGCCCAGCCGGGGCTTCGCATCGCGCACGTCCCCCTTTCCCACCGTTTTGAAACCTTTACCGTGCAGATCCACAACCTGATCGAAAAAGAGGGGAAGGATGCCTTTTACGTCTTTGACTGCCTCTCCGATCTGCAGACGGCCTGGTCTACGGATCTGATGATGGGGAATTTTTTCAAGCTGACCTGCCCGTTTTTGTTCTCCTTGGATACGGTTGCTTTTTTCCCGGTCATCCGGGGAAAGCATTCCTTTGAAGCTATTGCGAAAATACGGGATACCACGCAGTTGTTCCTGGACGTATACGCGGAAAAGGGGCATTCTTACGTGCGTCCGCTGAAGGTATGGAACCGTTATTCGGAAACGATGTTCATGCCGCATAAGCATGACCCGGAAACGGGAGCCTTCCAGCCATTGAAGGACGGGGTTTCACTCAGCCGCTTCTACCAGGCGGTCAACCGCCAGAGCCTTCCGGAGCAGGATCAGAATATGGATAGTTGGGACCGGTTCTTTGCCACAACCATGCAGATGCACGCCCAGGGCATGGATGTGACGGAAAACTGCAGCCGCATCTGCAACATCATGATGAGCCGGGATACAAAGATGCGCAGGATGATCAAAGAAAATTTCAAGCCGGAGGATTATTTTGATATCCAAAGCCGCCTGATCGGGACCGGCCTGATCGGCGGCAAAGCGTGCGGGATGCTCCTGGCAAGGAAAATCATTGAAAACCGGCGGCCGGATATCTTTGAATACCTGGAGCCCCATGATTCTTTTTATATCGGTTCGGACGTTTTTTATTCGTATATCGTTTACAATGATTTTTGGGATCTGCGGATCCGGCAGCGGACAAAAGAGGGCTATTTTGCCTATGCGGAGCAGTTCGCGGGAAAAATCATGGAAGGACACTTTTCTGGAAATGAAAAAGAGAGCTTCCGGCGGCTTTTGGATTACTACGGCTCGAACCCTGTGATTGTCCGTTCCAGCAGCATCCTGGAAGACGGCTTCGGGAATGCGTTTGCCGGGAAATATGAATCGGTCTTTTGCGCAAATACAGGGACGCCGGAGGAACGCCTTGAGGATTTTGAGCAGGCGTGCCGGATCGTATACGCCAGCACAATGAGCCAGTCGGCGCTTGATTACCGGCTGCGACGCGGGCTGGACCAGAGGGACGAACAGATGGCTCTTCTTGTGCAGCGGGTGTCCGGCTCGTTTTACGGGGATTTTTTCATGCCATGCGCGGCAGGGGTTGGCTATTCCTACAGCCCCTACAAATTTTTGGAATCCATTGACCAGAAAGCGGGTATGCTCCGGCTGGTGATGGGGCTTGGAACCGGCGCGGTAGACCGGACGCAGGGGTCTTACCCACGGCTTGTCAGCATGGATCAGCCCCGGCTTACATCCAGCCGCACCTCCAGGGAAAAACACCGTTATTCCCAGCGCCGGGCAGACGTCCTCCATATGCAGACAAAAGAAGTGGAACACTGGGAAGCCGGGAAAGTGAAAGATCAAATCCCGCCCTTCCTCTCACGCCTGCTTTTTGAGCACGACTACGACACGGAAACCATGTTCCGTGAGCGGGGGCAAAACCGGCAGTGCCTTTTCGTCTCCTGCGAGGGGCTCGTCCGCAACGAAAGGCTCATGGAAACCATGAAAGGGATCCTGTCGGAAATCCAAAATGAATACCAGTATCCTGTTGATATCGAATACACCATCAATATTGCGCCGGACGGTGAATTTCTGGTAAACCTTCTCCAATGCCGGCCTCTCCAGGTGGCGAGCAGCACGGCGGACGTCTCTTTGCCGAAGGATTACCGGGAAACGGACGTCCTGTTTGAATGCACCGGCGCATCCATGGGGCTTCCATCCAAAATCCCTCTGGATATCGTTGTTTTTATTGACGCGGTCAAGTATTACGAGATGGATTACAATGACAAATACCAAGCAGCTTCCGCCATCCATGCGATCAACTGGGAGCTCAGGGGGCAGGATCTCCGCATGATGCTCATGGCGCCGGGGCGGATCGGGACGTCCTCCCCGGAGCTTGGCGTGCCGACTACGTTTGCTGACATCAGCGAATTTGCCGTTATCTGTGAAATGGCGGAAAGCAAGGCGGGCTATATGCCAGAGCTTTCATATGGAAGCCATTTTTTCCAGGATCTAGTAGAAGCAGACATTATCTACACGGCCCTTTTTGACAATGAAAAGACAAAAATCTTCCGCCCGGAAATACTTCTTGGGTACGAAAACCGGCTTTTGGATTTTTGGCAGACGGATGATAAAATGGCGGACGTCATCCGGGTGTGCGACGTCCGCGGTTCGGGGCTGGTATTTTACTATGACATCCACGGGGAACGGACCGTCTGCCTTAAGGACAGGGGGCGGTCATGAATCTATATCCAGCGGATATACCCCGGTAAAACAGCCGTCGCAAAAACCACAGGAGGCGTCCGGCGCAAGCCTGCGAAGGTCTTCCACCGGCAAAAACTCAAGGCTGTCCGCCCCTATCTGCTCCCGGATTTCTTCGATCGTGTAATGGCAGGCAACGAGCTTTTCCTTGTCGGGGATATCCGTGCCAAAATAACAAGGGGAGATAAACGGGGGCGCACAAATGCGCACATGGATTTTTACCGCCCCCGCTTCCCTTAGAAGCGCCACGATCTGTCCGCAAGTCGTCCCCCGGACAAGGGAATCATCGATCATGACCACCCGCTTTCCCGCCACTTCGTTTTTTAACACAGCCAATTTCACGCGCACCGCCTGTTCCCGGCTTTTTTGGTCCGGCGTGATAAAGGTACGCCCGACATACCGGTTTTTAATGAAGCCGACGCCCAGGGGGATCCCGCTTTCCAGTGCGTACCCTCTCGCCGCGCTCAGCCCTGAATCCGGCACCCCAACCACAAGATCCGCCTCCACCGGGGATTTCTCCGCCAGCAGCCGGCCGGCGTTCACCCGCGCCTCGTGTACGGACTGCCCCGCGATCACAGAGTCCGGGCGGGCAAAATAAATATACTCAAAAACGCACAGATGGGACATGCCCTTGCAGTTTTCCCGGATGGAGCGGACTTCCCCGTTTTCCACAACCACGATTTCGCCTGGGTCGATCTCGCGCTCCACCGTGGCGCCGATGCTCTCGAGTGCGCAGGATTCGGACGCGAATAGGACAGCCGGCCCCCGCCGGCCCATCACCAGTGGACGGAAACCCCAGGGATCCCTGCACGCAACCAGCTTCTGCGGCGACATGACGATCAGGGAAAAGGCTCCTTTCAATTGCTTCACAGCCTGGCATACCGCCTCTTCCACGCTCGGCACGTGCAGCCGCTCCTGCGCAATGGCATACGCGATCAGCTCAGAATCGCTGGATGTATGGAAAATAGCCCCCTTGTACTCAAAAGTGGTTTTCAGTTTGTTGAAATTCACCAGGTTCCCGTTGTGGGCGACCGCCAGCGTCCCTTTGACGTATTTGATCGTCAGGGGCTGGGCGTTCTCCCTCCCGCCGCCCCCGGTTGTGCCATAGCGCACATGGCCGAGCGCCATTGTCCCGTTCAGCCGGTCCAGGATATCCTTGTGGAACACCTCGCTGACCAACCCCGTATCCTTGTAGGAGGACTGCTCCCGCTGGTTGATGGCCGCGATGCCGCATGCCTCCTGTCCCCGGTGCTGGAGCGCGTACAGCCCAAAATAAGCCGTCCGCGCACAGCCGCCTTCCGGGTCATAAATACCAAACAAACCGCATTCCTCGTGGACGAGTGGATTTCCATATATATCTGCCATGCCTTTCCCTCCTGAAATATACTCGTGGAACGATTGTGACACGAACCCGTTTTCCCCGGCAGTTCTGGATCGTTCCTGGGATAAAAAAAGCCAAAGGGGGCAGCGTCGTCGCCTTTGACTTTTCTACTATACCATGGAATCCCTTTTTCCACAAGGAACTTTTTTATCGATGCTTTCACAACGGCAGACCGCAGCGCCCCTTATGGAAAATGAAATTGCGAAACCACAGATTTTGTGCTAAGATGATTGCGTTGAAAATGCTTGGAAATAATATTCGGAAAGGATACATACGGCATGGCGGGGAAAGCAGCATACGATGCGGACAGTATTGCGGTACTGGAGGGCCTGGAGGCAGTGCGGAGGCGGCCGGGCATGTATATCGGAAGTGTCTCGGCCAAGGGGCTGGACCATCTGGTCTATGAGATCGTGGACAATGCGGTGGATGAGCACCTTGCCGGTTTCTGCAGCGAGATCCGGGTGACGCTGGAAAAGGACGGTTCGGCGACGGTCTCGGACAACGGGCGCGGCGTGCCGGTTGACTTGCATGAGAAAGGGGTCAGCGCGGAGCGCATCGTCTATACGACGCTCCATGCAGGGGGGAAATTTGGCGGTACTGTGTACAAGACAAGCGGTGGGCTCCACGGGGTAGGCTCCTCGGTGGTGAACGCGCTTTCCGCGTATATGGATGTCCAGGTCAGCCGCGGCGGGAAGATCCACCATGACCGTTATGAACGCGGCGTGCCGGTGATAGAGCTGGAGGACGGCTTGCTCCCGGTGATCGGGAACACAAGGAAAACAGGGACGAAGATCAATTTCCTGCCGGATGATATGATTTTTGAAAAGACAAGATTCCGCGCGGAGGAAATCAAGAGCCGGATGCATGAGACGACGTACCTCAACCCGGCGCTCACGATCATTTTTGAAGATTTGCGCGGGGATAAGCCGGAAAGGATGACGTTTTGCGAGCCGGAAGGAATCCTGGGATTCATCCGTGAGCTGAATGAAAAGCAGGAAGCGATCCATGAGCCGGTATACGTGAAGGGGCAGTCCGAAGGGATCGAAGTGGAAGCGGCTTTCCAGTATGTCAACGAATTCCATGAGAACGTGCTGGGTTTCTGCAACAATATTTACAACAGTGAAGGCGGGACGCATCTGAC
>CAZYVA010000023.1:0-21750 GCA_964650695.1 uncultured Dorea sp. | reverse complement strand
CGGCAGCGGCTCAAATACAGGCGATAGTTCGGGCGGCAGCGGCTCAAATACAGGCGATAGTTCGGGCGGCAGCAGCGGCAGCGATAGTTCGGGCGGCAGCAGTGGCGGCGATGGTTCGGGCGGCAGCAGCGGCAGTGAAAGTTCAGGCGGAGAGACCGGCGCCGAATACGAAGAAAGCGGTACAAGCGCGGGAAACAGCGAATAGAGATGACAACTTGAAGCATTCGGGCGATGGATGTACGGTTCCTTAAGCGCTGCCTGCTTTGAAGCCGTTTTAAACGGCGAATGGGAAATGTGTTTTGGTGCAATGGCTCCTTTCCGGTAAAAACCGAAGGAACGGATAAGCTTACAGTTCCTTTGGCGCGGAAACGCTTATCGGAAAGGGGTACTTTTATGCCCGTGGCAGAATTTATGGACAGCCGTAAGCGCCAGGCCGTCTTGGTAGCGCAGGAGGAAAAACCATGTACAGACAACAAACGAAAGAGATCCAGATCGGCAAGGTCAAAATAGGGGGCGGCAATCCGATTGCCATCCAGTCTATGACAAACACAAAGACGGAGGATATACCATCGACCATCGCTCAGATCCATGCGCTGGAAAAGGCGGGCTGTGAGATCATCCGATGCGCGGTCCCGACGATGGAGGCTGCAAAAGCGTTGGCGGAGATCAGGAAGGAAATCCATATTCCTTTGGTGGCGGATATCCATTTTGATTACCGTCTGGCGGTTGCGGCAATGGAAAACGGTGCCGATAAAATCCGTATCAATCCGGGGAATATCGGTGACGAGGGCAAAGTACGCACAGTGGTGGACTGCGCGAAGGAACACCATGTTCCCATCCGGGTAGGGGTGAACAGCGGTTCGCTGGAGAAAGAGCTGGTGGAAAAATATGGAGGCGTGACAGCGGAAGGGCTGGTGGAGAGCGCGCTTCACCAGGTGCATATGATTGAGAGGATGGGATACGCGAACCTGGTGGTCAGCATGAAATCCTCGGATGTGATGATGTGTATAAAAGCCCATGAAGAGATTGCCCCAAAATGCCCTTACCCGCTCCATGTGGGGATCACGGAATCCGGGACGCCGTTTTCCGGCAGCATCAAATCCTCGGCAGGTCTGGGGATCCTTTTATACCAGGGGATCGGCGATACAATCCGGGTGTCTTTGACGGGGGATCCAGTCAAAGAGGTCCAAACCGCAAAATTGCTCTTGCGCACACTGGGGCTGCGCAAAGGCGGGATTGAGGTAGTGTCCTGCCCGACCTGCGGGCGGACGCAGATCGACCTGATTGGGCTGGCGGACAAAGTGGAAGCGATGACAGCGGATATCCCTCTTGATTTAAAGGTGGCGGTGATGGGCTGCGTAGTGAATGGGCCCGGAGAGGCAAGGGAAGCAGATATCGGCATCGCCGGGGGTGTATCGGAGGGACTGCTGATAAAAAAAGGGAAGGTCCTACGGAAGGTAAAAGAGGAAAAGCTGTTGGATGCATTGCGGCAGGAGCTTTTGAACTGGGAGTAGAGGGATCGACTGGTTTTCGGTGGATATGAACGGTAAGAAGGTCAAAAAATGAGCAAGGCTTTTTTTGAAGTGTTCCCGACATTAAAATTGAATGAAAAAACGCGGATGATGTTCCAGGACGTGGAAGTGACAAAGGTTGCGACGAACAGCCGCCGTGATTTTATCCGTGTGCATATCCGGAGCGCCCACCTGATCCAAAGACCGGACATCCTGGAGGCGGAGAAGGCCGTCAAGTCACAATTGTTTGGGCGAAACCGCCTTTCTGTTTCACTGGTGGAGGCTTATGAGTTATCCGGGCAGTATACCCCGCAGAACCTGCTGCAGGAATATAGGGACAGCCTTCTTATGGAGCTGGGTGAAACCAGCATGGTCGATCGTAATATACTCGCGAAAGCCAAATGGCGGTTTGAGGAGGATGATATTTTATGCCTGGAACTGGAGGATACGGTTGTCGTCCACGGGAGGAGGAAAGACATCATCCGGTTTTTCAAACGTATTTTTCTGGAGCGGTTTGGCAAAAAAATAGAGGTGAGGGTCCTTCTCAGGCATTGTGCGGAAAGCAAACGGAACGACCATGGAAGGAAGCTCAGGCAGGAAGTGGATGCGATCCTGCAAGGCGGGGCCGCCGGGCAGGACAGGGGCCAGGGTACAGACGCCGGCGCACCCCGGAAACGTCCTTCAAAAACAGCCTTTGACGCGGAAAAAGATCCGGATTTCATATATGGGCGGAATTTTAATGACGCCCCGATCCAACTCAAGGATGTTACGCGGGAGATGGGGGAGATCACGTTCCGTGGGAAGATCATCCGTCTCGATACACGGGAGATCCGGGATGAAAAAACCATTCTGAATTTTGCGGTCACAGATTTTACTGACACGATCATGGTAAAGATGTTTATCCGCAACGGACAGCTTGCCGGGCTGCTTGGACGGCTGCAGGATGGGATGTTTGTAAAAGTAAAGGGCGTCACCACAATCGATAAATTTGACGGGGAACTGACGGTTGGATCTGTCACAGGGATCCGGAGGATAGCGGATTTCACTGAGATCCGCAAGGACACCGCGCCGCGTAAGCGCGTGGAGCTCCACTGCCACACAAAAATGAGTGATATGGATGGGGTATCCAAGGTGGAGGATATCCTGAAACGCGCCCATGACTGGGGGCATCCGGCGATCGCCATTACAGATCACGGTGTTGTGCAAGGGTTTACCGAGGCGCACCATTTTATGCAGAAACTTCCTGCAGACGACCCGTTTAAAGTGATTTACGGCGTGGAAGGCTATCTGGTGGACGATCTGCGGGATGTGGCGGCCAAAGAGAAGGGACAGACCTTTTCGGATACGTTTGTCGTGTTTGACCTGGAAACGACGGGGTTCAGCCCTATAAAGGATAAAATTATCGAGATTGGCGCTGTAAAAATAGAGCATGGAAAGATCACGGAAAAATTCAGCAGCTTTGTCAACCCAAAGATCCCGATTCCGTTCCGGATCAGCCAACTGACGGGTATCACGGACGCAATGGTGATGGATGCGCCGGAGATCGGGACAGCGCTCCCACAGTTCCTGGAGTTTGTAGGGGATGCGGTCCTGGCCGCGCACAATGCGGGCTTTGACGTAGGGTTCATTGAGCAGAACTGCAGGTACCAGGGGATCGAAAAGGCATTTACTTCCGTAGACACGCTGATGATGGCGCGGATCCTGCTGCCGACTTTGTCAAAGTACAAATTGAATGTAGTGGCGAATGCCTTGCACATTCCTTTGGAAAACCATCACCGCGCCGTGGATGACGCCGGGGCAACGGCGGAAATATTCGTGAAGTTTGCCGCGATGCTTGAAAAACGCGGGATCCACGATCTGGCAGCCTTGAACCAACTGGGTGCGAAGGGCGTGGATATCGTGAAGAAGCTGCCCACCTACCATGTGATCATCCTGGCAAAAAACCAGGTCGGGCGGACGAACCTGTATACGCTGGTTTCCAAATCCCATCTGGATTACTACGCGAAGCGCCCGCGGATCCCGAAAAGTGAATTGTCGAAATACCGGGAAGGCTTAATTGTCGGGAGCGCCTGTGAAGCCGGGGAACTGTACCGGGCGCTTTTGGATGACAAGCCGGAGGAACAGATCGCGAAGATCGCCGGGTTTTATGACTACCTGGAAATCCAGCCGCTGGGGAACAACCGGTTTATGATCGAGAACAGCCACATCAGCAAGGTGGAAAGCGAGGAAGACCTGCGGGAGATGAACCGTCAGATCGTTGCTTTGGGAGAGCGGCTTGGCAAACCGGTCGTGGCGGCCTGCGATGTCCATTTTTTGGATCCGGAGGATGAGGTGTACCGCAGGATTATCATGGCAGGGAAAGGATTTCAGGATGCGGACCAGCAGGCGCCGCTTTTCCTGCATACGACAGAGGAGATGCTTCGTGAGTTTGCGTACCTTGGCACGGAGAAGGCTTACGAGATTGTTGTGGAAAACCCCAACCGGATCGCGGATATGGTAGAGCGTATTTCCCCGGTGCGCCCGGACAAATGCCCGCCGGTGATTCCCGATTCCGACCAGAAGCTCCGGGAAATCTGTTACCGCAAAGCCCATGAGATGTACGGGAAAGATCTGCCGGAGATCGTGACGGAACGGCTGGAGCGGGAATTGAATTCGATTATTTCCAACGGGTTTGCGGTCATGTATATCATCGCCCAGAAACTGGTGTGGAAATCGGTTGAGGATGGTTATCTGGTCGGTTCGCGGGGATCGGTCGGCTCGTCCTTTGTGGCGACGATGGCAGGCATCACGGAAGTCAATCCGTTGAGCCCGCATTATTACTGCAAAAACTGCCACTACAGCGATTTTGTCTCGGAGGAAGTCCGTTCGTATGCGGGTGGCTGCGGCTGGGATATGCCGGACAAAATCTGCCCGGAATGCGGGGAACCTTTAGTAAAAGACGGGTTTGATATCCCGTTTGAGACGTTCCTTGGCTTCGAGGGAAATAAAGAGCCGGATATTGACCTGAATTTTTCAGGGGATTACCAGAGCAGCGCACATAAATATACGGAGGTCATCTTTGGGGCAGGCCAGACGTACCGCGCCGGGACGATCGGGACGCTTGCCGACAAGACGGCGTATGGGTATGTAAAAAATTACTATGAGGAACGCGGGCAAGGCAAGCGCAAATGCGAGATCGAGCGTATCCTGCAAGGTTGTACCGGCATCCGCAGAAGTACCGGGCAGCATCCCGGCGGGATCATTGTCCTGCCGCTGGGGGAAGACATCAATACCTTTACACCCGTGCAGCATCCGGCGAATGATATGTCCACCGATATCATCACAACCCATTTTGATTACCATTCCATTGACCACAACCTATTGAAGCTGGATATCCTGGGGCACGATGACCCGACGATGATCAAGGCGCTGGAGGAATATATCAGTTCCCCGGCGATGGAAAATGAATATAATGAAACAGACCATAAATTTGTAGCAACGGACATCCCGCTGGATGACGCGGGGGTGATGTCCCTTTTCCATGACACATCCGCCCTGGGGATCACGCCGGAGGATATCGGCGGCTGCCCGGTCGGATGCCTTGGCATCCCGGAGTTTGGGACAGATTTCGTCATCCAGATGGTCTGTGACACGAAGCCGAAAAATTTATCGGATCTGATCCGGATTTCCGGGCTGTCCCATGGGACGGACGTGTGGCTGAACAATGCGCAGGATCTGATCAGGAGTGGAAAGGCAACGATTTCCACCGCCATCTGTACCCGCGACGATATCATGACCTACCTGATCGGCCAGGGGATGGACAGCGAGGAGTCCTTCACGATCATGGAACGTGTGCGTAAAGGCGCCGTGGCAAAAGGAACCTGCAAGGAGTGGCCGAAATTCCAGAAGGATATGGAGGCGCACGGCGTGCCGGACTGGTATATCTCGTCGTGCGGGAAGATCAAGTATATGTTCCCCAAGGCCCATGCGGCCGCTTACGTCATGATGGCGTACCGGATCGCGTACTGTAAGATCCACTATCCGCTTGCATACTATGCCGCCTATTTTGGCATCCGCGCGGATGCGTTTTCCTATGAAACCATGTGCCAAGGGAAGGAAGCGCTGCAGCGTTCTATCGATGCGTACAACCGCCATTCGGCTGAACGGACCCAGAAAGACCAGGCATCCCTGAAGGATATGCAGATTGTCCGGGAAATGTATGCGAGAGGGTATGGGTTCCTGCCCATAGATATTTACCGGTCGCAGGCAACGAGATTTTTGATCGTGGACGGGAAGCTTCTGCCGCCCTTTACCAGTATTGACGGCATGGGGGAAAAGGCGGCGGATGGCATGGCAGAGGCGGCGAAGGACGGGCCGTATCTTTCAAGGGATGATTTCCGGCAGCGGACGAAAGCCAGCAAGACGATCGTGGATAAGATGACGGAGCTGGGCCTGCTTGACGGCCTGCCGGAGACAAACCAATTGTCTTTGTTTGACTTGGAAACCGCCGCGCAATAACACATAAGTATGCCAGCCAGTGGGCGCGCTGCACACGGGGAATGGGGAAGACAGGATATATATGGAAGAAAGAGGGGACCTTTGGAAATGAAACAGCAGCACAAGGGAATCGCCTGTATCGTTTTGTCGGCGTTTTGTTTTGCTTTGATGAATCTGTTTGTGCGTTTGTCGGGGGATCTGCCGTCCATCCAGAAAAGTTTTTTCCGGAATTTTGTGGCGGCGATCTTTGCAGCGGCGCTTCTTTATAAGGAACGGAAAACACTGCGCCTGGAAAAGGAGTGCCTGCCCTATCTGCTTTTGCGCTCGGTATTTGGCACGGTGGGGATCCTGGGTAATTTTTATGCGATCGACCATCTCGTGCTGGCGGACGCTTCCATGCTGAACAAGATGTCCCCTTTTTTCGCGGTTGTGTTCAGCTTCCTGGTTTTGGGGGAAAAACTGGCGTGGCAGCAGGCGTTGTTTATCGCGGGGGCTTTTGTGGGGAGTATGTTTGTAGTGAAACCGACTTTTTCCAACCTGGACCTGATACCGTCCCTGGCAGGGCTGATGGGCGGCATGTGCGCCGGGGCGGCCTACACGATGGTGCGTAAGCTTGGGGAGCTTGGGGTGAAAGGCCCGTTCGTGGTGTTTTTCTTTTCGGCGTTTTCCTGCCTGGTGACTTTACCGTGGCTTGTTTTCGATTACCACCCGATGAGCGGGCGGCAGCTTGCAAGCCTTCTCCTGGCGGGATGCTCTGCGGCAGGAGGGCAGTTTTCTATTACGGCGGCTTATTTTTACGCACCAGCGAAGGAGATCTCCGTCTATGATTATTCCCAGATTATTTTTGCGGCGGGGCTGGGGTTCCTTGTGTTCGGGCAGGTCCCGGACGCCTTTAGCTGGCTGGGGTATTTGATTATCTGCGCGATGGCGGTGATGATGTTTTTGTATAATAACCGGATACTGCCCGGAAAGAAAAATCCGCTTAACAGCAGCGGCTGACGGCGCGGGGCGTCCCCCGGCGTAGTTGTTTCCCAATAATGCTTTCAATGGACGGATTCCTATGGTATACTAGAAAAATACCGGGGTCAAAAGCTTTTTGGGCGTTTACTTCGGCAGGTTACACAATCAAGCCGCATGGCTGCGAAAGGATGGATCGTACAGATGGGAGAATCAAAACGAGTGATGATGCTTGGCAATGAAGCCATTGCCAGAGGCGCATATGAGGCGGGCGTCAAGGTGTCGGCGGCGTACCCCGGCACGCCCAGCACGGAAATCAGCGAATATCTGGTTCAATATAGAAAGGATTTATACTGTGAGTGGTCCCCGAATGAAAAAGTGGCGACGGAGGTTGCGGTAGGCGCTTCCCTCGCCGGGGCGAGGGCGATGGCGTGCATGAAGCATGTGGGCTTCAATGTGGCCGCGGATCCGGCCTACTCGGTTTCCTACATGGGGGTGGGCGGCGGCCTGGTGATCGTGGTCGCGGATGATCCGGGGCTTTACAGCTCCCAGAACGAGCAGGATACCCGCATGGTTGCGAGGGCCGCTAAGCTCCCGGTGATCGAGCCGTCCGACAGCGCGGAGGCGAAAGACTATATCAAGGAAGCGTTTGCGCTCAGCGAGCAGTTTGACCGCCCGGTTGTTTACCGGACGACGACGAGGCTGGCGCATTCCCAGGGGCTGGTAGAGCTGGACGGACGGGTGGAAGTCCCGGATAAGGCGTATGTCAAGGATATCCGTAAAAACGTCCTGATGCCGGGGAACGCGAAATGCAGGCATGTCGAGATTGAAAAAAGGAACCTGGAGCTTGCCGAGGCGGCAAACACGCTTTCACTGAACCGCGTAGAGATGAATGATACCCGGATCGGCGTGATCACAAGCGGGATCCCCTACCAGTATGTCAAGGAGGCGCTGCCGCAGGCTTCCATCCTGAAGCTGGGGATGGTAAACCCTCTCCCAAGGAAGCTGATCGAGGCGTTTGCGGCGAAGGTCGAAAGGCTTTATATCGTGGAGGAACTCGACCCCGTGATCGAGGAGCAGGTGAAGTCGTGGGGGATCCAGGCAGCCGGGAAGGACATCCTGACGGTACAGGGAGAGTACAGCGCCAATATGCTGCGGGAAGCCATCGGAGGGGAAAGGCTGGAGCTTCCCGTGCCGGCGCAGGCGCCGGGACGGCCGCCCATCCTCTGTCCGGGCTGTCCGCACAGGAGTGTATATTATGTTTTAAAAAAGATGGGCATGCATGTGGCGGGGGATATCGGATGCTATACGCTTGGGGCGGTCCCGCCGCTTTCGGTGGTAGACACCTGTATGTGCATGGGTTCCAGCATCTCCACGCTCCACGGGATGGAAAAGGCGAAAGGCAAGGCATACATTAAAAATTGGGTGGCCTGCATCGGGGATTCCACGTTTTTACATACCGGGGTCAATTCTTTGATGAATATGGTCTACAACCATGCGTCTGGCACCGTTTTGATCCTGGACAACTCGACGACGGGCATGACGGGCCATCAGGATCACGCGGCGACCGGGAAAACCCTGCAGGGCGACCCGGCTTATGCCATTGACCTTCGGGCGCTCTGCCAGGCGATGGGCGTGAAAAATGTTGTGGAGGTCAATGCGTTTGACTTAAAGCTTTTAGAGCAGGCCATCCGGGAGGAATCGGAAAAGGACGAGGTATCTGTCATTATCACCAAGACGCCCTGCGTGCTTTTGAGCAAGGCGAAGAAGCCTTTGTTCATGGTGCGTCCGGATCAATGTAAAAAGTGCGGCATGTGCTTAAAACCCGGATGCCCTGCGATGACAAAGCAGGCGGACGGGACGGTACACATTGACGATACGATGTGTACGGGCTGCGGCCTTTGCGGGAGCCTTTGCAAGTTCGGTGCGATCGAGAAAGGAAAGGAGGTTGAAGGATAATGGATACCAGAAGCATTATGATCGTCGGGGTCGGCGGGCAAGGGACGCTCCTTACAAGCAGGATCCTGGGGAACCTTGCGATCCTTGGGGGGTACGATGTGAAGGTTTCCGAAGTGCATGGCATGGCGCAGCGGGGCGGGAGCGTGGTGACTTTCGTGCGTTATGGGCAGAAAGTTGCTGAGCCGATCGCCGAGGAAGGGCAGACGGACGTCCTTATCGCGTTTGAACGCCTGGAAGCGCTGCGGTACGCGCATTTTTTGAAAAAGGACGGCGCACTGGTCATCAATGACTGGCGGATCGACCCGATGCCGGTTGTGATCGGGGCGGCCAGCTATCCGGAAAACATCGTCGAAACCCTGGCAAAGAGCCATAAAGTTTATACGGTCAATGCAACAGAGGAGGCGAAAAAACTGGGGAATCCGAAAGTGTTCAACCTGATCGTCCTGGGGATCGCAGCGCAGCATATGGATTTTTCAAAGGAGCAGTGGCATGAGGTGATCGAAAAGACCGTGCCGGCAAAGACGACGCAGATCAACAAACAGGCGTTTGAGGTCGGATATGCCCTGGTATCATCGTAAAGCAAAAAGGATAGGAGAAGAGTAATGGCGAAAGTGAAATTAGCAGACTGGAAGGAGAAGTACAGAGATGAGCGGATCGAGTGCATGGGCCGGGACGAGATGCACGCACTCCAGAGCGAGCGTCTGGTAAAACAGGTCAGGAATGTATATGAGCATTCCCCCTTTTACCGGGAAAAATTTGATGAGATGGGATTGAAGCCGGAGGATATCAAAAGCATTGACGATATCGGGAAGCTTCCGTTTACGACGAAGGAGGACCTGAGGGACCATTACCCGTTCGGGATGCTGGCGGTTCCACCGGAGCAGATTTCCCGTGTGCAGGGGACGTCTGGGACGACCGGGAAGCTGACGCTCGTCTCCTATACGGAAAATGACGTCAAAACCTGGGGCGAATGCGTAGCAAGAGGGCTTGTCATGGCGGGCCTGACTTCCGCAGACCGGATCCATGTCTGTTACGGCTACGGCTTATTTACCGGAGGGCTTGGCCTTGATTTTGGCGCACAGGCGCTGGGCGCGATGGCGATCCCGATGTCGGCCGGGAATACAAAGCGGCAATTGATGTGCATGGAGGATTTCGGCGCGACGGCGTTTGGCTGCACGCCGTCTTACGCGATGTATCTGGCGGAAGCGGCGGCGGAAGCCGGGATTGTGGAACGCCTGAAGCTAAAGGCCAGCATCAATGGCGCGGAGCCATGGACAGAGGAAATGCGCCACAAGATCGAGGACACCTTGAATATCAATACCTTTGACATATACGGGCTTTGTGAGATTACCGGCCCGGGCGTAGCGGTGGACTGTATCCACCATGAAGGGCTTCACGTATACGAAGACTTTTTCTACCCGGAAATCCTGGATCCGCGGACCCATGAGCCGGTGGCGCCGGGCGAGGTCGGCGAGCTGGTCTTTACAACCCTTACAAAGGAGGGAATGCCGCTCATCCGTTACCAGACGAAAGATCTGACCAGCATCCGCTACGAGAAGTGTAAATGCGGGCGGACACTGCCGAGGATCAGCAAATTTGTCGGACGTGTGGATGATATGAAGGTCATCCGCGGCGTCAACGTATTCCCGACACAGGTGGAGACGGCGCTTCTTTCCATTGGGGCAGAGGTCACGCCGAATTATCTGCTGATCGTAGACCGCGAGAACAATATGGATGTCCTCACGGTGCAGGTGGAAGTGGATGAGAAGTATTTCTCGGATGAAATCCGGAAGCTGGAGGCTCTGCGCAGCCAGGTGGGCGCTGTCCTTAAGCAGGCGCTGGGGATTTCCGTGAAAGTACAGTTGGTGGAGCCGAAAACCATCGCGCGAAGCGAAGGAAAAGCAAAACGTGTCATTGACAACAGAAATCTGTAGGAGGAGCGGACATGGAAAACATGATTCAACAGTTATCCGTATTTGTGGAAAATAAAGAAGGACAGATGGACGATGTGCTGAGGGTGCTGGCGGACGAAAAAGTAAATATCGTTGCACTTTCCCTCGCGGACAATACCGACTATGGGATGCTGCGCATGGTTGTCTCAGACCCGGAAAAGGGAAAAGCAGCTTTGAAAACAGCGGGGTTCACGGCTATGCTGACAGACGTGGTGGCCTTGCGGGTCCCGCATGCGCCGGGGTCGCTGAGCAAGGCGCTGCATGGGTTGGTAGCAGGAAGCATCAATATCGAGTACATGTATGCTTTTGCGAATGGGCATGATGCGGCTGCGGTCTTAAAAAGCGATGACCCGGAGAAAGCGGTTACCATCCTAAAAGCGACAGGATTTGACGTATATGGCGTTGACGAGGCGTACCTGACGGCTCAATAGACAGGCGGCCTTTGCCACATCTTTGAGGCTGTGGACAAAAAAAGCCCCGCAGGGGCGATCGTTGTCAAAACATCGATTCCTGCGGGGCTTTTCTCTGTTTTCTTTTGTGTTGTGCCGCCTCATCATGTCAAAAGATCTTAAATATCTAAATCTGTTGTCAATACTGTGGATCTTAAACTTTTTTATCAAGAAACTATACTTGCAGTCTGGCCTGTTTATATATAAAAGGTATCTTTTAATTTGAAGTGACAATCCGATTTTAGGAAAACATTTTCACTTATAATTTGGTTACGTTCACAGCCTGGGGGCCTTTGGCGCCTTCCGTCACATCGTACTCGACTTCCTGGCCCTCCTCCAATGTCTTAAACCCATCCATGTTCAGCCCAGTGTAGTGTACAAACACATCGTTGCCGGACTCATCGGAGATGAAACCATACCCTTTTTGGTTGTTAAACCACTTTACTTTTCCTTTCATTGCGATACCCTCCATAAAATTTTTGTCTGTCTGAGATGCTCAAACAACGTTTATTAAGTTATCATAAGAATAATTAAAAGTCAATAACTTGACAAAAAATTTATGAGAGTGTAACGTATAAGTACGATCTTTCACGCTTCGGGGAATCTTTCCTGTTTCCCGAAGATCCATGCTGGTCCAGGAGTGGGCGGGTCCCAAATTTGCGGGGCAGGTTCCTGGAATGCGCCTGCGGATGTTACGCGGACAGCCGTTTGCGGAGCGGGCGGGCAAATTATCGTTTACGGAAGGGAAAATCAATGATTACTTTAACAGGGAAAAAAGTATCGGAAGGGATCGCGATCGGCAAGCTGTCTTTTTATAAAAGGGAAATCAAAGAAGAACGTCAAATTTTCGTCAAGGACGTGGAAAAAGAGGTTTCACGCCTGCAAAAAGCCAGGGAAAGGATGCATTTCGAGCTGCAGGAGCTGTATGAGATCTCAGCGAAGGAAATCGGGGAGGCCAATGCTTCCATTTTTGAGATGCAGCAGGAGCTGGCGGACCGCCCGGAACTGTTTGACGCCATGAACCAGATCATCGTGGAGCAAAAGATGAATGCTGAGTACGCGGTCCGGCATGCGGCGGAGAACTACCTGAAGACGGGTGAAGATAAAGGGCACGAGGCAGATATCCGGGATATATCCATCCGCCTGATACGGATCTTGTCAAGAAGCTGGCGGGATTTTTTATTTATGGACGAGCCGTTTGTGCTGGCTGCGGATGAATTGTACCCAAGCGAAGTCGTCCAACTGGACAAGTCCAAGATCCTTGGGTTTGTGACCCGGTATGGGACGATCAATTCGCATACATCCGTGATCGCCCGCACGAAAGGCATTCCTTCGGTCATTGGGATCGGGGATGCTTTGAAAAGGGAATACGAGGGGAAGCTGATCATTATTGACGGCTACGAGGGCAGGATTTATATTGAGCCGGAATACTCCCTGCTGATGCAGATGAAGAAAAGGCAGGATGCCAACCAGGTTTACGCGAAAAACCTGGAACGTCTGAAGGGGAAAGAAAACATCACCCAGAGCGGCCAGAGGATCGACGTATATGCGAATATCGCAAGCCGTGAGGATATTGAACAGGTCATCCGCAGCGACGCCGGGGGGATCGGGCTGTTTCGGAGCGAATTCCTCTATATGGAAAATGGCGAGAAGCTTCCCATGGAAGAACAGCAGTTCCAGACCTACAAGCTCGCGGCGGAGTCTATGGGCATGAACCCCGTCATCATCCGCACCGCGGATCTGGGCGGCGATAAACGGGCCAAATCCGTAGAAATCGGTGAGGAGAAGAATGCGGCAATGGGGCTGCGGGGGATCCGGGTGTCTTTAGAGAACCCGGAGATCTTTAAATCGCAGCTCAGGGCGATCCTGAGAGCTTCCGCTTATGGGAATGTTTCCGTGATGTTTCCGATGGTTTCTTCTTTGGAGGAAGTCCGCCAGGCGAAGCGTATGGTAGAAGAGGCAAAGAAGGAATTAAAATCGGAAAAGATACCTTATGACCCGGATATCCATGTTGGCGTCATGATAGAGACGCCAGCGGCCGTCATGCTGAGCGGCGAGTTGGCGAGGGAAGTAGATTTCTTTAGTATAGGGACGAACGACCTGACGCAGTTTACGCTTGGGATGGACCGGAACAATGCAGGCTTGTCGGAGCATTACGATACCCATCATCCGGCGCTGCTGAAGATGATCCGTATCGTGGCGAACAATGTCCATCTGGAGGAAAAGCATATCAGCATCTGCGGCGACCTGGCAGCAGACCTTACTATGACTGAGTTTTTCATCCAGATCGGCATTGACTCGCTGAGCGTGGCGCCGGGGCAGGTGCTTGGGCTCAGGAAGAAAATCCGGGAAATCCAGTAAAAAAACAGGCAGATGTTCACTCATCCGACCGGGGAAACCGTTTTTAAACCTATGATAGATATAAGGAGAAAAAAGATGTGGACGCGGGCAGAATTGAAGTACAATGCAAAAATCAATTTTAAAAGAAATTATTGGTCCTGCGTAGGAGCCAGTATTTTGATGACGCTTTTGGGAGGCGTCGCAGGAGGCGGGGCTGGCGGGAGCTCCAGCACGGTTGACAGCGGCCGGCTGACCGATACATTTACGGATGGATCGGCGGGAAACTGGGTTTTCCTGGGTATTGTTGCGGCTGTGCTCGTGTTCGCCTTCCTGTTGTCCGTTTTCGTCGGAAGCGCCATTGAAGTAGGGGGCAGCCAGTTTTTTATCGCGAACCGGGCGGAGCGGCCGACGCTGGGGCGTGTATTCGGCGCTTTCCGAAGCGGTCATTATGGGAATATTGTGTTGACCATTTTTTTGAGGGATCTTTATATTATGCTGTGGACCTGCCTGTTCGTCATCCCAGGCCTTGTGAAATCCTATGAATATCTGATGGTCCCTTATATACTGGCGGAAAACCCTGGAATGGACCGGAAGGCAGTGTTTGCCATCAGCAAACGGATGATGGACGGGGAAAAGATGAACGCGTTTATCCTCGACTTGTCTTTTGTCGGATGGTATATTGTGACAGCCGTGACTTTCGGACTGGCCGGGATTTTCTATGTGCAGCCGTATTACCAGGCAACCATGACAGAGCTTTATGCTTATAACAGAGGGAAAGCGTATGAGGAAGGCTATATCCGGTAAGGCTTGGCCGATGGGCCGCGCAATTTTATACCCGCCCATGCCATAATGGTTCATCAAAAAAAATCCTTACCTGTTCCGTGTTTTCGTGCTATAATAAAAGGAAAGGTTATGTCAGCACAGAAAAACTTCATAGATGTAACGCGTGGGCTGCTGTGGACAGCCGCGTACAAGAATGGCTGGCGTATAACCTATAAGCGAAGGGTCGCGGTTGGGTTGTATGCCTTTTTTCTTTCTGACCGAAAACAGGGCGTCAGGCAAATGGAAGGGTTGACGGCTGGCATAGCATAATGGTATTTGGTGGTGTGATGCAGGAACAGGAGGAGGTTATGTTTAAAATCGGGGATCAAGTCGTCCATTACAAGGAAGGCGTCTGTGTTGTCGCGGATATTGGGAAACTGGATATGCGCTGCTCGGATAAAAACAAGCAGTATTACACCTTGAAACCGGTTTACAATGAAGGGGGCACGCTTTATATGCCTGTAGACGGAAAAGAAGAGCAGCTTCGGAAAGTCATCAGCCCGCAGGAAGCGAAAGAGCTTATCCAGAGTATGCCGTTGATCAAGGAGCTGGTTATCGGAGATGAAAAGAAGCGGGAAAACTTTTACAAGGAAGCATTGTTCAAGAACCAATGCCAGTCCTGGATCGCCCTGATCAAGACATCCTACGGCCGGAAACAGGAAAGGGTCCGCGCGGGGAAAAAAGTGATCAATATCGACGACCGTTACCTGGGCAGCGCAGAAAAATTTTTGCTGGGCGAATTGTCCGTGGCGTTGGAAATGCCAAGAGATGAACTGAAGAAATATATCAAAAAGCGGATGGCGTAATGCGGCGGAAGGAAGGATAGGATATGGATAAAAAATATGACGTAACGGCATTGGGCGAGCTTTTGGTTGATTTTACGCAAAATGGAACCAGCGCACAGGGAAACTATATGTTCGAGGCCAATCCGGGCGGCGCGCCATGCAATGTGCTTGCCATGCTTGCCAGGCTTGGGAAAAAGACAGCTTTTATTGGAAAGGTGGGGGATGATTTCCTCGGACGCCATCTGAAAGAGGAAGTGGGGAAGATCGGGATTGCCACGGAAAACCTGTTTCTGGACAGGGATGTGCATACGACGCTGGCGTTTGTCCATACTTATGAGGACGGCGAGAGGGATTTTTCGTTTTACCGGGATCCCGGGGCGGATATGAATTTAAGGGAAGAGGAAATAGATGCAGACACCATCCGGCATTCAAAAGTGTTCCATTTTGGTTCCCTTTCCATGACGCATGAGACATGCCGGAAAGCAACGCAAAAAGCCATCCGGATCGCGAAAGAAAGCGGGTGTATCTTGTCTTTTGACCCGAATCTGAGGGAACCCCTCTGGCGCACGCTTGAAGAGGCGCATGAACGGATCGCGTTCGGACTGTCCCAATGCGATATTTTAAAAATCTCGGATAATGAGCTCCAGTGGTTTACGGGTGAGTTGGATTTTGACAAGGGGATCCAAAAGCTCCAGGAGACTTATCGGATACCATTGATCCTTCTATCCATGGGCAAGGACGGAAGCAGGGCTTATTATCAAGGGCTCAGGGTAGAGGAAGGGCCGTTCCTGAATGAACATACGATTGAGACGACGGGGGCGGGCGATACTTTTTGCGCTTGTGTGCTGAATGGTATTTTGGAGCGCGGGCTTTCCGGCCTGACGGAGGAAAACCTGAGTGAAATGCTGCGGTTTGCCAATGCTGCCGCCTCCCTGGTCACGACAAGGAAAGGGGCGCTTAAAGTTATGCCGGGGCGGGAAGAGGTAGAGGATATGCTCCGGCAAGGCGGGCGCGGCCCATCATTTTAAGAAAAACAACGGGGAAAGGAGTTTCCTGTAAGCAGGCGGGCCCCTTTCCCCGTTGTCTGTCTGCGGCCTTGGACGACGCCGGCGTTGCGGGAAGAAGCCCGGATCCTTCCCACATACAGGCACGCACCCTGATTTTGCGCATATATTAGTACATCGAAAATGAAAGAACTCGTTCAATCACGAAGGATGCCAGTTGTTCATGATTCGATGTAGATGCTGGAAATTGTACTTCAAAATATCCATACGGCAGGCCGGGTACGGTAGGGCCGCGGGATGTGTTTGGGGTACGCAGACAAAGTCAGGGGGGATTTTCAATGAAAAAGAGCTTTTTTCCATGTATGCTTTTGGCGTTTTTTGCCGTTGCCATACTGACCGGATGCGGAGGCTCAAAGGAAGACAAAACCAAAAAAACAGCCGGGGAGAAAACGGAACCTAAAAAAGTGGTGTTAAATGAAGTCGCGCATTCTGTTTTTTACGCGCCGCTCTACGTGGCGGTAGAGGAGGGCTATTTTTTGAAAGAAGGGATCCAATTGCGGATCGATACCGGGTTTGGCGCGGATAAGACGATGACGGCGGTGATTTCCGGCAGCGCGGATATTGGCTTTATGGGTTCGGAGGCGTCCATATACACTTACAATGAAGGGGCGGAAGATTATGTCGTGAATTTTGCCCAGTTGACCCAGAGGGCAGGGAATTTCCTTGTAGCAAGGGAGAAGACAGCGGATTTCCAATGGGAAGACCTGAAAGGGAAAGAGGTGCTGGGTGGAAGGAAAGGCGGTATGCCGGAGATGGTATTTGAATATATTTTGAAACAGCAAGGCATTGACCCGCAAAAGGATGTAAATATTGACCAGAACATCGATTTTGGGTCTACCGCTGCGGCATTTTCTGGAGGCCAGGGAGATTTCAGCGTTGAGTTTGAACCTTCCGCGACTGCCCTGGAAAAACAGGGGGACGGCTATGTCGTGGCTTCTCTCGGAACGGACAGCGGCTATGTCCCGTACACCGCGTTCTCGGCGAAAAAAAGTTATCTTGAAAAGAACGGCGCCACCATCCAGGGTTTTACGAACGCACTGCAGAAGGGCATGGATTATGTGCGAAGCCACAGCCCGGAAGAGATTGCCGGGGTGATCGCTCCCCAGTTCCAGGAAACCGATCTGGCAACCATCACTACGATTGTATCCCGCTATTATGCGCAGGATACGTGGAAGGAGGATCTTGTGTTTGAACAGGATGGTTTTGAACTTCTCCAGGATATCCTGGAATCAGCGGGGGAACTGGAAAAACGGGCGCCTTACAGGGAATTGGTCACGGTGCAGTATGCAAAAGCGGCGAAATAATCATTATTATACTGGATATTTGAAATCGTTTATGTTATACTGATTTGGTGAGTGCAAAGAAGTAGGCCCGTTTTGCGGCTGCAAATGGACGGGTGGGATGAGGAGGAAATGGGTCAGATGAATGTACAGGTGGAAAAATTAGAGAAAAACATGGCGAAGCTTACCATTGAAGTTCCCGCCAGTGATTTGGAAAAAGCGATCCAAAACGCATACATGAAGCAAAGAAACAAAATCAGCCTTCCGGGGTTCCGTAAGGGCAAGGTCCCGCGCCAGATGATCGAAAAGATGTACGGGAGCGAGGTCTTTTATGAGGATGCGGCAAATGAGCTGATCGCGAAGGCATACGCGGACGCGTATGACGAGTGTGCGTATGATATTGTCTCCAGGCCGGAGATCGATATCGTCCAGATAGAAAAGGGCAAGCCGTTCATTTTCACCGCCGAGGTTGCAATCAAGCCTGAGGTGGCGCTAGGCGCATACAAGGGCCTTGAGGTTGGGAAAGTCCCGTTGGAAGTGACGGCGGAAGAGGTGGAGTCCAGGATCCGGGAGGAAGCGGAGAAGAACGCGAGAACCATCGTGGTAGAGGACCGCGCAGCCCAGGATGGCGATGAGGTTGTCCTTGATTTTGAGGGATTCATAGATGGAAAGGCTTTTGACGGCGGCAAGGGTGAGAACTACGCGCTCACTATCGGTTCCGGCTCGTTCATTCCGGGCTTTGAGGAGCAGCTTGTCGGCGTTTCCTCCAATGAGGAGAAGGAGATCGAGGTGACCTTTCCAGAGGATTACCATGCCAAGGAGCTTCAGGGGAAGGAAGCCGTGTTCCGATGCAAAGTACATGAGATAAAAGTAAAGGAACTCCCGGAGATCGACGATGAATTTGCATCCGAGGTGTCGGAATTTGACACGTTGGAAGAGTACCGGGCGGATGTAAAGGAAAAACTGGAAAAACAGAAAGAGTCGGAAAAGAACCGGAAACAGGAAGATGAAGCGGTGGAAAAAGCAGTTGCCAACGCATCCTATGAGATCCCTGAAGCGATGGTAGACCTGCAGTTCGAGCAGGCGATGAGGGACTTTACGCAGCGTCTTGGATACCAGGGCATGACGATGGAGCAGTACCTTCAGTTTTCCGGCATGGACAAGGAAGGGCTGGAGGCGCAGATGCGCACCCAGACCGTCAAGAGGATAGAGACACGCCTGGTCCTGGAAGCGGTCGCAAAGGCGGAGGGCATCGAGATCAGCGATGAAAAGCTGGATGAAGAGATTGAAAAGATGGCAAAGAGTTACCGCATGGAGGCGGCCACGCTGAAAGAAAACATGCATGAGACCGAAAAAAAACAGATGAAGGAAGATATGGCGGTGCAGGAAGCCGTGACTTTCCTGCGGGAAAACGCTGTGGAAAAATAGTGGACTGGAGGGAGAAACATGAGTTTAGTGCCTTATGTAATTGAGCAGACGAGCCGGGGGGAGCGTTCTTATGATATTTATTCCCGGCTGCTGAAGGACCGGATCATTTTTCTGGGCGAGGAAGTCCACGATGCGTCGGCGAGCATCGTGGTAGCGCAGCTTCTGTTCCTGGAAGCGGAGGATCCGGAGAAGGATATCCATCTGTATATCAACAGCCCTGGAGGGTCGGTCACGGCAGGTATGGCGATTTACGATACGATGCAGTATATTAAATGCGATGTGGAGACGATCTGTATCGGCATGGCGGCGAGCATGGGCTCGTTCCTCCTTTCCGGCGGGGCGAAGGGGAAACGCCTGGCGCTCCCGAACGCGGAGATCATGATCCACCAGCCTTCCGGTGGGGCGCAGGGGCAGGCGACGGAAATCGGGATCGTCGCGGATCATATTTTAAAGACACGCAAGAAGCTGAACCAGATTCTTTCAGACAACACCGGGCAGCCGTATGACGTCATCTGCAAGGATACGGAGCGCGATAATTTTATGTCTGCGCAGGAAGCAAAAGAATATGGTATCATAGACGAGGTGATTGTGCGCCGGTAAAGCAATGGGTCCCGGCCGGATTTTTTTGGCTATATGCCAGATCAGACCCGGCTGAGGATAATCCGGCATACAAAAAGGGTGAGTAGATTATGATGTTGAAAAGCGAAGATCAGGTCAGATGTTTGTTTTGCGGCAAGACGCATTCGCAGGTGCGCAAGTTGATTGCCGGGCCGAATGGGGCGTATATCTGTGATGAATGCGTAGAAGTGTGTTCCGAGATTATCGATGAGGAGCTGGGGTACAGGAAGGAAGCCAGGGAATTCTCCAGGTATTCGGATATCAACCTTATTAAACCGGAGGAGATCAAGGCGTTCCTCGATGGTTATGTCGTTGGGCAGGACGAGGCGAAGATCGTCCTGTCGGTGGCGGTCTACAATCATTATAAGAGGATCAAGGCGGATAAGGATCTGGGGGTAGAGCTTGGAAAGAGCAACATCCTGATGCTTGGGCCGACGGGCTGTGGAAAGACCTTGCTCGCGCAGTCCCTGGCAAAGATCCTGAACGTCCCATTTGCCATTGCGGATGCGACGGCGTTGACGGAAGCCGGCTATGTAGGGGAGGATGTGGAAAATATCCTTTTGAAGATCATCCAGGCGGCGGATGGCAACATTGAGCGCGCGGAGTACGGGATTATTTACATTGATGAGATTGATAAGATTACAAGAAAATCGGAGAACCCGTCTATCACGAGGGACGTTTCCGGCGAGGGTGTCCAGCAGGCGTTGCTGAAAATTATAGAAGGGACGGTCGCAAATGTCCCGCCCCAGGGCGGCCGTAAGCATCCACACCAGGAGATGATGCAGATTGACACGACCAACATCCTGTTTATCTGCGGCGGGGCGTTTGAAGGAATTGAAAAAATCATAGAAAAAAGGATTGACCGTAAGTCCATTGGCTTCAATGCGGAGATTGCCTCCAAGCACGAGTATGATGTGGATGTGCTGCTTTCGCAGATCTTGCCGCAGGACTTGATCAAGTTCGGGCTGATCCCTGAGCTGGTGGGGCGCGTGCCGGTAACGGTCTCCCTGGAAATGCTGGATAAGGACGCTTTGATCCGAATACTGACAGAGCCAAGGAATGCCCTGGTGAAACAATACCAGAAGATGCTGGAACTGGACGGCGTGCAGTTGATCTTCGATCCGGACGCTTTGGAGGAGATCGCGGACACTACGCTCAAGAGGAAAATGGGGGCGAGGGGCCTCCGTGCGATTATGGAAAATATCATGATGGATATCATGTACAAGGCTCCATCGGATGAAACACTTAGATCATGTCGTATTACAGAGAATGTGGCGAAAGGAATCGGAGAGCCGGTGTATAGACATGACACGATGGAATTTGAAAGTGCATAATGAAATTCTGGAAAAAGCGGGTGCGACTGCTCATAACGGCGCCCGCTTGTTCTTATATACCTTTTTAATTCGATTAGTAGAGAAGATACATGAATGAAGAGATATTGAGCCTGCCTATGGTGGCGTTAAGGGGATTGACAGTATTGCCAGAAATGGTGAGACATTTTGATGTAAGCCGTGAGAAGTCCATAAGGGCAATTGCGGCGGCAATGGAAGAGGATCAGAGAATATTCTTGTCTGCTCAGAAAGATATAGAGACGATGGATCCGGGAATTGATGATGTGTATCAGATTGGCTGCATTGCTTCAATCAGACAGATTGTAAAATTGCCAAAGAAGATTAGCAGAGTGTTGATTGTAGGGGAAGCCAGAGCCCGTATACATACGATTGATGAAGAAGGACCGTATCTGAAAGCCGAGGTTACAATTGTACCGGATGCGGAGAATGTAGAGCACATGTCAGAAGAGGTGCAGGAAGATTCTGCAGATTTTTCGGTGAAGCAGGCAAGTTATGAGGCAATGGCACGCAGCTTAAAGGATGTATTCAAGGAATATCTGATGAAGGACCCGAAGCTTAATAAGGAGCTGGCAGCACAGATTGATCAGATGAGTGGATTGCAGACGCTGGTGGATGTGATAGCGGCAAATAGTCCCTTTGAATATACGGATGCTCAGGAGTTATTGGAAGAAACTGACCTGGTAAAGCGTTATGAATTATTGGTAAGTAAGCTGGTCAATGAGATTCAAGTGTTGAATATCAAAGATGAGATACAGAG
>CAZYVA010000022.1:0-21908 GCA_964650695.1 uncultured Dorea sp. | reverse complement strand
TGAAACCTGGATGGTTCGTTATGATTCTCGCTATAATTCCCCAAATAGATTTCGGATGAACCGCTCTTTTTCCTTTGTCTGCGCAACCGCAGTTTCCAGCTTCTCGATTTTTTTCGCGGACATCCAAGCCTTATTGGAATGATAGTAAGCATTCACCGTTTTCCAGAATTTTTCCGGATACAAAAGACGGATCTTCAAATATTCAATCTCCGCCTCCTCCAAAGGGCGGACGGCGGAATAAGCATTCAGCATATTGTCGCCCAGGCGCTCCTTCCATCCGTGCTTCTCCATCACTTTCCTCAGCAGGTAAAACAAATCCTCTGCCTGGATATCCCGCTTGAATTTATCAAAATTTGTTGTCGCCGCGATTTTCGCTTTTCTCCCTTTTTCCTCTTCCTGCATCAACACCTGATGATAATTGTACTCACCATGGACAATGCAGTTGCGCTCCATGCTTTCCTTGTACAGGGATTGGTAAAAGGAAGATTCCAAAAGAGCTTCCGCAGCGGCCGCCCACCGGTACATCTGATTGAACTCCTGCAAAAGCATCATCTCAAAGACTCCCTTGTCGGTCATCGAACGGACGAACCTGCGTACTTTCCGCAGTTCTTTGTCGTGCCGTTCATACCGCTCCTTCAAGGGCTTTGCGCATACAAGCCCCGGCATCTCCAGCCTCAGGAGCTTATGCAAGGCTGCCAGGTTCGCCGCAATCGTAAGCAGTTCCCCCGGACGGCGGACATCGCACTCCCTCCCGGCATACCATTTGCGCAAAACATACTTTTTCCCGTCCAAAGCCTTGCTGACATAGCGCCCTTCCTGATTCAAAACGACGGTATCCACCTGTGTATATCCCTGCTGCCCCAGATAGGCATGCAGCCGCCCCAGCATCCCAATCCTCTCTTCCGGCACGGAAATCTCTTTTAAAAGGTAAAGCTCCTCCCCCGCATTACACAAAACAGCACCCCTGATTTTACGGGTGCCTGAAAAAACGATCCCATATCCTCCCAAAAGATCCTGCTCATATCCCTGTACCATACCTGCCCCCGACATTTCTCATTACGTGGTAACTGTCCAGCGCCTTCACAGTTACATTACGTGTTCATTCTATGGTATGTTTTTTTCTGGGAAAATATGTTTCATCAGCTCCTCTTTTGTATTCTTCTTCGGATCCTCCAGTACCAGCCCTAATAATTCATTCAATTTCTCCCCGATTTCCTTTCCCGGCTGCATCCCCGCGTCAATCAGATCTCTCCCCTTCACTGCCAGGGCGCTGAGCGATACGCATTGCCCCTGTTCTTTGATGCGCCTGTAAATCCTTTCGGTTTCATCCAGGTTTTCAAGCTTTTCCTTGCGTCTGTACGTACTCTGGGCCATGATATCCGCACGGCGTATTTCACAATAGTCTTCAAACAATTCTTCCCCAATCCGGTTCATAGCGCGGCGCACGTTTTGCTCCGTGGCCGGCGCCCGGTAATCATGGGCTTCTACAAGCGCCGCCACGCGGTTGATGGTACGATTGTCAAATTTCAGCCGGCCAAGCACCGTTTCCGCCAGCTCCTTCCCCTTCCTGTCATGTCCGTAAAAATGTGCTTTTCCTTGCCCGTCCATCGTTTTTACCAGTGGCTTTGCCATATCATGGAACAAGACCGCAAGCCGGAGTATCTTATCCGCCCGGACTTCCTCCAGGGCGCGGAGCGTATGCTCCCCCACTGTATAGCAGTGATGGGGAGTCTCCTGCGTCGTTTCCATCATCCGGTCAAATTCCGGAAGGAACTGGGCCGTAACGCCCAGTTCATACGCTTTCCGGAGTTTGGCGGGGCGTCTGGAAACCAGGATTTTCACCAGCTCTGCCTGTATCCGCTCCGCGCTGATTTTCTGAAGGGACGGCGCCAGCGCACGCATCCCCTTTTCCGTCTCTTCCTCAATCCCAAAGCCAAGCTGCGCCGCAAAACGGACGCCCCGGAGAATCCGAAGCGCGTCTTCCGAAAACCGCGCCTTTGCATCCCCCACACAGCGGATGGTTCCCATCTGCAGATCCGCCATCCCCCCAAAAATATCCACAAGCCCTTCTGTCTCATTATACGCCATCGCATTGATAGTAAAATCCCGCCGAAGCAAATCCTCCTTCAAGTTCCGCGTAAATGTCACTTCCTTCGGATGTCTGCCGTCCTCGTATTTCCCATCGATCCGATAGGTCGTCACCTCGAACCTTTCGCGCCCCAAAAGGACCGTCACGGTCCCATGTAAAATCCCGGTGTCAAACGTCCTTGGAAATAATGCTTTTATTTCCTGGGGCGCAGCGGACGTCGTGACGTCCCAGTCCTCCGGACGCCGCCCCAGAAGCGAATCCCTCACACAGCCCCCCACCGCATAAGCCTCATAACCGTGTGCCTGTAAAACGCCGATCACCCGGCTGACCTTTGCCGGAAGTAGGATTTTCTTTTCTTCCATATCAAAACTTCTCCTTTTCCCCTCACTCTTGAACCACTTTTTCACGGAATGCCCCGTAAATGGATATTCCTGGCCGCAGATCGTAACCACGCCGCCTCAAATCAAAAATGCCCTGCCCCGTAATGTTTACCTGTAACTGTCCACTATCTTCACAGTTCTGTTTCTTCTTTTTTTCCGTTCCCGAAATATTTCCGTATCCGCTTTGCTTCCGCGCCGGCGATATTCAGCGTGATCTCCAGTTGTTTTTCATATTCGGCACACAAATCCGGACGGCGGAGGACTTCTTCCTCTGCTATCTTATATTTTTGCCACATTTTTTTCAACTGGATTCTGGCAATCTCCGTTTTTTGAAAGCGCTCCTCCTCATCTATATCCGCAAACCAGTCGCCCCCGGACGCTTCATGGAACCTCCGGAAATCCTCCCGCTCGTCAAAATGATAGAGCAGGTATGCATGCGCTTCTTTACAGATGATTTTCAGCTTCCCGGCGCTGTATTCCCGGAAACTGCTGTATGGGTAATCCTCCGGTTTACTGCACAGCCTTGCGTTCACCGGGTTTTGGTGGATATAACGGACGCAGTTCCAGAAAACGGATTCCTTCTCAATGCACTGGCTGCGGAAACGTCCCTGGAACACTTTCCCGTGCGTCTTTCTTTTCTGATTGTAATACTGAGCGTAAGTTGTTGAGATAACAGCAATGAATGATGACAATTCTTTTACTTCTGCCTTTACCAGGAAATGGTAATGATCCGGCATGATACAATACGCGTAGACCCCAACGTCATGTTTTCCCGCTTCTTTTTCGATAAGCCTGGACATGCGGGCCTTTTCACGATTGCTTTGGAATATCGGTAACTGGCCGGCCCCCCGGTTGGTAACATGGTAAAACCCGGTGGGGCTTGCCCTGCGCGCACTTCTCGGCATTGCTTCCCTCCTTCCACAGCAGGGCAAGGCATTTTTCATTTGAGGCGGCCTTTAATAGGATTTCCCCCAGTAAACCATATGTTTGGCCGGTTTTCCGCACCAGATGCACCGATCGGAAATAAACGCTTCGTCTTCAATCAGGCATCGGGTCGCTGCGCCGCCGGTCGCATACTTCACTTCACCCTCACACTCCGGGTCCCCGCACCAGCACGCTTTTACAAACCCACGGTTTTGCTGGAATTTCTCTTTCATCTCATCCATCGTGGTAGCCGTGTCGATATGGCTCTTTAAAAACCCGTCCGCGCGGTTGTACATATCCTGCTGGATGGTCTCCAATATGCCGCGAAGCTTCCCGGCGATCCCGTCCATGGGAACCGTCATCTTTTCCCTCGTATCGCGGCGCACGACAATGACCTGGTTTTTCTCGATATCCTTCGGGCCGATCTCGATACGGACCGGGATCCCAAGGATCTCCTGCTCGGAGAATTTCCATCCCGGACTCTTTTCAGAATCATCAATGTCCGCCCGGTACCCGGCTTTCTTCAGTTCATCCAGGAGTGCATTCGCGCGTTCCAGCACCCCTTCCTTATGCTGCGCGACCGGTATCACGCGGCATTCCTTGGGCGCCACATGCGGCGGCAGGACCAAGCCGTCGTCATCCCCGTGGACCATGATCAGTGCGCCGATACTCCTGGTAGACCACCCCCAGGAAGTCTCGTAACAGCTATGGAACTCATTATTTTTATCGACATATTTAATCCCGAATGCATCCGGGAACTGACTGCCGAAGAAATGGCTGGTCGCTGACTGCAGCGCTTTCCCATCATGCATCAAGGCCTCAATCGTATAAGTGTCCTGCGCCCCCGCGAATTTCTCATGCTCCGCTTTCCTTCCCGATACAAACGGAATGGCCAGGGTCTCCCTGTAGCAGTCTTCGTAGACATGGAACATCTGGATCGTCCTTTCCTCCGCTTCCTCATAGGTCGCATGAAGCGTATGCCCTTCCTGCCACAAAAATTCCCTGGAGCGCAGGAACGGCCTCGTTGTCTTTTCCCAGCGCAGCACGCTGTTCCACTGATTCCATACCTTTGGCAGGTCACGGTAGGATTTCACAGTCTTTGCCCAATAATCGCAAAACAGCGTCTCGGAAGTCGGGCGGATGCAGAACCTTTCCTGAAGGCGCTCCAGCCCGCCATGCGTCACCCAGGCAACCTCCGGCGCGAATCCTTCTACATGGTCCGCCTCTGTTTCCAGCAAGCTTTCCGGGATCAATACCGGAAGATATACATTTTCCACGCCCGTTTCCTTAAAACGGCGGTCCAGGTCATTCCGGATCAATTCCCAGATCGCGTACCCGTTCGGCAGGTAGTTCAGGCATCCCTTCACGCTGGAATAATCGCAAAGCTCCGCCTCACGGACAACGTCCGTATACCACTGCGCAAAATTCTCATCGCGGGACGTGATGTTTTTTACAAGTTTCTCCTTAGCCATGTCTGTCTCCTTCTCTTTCATTCAATGATGTTGGGTCAAAAGTCATTTAAGAACCGCAGATCCATCGTACGTCTTGTAAGACAAAAAAACGCCGATTCTGCGTTTCCCAAAAAAGGGACCGAAAATCGGCGGTACCACCCTCATTAACCGTCTGCCCGACAGTTCTCTTCATTCCCATGTAACGCTGGCAAAACGCTGTACTTTTTCTATAGGAAACGACTTTCGCCGTTTCCTTTTGCGCCGCCCACTTCATCCACAGCGCACAGATAGACCCGTACAGAGGCTCCAAGGCGGGTTCCATGCAGTTCATGACGGAAATCTCCCAGCAAATAATTCCCTCTCTGCGGCCAGCTTACATGTACTGATCCTTTTCACAGCCCCAATCTTGATTTTACCCGTAATTCTAATCGAAACGCACATCTTTGTCAAGACTGTTTTTGCAGGCGCTGTTTTTGCAGACAGACACCGAAGGTTTGCAGGCGGGCAGGCGGGCGCGGCACGGAGCAAGCTGGCATCATATCATCTCTATAAATGCAGTGATCCTGGTCGTAAGCTGCCCGGCATCCGTGTCAGCGTCCCCGGTTTCCACTGGGAGGTACGCAATCCCCAGGTTTTCCACAAACCGCTGCACCTTAAACTTCTCCGAAGAATACGCATGGCATGTCGTAAGCGATACATCAATGACGCCGTCTACCTGATACTCTCCCACCAATCGTTCCAGCAGCTCGAACCTCAGACGGTTCTGCTCCATGATCGCGCAGGATGTATTCAGATAACAATCTGCCAGGGCATCGATCAAATCCTCCGCCTCCGTGTCCACATGCCGGACGCCGGTTTTGACTGCCTCGCAATTTTCAAAACACACAGCCACGCCCCCGTTTTCTTCCACCGCACGCAGCACCTTTTTATATACGCTCTCCAAAGGGCAGCCAGTGATAAGGATCCGCGCTCCTTGATGTTTGGCTTCGGACGCCTTTGCAAGCAGCGCTTCTTTCGTCTTCCGGTTTGCCTCTATGCGTGCCTCCCGGTCAAAAATCTCGCGGTTCCGTTCAAACGCTTCGTATATCTCCAGACCGGAAACCGGCGCGGGACAGGCTTTCTGGATCTCAAAAAGCTCCATCAAGCTTTGGCGTTCCGCGTTCAGCAGTTTACAGGCTTGCCGTAGCTTGTCCTCAGTGACGATGGCCCCAAAACGTTCTTCCAGCATTTTGATCAGGTGGCGGATCTCAGATTTCAGCAATGGTTTGGCGTAGTCTCTTTCCACACCTTGCACGACCTGATAATAATACAGCCTCTCTTGATTGGAAAGAAGCTCGTACATTTTCTTTTTCCCGTCGCAAGTGCTTTCCGTTATCAGTAGATCCACATCATCCATAGAGGAATCCTCACAGACCGCGCAGCAGCTTCGTACGATCGGGCATACATTTTTCGGCAGGATCGCCGGGTAGACGTCTGTAAATTCTTCCACATGCGGAAGGCGCACCGCGCAAAAGCCCGCCGCCTCCAAAACCTCCTGCGGGACATGGGAACAGAAATGCACGGCAACTTTTTTCCCTTGCTTATGGCAATTCTCAATCTGTTTTTTTAAGCCCTCTCTATGCATGGCATTTTTCCTCCGCCATCTTGTTTTCCCGGATCATTTCCAGAAACGCCTCTATCCTTGTACGGATCTGCGCCTCATCCCCCGGTGTGAAATCCGTCTCGATATGCAGCAGCGGGATGCCGCATCTTTCGCAAACCCTCCTGATGTTCTCCGTTTCAATGGCAAAGGGATTACAGGAATGGAGCGTCAGGCTTACATAACCGTCCGCTTTCCATTCGTGGATCGTCTCTTCTACCTGGCGCATCCGGCGGTCATTCGGGGACACAACCGCACAAGGCACTTCCAGGTATTTTTCCGCAATACGGACAATCGGGTCGCGGCTTGTATCTTCATCCACCAGCCTACGCCTTGCGGAAATCCCACAGCATCCCTCATAACAGACAACCGCCGCGCCCAGCTCTTCCATGACATTGATGGTTTTTTGGGCAACCCCGACGTATCCGCCCCCGGAAACAACCAGCCTTGGCCGGTAAGGATCCTCCGTGAACGGCCCTTTCCCGGCTTTCCAATCCGCCTCGCATTGGTCGAGGATCTCATTGATTTTATCATATTTTTCCTGCCGGTCAAAAATATACTGCTCGCCGTCCATGATATCCTGCATACGGACGCCTGTGATGGCCGGTGGGTCATACCGGCCCAGCTCATAAATCCTGGCGGCCTGCACACGGTCTTTATTTTCCTGGATGATCGATTCATTCAGCATGTCGTCCGTGATTGTGATATCAAATTTTTCCTCCAGCCCTTCTTTAAAAGCGTTAAGCTCCTGCACCCACATTTCCATCGAACGTTCGTAATCCGGAAGGTTCGGCAGGTGGATCACCTGCATCGGCTTCAATTCCCCTAAAAGCTCATACATTTTCTTTTTCCCGTCACACGTTGTCTCGCCTACAACAACATCGGAAAAAAAGGCATATGGGCAGCTTTCCTCCAGCACATGCCCATAGCTTGCCTTGATCAACGGACAGAGGTTCGCCGGGAGGCGCGTTTCCGCAGTCTTGATCGGTTCCGGGCTTCTGCCGCACAATCCTACCTGCACCACACCTGCCGCACGGATAATCTCTGACGGCGTGTACTGGCAGAAAGAGCCGCAGATCTTCTCCCCCTTATCCTTCAATTCCTTGATCTTTAAAAACCCAGTCCTCCGTGCGTCTGCAAATTCCTCAAAGTGTTCCGGCAATGATGCACCCATACTCAATTCCTCCTTCCAAATATCATCAGCTTTTCAACCGGATGCCTCCCATTCACCCTTTTTGATTGCATTTTATAAAGCTCCCCGGTAATTGGGAAGCTTTTACAAAATTGTAATATCTTTTCTTCCTCCGGCTCTAAAAACCGGATTGCCAGCCCGCACCCGCTGCCAATCTCACAGGGAAGCGGCATGACCGTAATGGGAACCCTTTCCTCCGCGTATTTTTCCGCCTGCATAGCATCCGCGGTTGTCTGAAAAGCCAAGATATAATACTCTTTCTTTGACAACATCAAAACAACCCTCTCCGCTTTACAGCCCAAATCTCATCTTCAATTACAATGTAATGACCTGATCGACACCCGCCGGCGCCAGCGCCGCGTACACATTCGGGAAACATCCGATCCCCGCCGGGGCAATCAATTTGTCTGCGATATCCCTCTGATAGCAGCACCTGTCGCATGCCATCAACAGCATCCCTGTTTTTTCACTCAGCTTCTGGAGCCTGTCCGCAATGTCCGATCCTTCCACAAGCATGTACGCATTGTCAAAAAAGAACATCATACCGGCCACCTCCGCGCCGTGACGGTCTTCCTCTAACTGGGGGATAATCATGTGTTCAAGAATCTCCCTCGCATTCTGCGACTCCAACAAATAAGCTACCTTCATAATGAAACTACCTCCTTTTATGATAAATTTTTTTTCATATCGTTACGCCAGGTTCTGGTTTCTTTTCTCCGCTCCTTGGATAAATTCCATCAGATCCTTGTCTTCCTGTGTAAACACTTCGCCATCCAGGGCGCTTTTCAAGATCGTGGTGAGCCGGTCTACATAGATATGGTACTGCGCAGCGGTACGGTCACGGGGCCGCGGGAGATCAATGTCTACGTTCTCCAGGATTTTCCCGTGATCCCGTGACATTACAATGACACGGTCGCTCAGGTAAATAGACTCATCTACATCATGTGTTACCATCAGCACGGTCGTTTTCTGCTTCTGCAGGATACTCTCCAACTGCATCTGGAGCATATGCCGCATCTGGAAATCCACCGCCCCCAGAGGCTCATCCATCAGCAGCACCTGCGGCTCACAGGCCAGCGCACGAAGCAGGGCCACCCTTTGTTTCATGCCGCCGGATATTTCATGGATATAATAATGTTCATACTGCGTAAGCTGTGCAATCTCCAATAATGCATGCAGTTTTTCTTTCCTTTGCGCTTTTGGAAGTTTCTTTTTCTTCATCGGGTACTCAATGTTTTCCCCAACTTTCATCCATGGAAACAACGCATAGTTCTGGAACATAAAGGAACGGTCAGGCCCAGGCTTGCTTACTGGTTTCCCATTTACAACGATCTGTCCGCTATCCAGCTTCTGGAACCCCGCGATGATCGTGAGCGTTGTCGTCTTCCCGCATCCGGACGGCCCCAGGAGCGATACAAACTCCCCTTCCTCCACGCTGAAAGAAACATCTTTTAACACAACATTCGCCGGATCCCCTTTTTTCCTTCCTTTAAAACTCTTGGAAATCCCTTTTACCAATATCGACATCCTATCTATCCGCACCTTCTTCCAATGGCAGGAACTCAATCGTTTTATCCACAAGCCAGTCTTTTTCCACCCCAAGTTTTTCCGACAGGTATTCCCGGTGGTTCAACCGCTCTGCCGCTGTATTGTATCCCTTGATAAAATCAACAAATGCCTCGGTCTGCGCAAATTCCTTATCTACAACTAATACATACGAGATAAAATCCGTATCTGAAAGCGGCTTGCTCTTATAACCGGGGACTTGCGCCGCCTTGCTCAAATCCTGTATCACTGCATCGATCTGTCCATCTTCCAGCGAATACAGAATCCCTTTCTGTGTAATTTCCCGGAACTTTTCAATCTGTGGATAAGCATCCATCGCCATTGCTTTTTCCTGCTGCCTGCCCTGGCTGATCCCTACTGTCTTTACAGATTCCCATGCATCCTTATAACAGATCAACTCGGCATTCATGATCACCGGCCCGTAAATCATAACATTTTCGTTTTCCTCTACCGTATGCCTGGCAATATGGCCGCAATAAAACGCCACGTTGATCTCACCCGCACTCAGTGCCCACTGAGCAATATTGCTTCAGCAATCCTGAAACGATGTATTTTCAAGGTGGCTGGAAACGGCATATCCATCCTTTAATTCCTCTGCCGTCTCTTGTGCCAGTATCCCCGAAATATCATCCCCCGCGCCGATCCGGATGGCAGCATCCGGATTCCCGCTCCCTTCTTTCGGGAACGCCACTGCGATAAAAATCCCCACAGCAAGAAACCCCGCAATAAAAACCGCGATCTTTTTACTGTTTTCCATCCACAGACACCTTCTTAAACCATGGCCGCACCGCTTTATACAAGGCATACGCTGCATAAGCCACCAGGATAGAACTGCAGATCCATTTCCCCCACTCCGGCAAGGCAATGATCAATGTATTTGCTTTGGCAATCGTATTCGTTGTCTGGTCAAAATCCAATACCGGCTCAAATCCCGGCATCAGCAGGCGGTTTGTAAGATAGCCGACAATATTGGAGATCGTCACCACCATCACAAAATACAGGAGCATTGCGCGCTTCCCGATGGTTTTTGAAATCGTAAGCAGTTCCGGAATATTCGTCCCAGCGCCCGCCATTAAAAATGTAATCGCCACCCCTGGGGCTGCGCCGCTCGCGACCAGTGCAGCGATAAACGGGATATGGCCTACAGCACACACATACATCAAAGCCGCCACCACTGTAATCCCCAAAAGAGAAATCATACCCGGATCCCCCAGGTAATCCTGCACAAAAGACTGAGGCACTACAGTAAACAAAAAGCCTGCGACCAGCATGCCAGACACGGTGTACTTGCTGACTGTCACACTTAAATCTGTCAAGGACCATCGAAGCCCGCTTTTTACCTTTTCTAAAAAAGAAGGCTCTTCAAACTCCAACTGCACCATTGCCTGGCCTTCGTCCCCATCGGCCTCCTTTTCCTCCGGATAAGCCTTGCCGCTTTTTGCAGCTTCCTTTTGATCTTTCAGGCCGATATGCAGCTCGTCCCCTGCAAAACGGTTCGCTACCACCCCGATGATCATCGGTGCGACAAACCCTGTAATAATATAGATAATGGTGATCTGCTTCCCCAAAAGGCCCCACGATAAAATAACTGCCAGCGGGTTGATCATGGGCGTGCTCGTCATAAACGCCAGCGTCGGGCCCAGATAGACCCCGCTGTAATACATGCTGATACCAAGCGGGATTGTCCCGCAACTGCAAATGGGAATAAACATGCCGGATAAGGTTGTCCAGAACACGCCGCTCACGCGGCTGGAACCAATCGCCGTTTTTTGGATTTTTTCCGGCTTCAGGAACTCATGGAGTACCCCCGCCACAAAAAAGCTAAAAATCATCCATCCGGATGAACTGTTCAGCATGGACCACGCAGAAACAATAATACTCTTTATGAAGCCAAAGAATCCGCCTGCCATAGCTGCAATGCCTCCTCAAACGCCTTGCGCACCGCTGGCTTTGTCAGCTTTGTGACTGCTTTCTTTTCATTAATCACCAGCATGCTTTTCGTAACGGCCCCGTATTTTTTTATATAATCAAAATCCTTGCCTGCGCGGTATATTTTCACATTTACTTTCCCCTCGTATTCTTTTTCCAGGACTTGAACCAAGTCGCCAAACACCTCGCATCATGCGCATGCGCTGATATATTCGATACACGGCTTTTCCACTTCCTACACCTCCCAGGCACTTATTCTGTATTATAGCTTTATTTCCCATCGGTTTCCGTATTTATAAAAAAATGTAATATTCTGTCGATGCTTTATTCCTTTGTTTGATATTCCTATTCCGGTAATGAAAATTCTGATATTATGGGGTGAAATAAAATGAAAGGAAAGGAGATGGGAAATTGGGAGACAACAGACAGGTTGACCGCATGGTTCACGCTGTGAAAAACAAAGACAGGCAGAACTGGCGTAAGCTATCCGGCAAAAAATACAATGTCGGCGCGATCGTTTCTTTATTTGTTATCGCCATTGTATGGTATTTTGCCGCACACCTCGTAAATTCACCCTTTACTTTTCCTTATCTGGAAAATGTATTATACGAGATCGTCTACTCGATGACTGATATGTACGTGCTGCAGAATCTTGCCATTACCATGCGGCGTGTATTGACCGGTTCCTTATATGCATTCGTAATAGGGTTCCCGCTTGGGATGATCATGGGATATTCGCCGAAATTCCTTCAGGCGATGTCGCCGTTCATCAATTCGCTGCGGCAGATCCCGATCATGGCATGGGTCCCGCTTGCAATTGTATGGTTTGGGATCGGGGACGGCCCTACGATTTTCCTGATCGCATTCAGCGGCATCTTCACCATTATCCTGAATACTGTCGCGGGGGTGCAGGACATCAGCAAAGATTTCTATAACGCCGCAAGATCCATGGGTGCAAATACATTCAATATCCTGACGGATATCGTGATACCCGGTTCCCTTCCGGGCGTCCTGACCGGTATCCGGCTGGCGATCGGCATGGGGTGGATGTCCGTCATATGAGCGGAGTTCATTGCGACAAGTGCCGGGTTCGGTTACATAATGGTGGAAGCACAAGGACGGTTACAGACGGAAAAGGTTCTTGCCTACATGGTAATAGCCGGGATCATTGGATTTTTGATTGACGCTGTATTAGTTCTCTGCGAAAAGCTCTTGTTAAGATGGAGAGAGCCCTAGATGGATTTACGGCATGTCCGCCAGATTGCCGCCATCTGATAAAATAATATAAATAAAGAAGAAAGGCTGCCGGCAGATGGATCTACGTCCGGCAGCCTTTTCGGAACCGTCCAGAAAGAACTTTCAGATCGATGCCGGATATGCCTGGACAGTTCCTTATATTTTCATACAAAACTCACGCAACGAAGCCAAAACCCTTTCTGCCGCGTCCCCCAATGTCCGGTTTTTATGGTACATCAGGTACATTTGGCGTTTGGACTGCACATTCTCAAAAGAAAATTCCAGGACCTTCTGTTTTTCCAGAGATTCCTTTGCCGCCGTTTTACTGATAAACGCGATGCCCGCCCCGGCTTCTACCGCCCGGCGTACCATCTCCGATGATTCAAACTGGACCGCAATATGCCAGGGTTCCTCGCCTTTCCCAAGGGCCTGCTCCATTTTTTCCGAAACGGCTTTGGTCCCGCTCCCAAGCTCCCTCGTAATAAAAAACTCCCTCTTTAGCTGCTCGGCGGGAAACTTTCCATTCATCCTCCGATACTTTGCTGTATTCGGCGTAATCAGGATAATCTCATCTTCAAACAAAATCTCCGAATGAACTTTTTCATTCCCGCTGCGCAATCCTCCAACACCTATATCCGCCACAAAATCCAATGTTTTTTGTAATACGTCCCCGCTGTCGCCCTCCAGGATCTTAAAACTGATATCCGGATGCCCGGCCCGGAAATCAGCAAGGAACCTTGGAAATACATAATACCCCGGGACCGAAGAAAGCGCTACCGTCACAACCGGACTCTTTTCGTCTTCGTTTTTCCCAAGCTGTTTCAACGCCTGGTTTTCCGTCTCCAGCAATTGCAATGCATACGGGTAAAATACCTTGCCATCCTCCGACAGCACTACATCTTTGGTAGAACGCACCAAAAGCTGTACACCCAGCTCCATCTCCAACTGCTTGATATGGGTGCTGATCGTCGGCTGCGACAGGTACAGATATTTCGCCGCCAATGAAAAACTCCTGTAATTTACAACGCCCACAAAACTTCTGATATATTCCAAACGCATGAAAACCTCTTCTGTATCCTCAACAACCTTCATTTTTCATTTGCCATGATACCAGGGTCCAAAACTTTTAACCCAAATATCTATGCTATTCCAGTATAATCCTCCGTTTTTCCGAAATCAAATTCATAAATCTAATAAGTAAAGCCATTTATTTCTTTTGTCTATTCATTTTTGTAATATTTCTCCCTTGCTTTATTTAAAATGCAAATATACCGATTCTTTTCTTTTTATTTTCCGTTTTCTCTGTTATGATAGCTTTAAATTATTAATAAAAATTAATTTTTACAAATGTAGTGCCCGATTTGCGATACGCAAGAAGCCCGTGAAGATTACAGCCCACAACCGGTTTTTATCCAATGCTGCGGATCGTGACCACGGAAAGGGTACATCATGGAAAAATGGAAAAGGAGGACGAACATGAAAAAGAGGATGACGGCCGCTCTTTTAATCGCGGCGATGACGTTGTCGCTTCTTACAGCCTGCCATAACAGCGACCAGACAGCGGCTGTAGACGTCGAAAAAACGGACTATGACCCGGAGGAAGCGGTAAAAGATTTTGAATTTGGGGATCTGTCAGAGGAAGATAAGAACTATACGATTGAGATGGGGTATTACAACTGCGACCATATGTGCTGCGCCATCATCGGGGAAAAAGCCGGTATTTATGATGCAATGGGCCTGAATGTAAACCTGACGAAATCCGCTGAAACGGTCAACGCCTTGATCAGCGGCGCTATGGATGTTGGGTACATATTTTTCAGTAAAAACCTGATGGCAGAGGATTCCCCTGTGTTCCAGGCGGGTGCAAACCACCTCGGCGGCTCCCGTTATCTGGTTGTGGATCCTGATAAAATCAGTGATCCTTCCGATCTGCAGGGCAAAACCATCGCCATGGACGCGGAACCGGAAATCAACGCAGAGTGGAGAAAATGGGCTGAAGAATACGACATCTCCTATAAGGCCGAAGACTATGACATTGTCACAATGGGGCAAAGCGACGCCATGTTCGCACTGAAAGCAAAGCAGATCGACGCTTTCACCTGCTGCGACCCATATGCTTCGCAGTCGGAATACGAAGGCTTTGGGAAAATCTTGTTCACCAGTTGGGGCGCAAACCTGGAAGAGGGCGAACTGCTTTCAGACGATAACGCAGGAACTTGCTGCAGCTATGCAATGTCTGTGGAATTCAGGGAAAACCATCCGGAACTTGCGCGCCGTTTGATCTATGCACATGCGCTGGCCGTACAATATTTATACGAGCATCCTTACAATGCCGCTATGATGTTCGCGGATGGGTTTGATGTGGCTCCTTATGTCGGGCTGCGCACTGTGTACATGAAAACCGTTGCCGAAGGAAGAACCATCACCTGGAAGTGGTCCAAGCAAAATATGCAGAATAACGAAGACTTTGATACCCAATGGAAAGACCCGTCCATCCCGGAGGAAGATATTATTTATGCTACGGATTCCGAAAAATCGCTGGAGCTGTCAAACACACTGTTTGAAGATGCAGGCGTCCCTGACTTCACTACATTTATCAGTGAGAACGTGGACGATATCTTCCCTCTTGGCATGACCTTTGAAGACTGGTACAACGACGCGAAAATCATTGATGGTATTTCCGATGAAGACGCGGTAGATATCTCAGACACCGCGACTCCGTATCTGAACGAGGATCTGGAAGAAAGCTAGATACCAGGAAAAAAGATACCCTTTCATAAGACGGAAGCGGCTCTCATGCCGCTTCTTTTTTTGTCAGCTCACTTTCGGAAAGTCCAGGATAAACATCGTCCCCTTCCCTTCTTCTGTCTTCACATGGATGACTCCTCCATGCTCCTCGGTCAATTGTTTGACCACAGCAAGCCCAAGCCCACTTCCTTCCCCCGTCTTCCCGGCTGTAAAAAATGGATGGAAGATCTGCTGCCTGATCTCCGGTGCAATCCCTGTTCCCGTATCTTCGACCACAAGCCGTATATCTTCTTCGCAATCCGTACTCACCCCGAACCGGATTTGGAGTGTTCCGCCCTCCGGCATAGCCTGGACCGCATTCGTTGCCAGATTCAGCAAAATCTGGTTTAACGCGCCCATCTGTCCATGCAGGTAATAAGATGTCCTGCAAATCTCCGTCTTTAACACGATCTGTTCCGGGATCAGTTTTTTCACCATACTCACCGCCTCATTGATGGCAAACGTGGCATTATAGTCTACCAGAACCTTTTCACTGCTTCCCTGACGGCTGTAATCCAGCAATTGCCTCGACAGTTCCGCACAGCGTTTCGCCGCGCTTTTTAACTCTGATATTTCCTCCGGCATCTCACTATAGACATCTTCGTTTTCCATCAGCAAATCCACATACAGCACGATTGGCGTCATCAGATTATTAAACTCATGTGCGATTGTGCCGGTAATCACACTTAATGTCCGGGAATGATTGTACTTTTGCATCAATCCTTCCTGTTCCTTGAATGTTTCATTTATTTTTTTTTCATACTGCAGTTCCTGAACAAGAAGCTCTTCTTTTTTCCGCTGCTCTTCGATCTTATAAATAAAACGGAGCATCCAGATAAAGAATGCTGCGCCAAACACACAGATGTATAGCGCAATCTGCTCGATCGGCTGTGTAACTTTATCGTAATCCTCAATCAGGCACAGTGTAAACTGCTCCCCGGACAGTTCGATCGTTTCGTAAGCAATCAGCTTCCGCGCCCTTTGCGGGATCCCGCCCCACGCCTCATACGCCCATGTTACCGTACATCCGTTCCCTGCCGCATAAGAGAAGGAAATATCCTCTTCGTCATAGCCCCCCGGCATAACAACCGTTCCATCCGCTGATTTTACAATACAATATCCATCATTTTTTAACTGTAGGCTCGACAATGCCTGTTCCTCATCATAGATTTCGCCCAGGTTCAGCTCAACCTGCACATATCCTGCGATTTTCCCCTGTATGGAGATCGCTTTGGTCATATGTAAAATATAAAAGCCATCCTCTGCTTCCTTTACAGGCCCTACAATCACCATCCCTGGATCCATGCCTGCTTTTTCGCATTGTTCCTGTTCCCATTCTGGCTGGCTTTCTATTTCATCCAATGGAATATATGTTCCCTTTTCCCCCAGTTTCAAAATCGCCGTCTCGATGTCCCCCTCCTCATCCATGTCGCCGGACAAAGACGCGTAAACCAACTTTTGCTTTGCCTCCAGGCTGGCCAAAAGGCTTTGCGCGTTCACCTTGGCAAGGCTTTTTAAGCTATCCTGTTCGTTGGCAATGATTGTTTTTTCCACGCTGCGGTAACAGCATACCGCCAATGCCACACAAAGTACCATTCCAGGAACCGCAATAAGAATCTGCTTTTTCAATCCTTTCTTTTTCTGCATACAGACCTCGCATCGTAAAAATTCAGCCGGGACTTTGCGCTCCGCCGCAAAGTCCGCGAAAACACGTATATTGGACCAAGAAGAAGTCTTTCTATGCCACGCGCGGCCCTCCGCTTTGCTCACAGTCCGCACTGGATGTGTGGCGCTGCACAGGGCGCCGTCAATGGGTCAAGGACGATTTCGCAAGGCAGACAGTAACTTATCGCCCCGGATCGTTACGATGGGCGGCCTCCTGGGCCGTGAATGGTAACCTTGCGGTAAATTTCGTGGCAGTTCCTAAATTGACTTTCTGCAATTTGATAGTTATAATAAATGAGAGAAGCAAAAACCGGGCACAAAACGGATGCTTGCATACGTTTTTGTGTCTATGGCTTCCGCAAAATATTCGAATCCCGGCCATTTTTACGGAAAGGCAGGTGCTCTGGGATGAACCCGATTTTTGTTCTCATTGTTGATGATGAATTGCCAGTGTTAAAAGCAATCGCGGCTACCTTAAAACAGGAGAAAATAGAAGCGGTCTGTGCCAAAAGCAGCAAAGAAGCCCTTGACGCTATTGGCCGCCAGGATTTTGACGTTATTCTGCTGGATATCATGATGCCAGGGCAAGACGGCCTTTCTTTTCTCAAAGAACTGCGGAAGCACCATGTCCTCACTCCCGTCATTCTGCTGAGCGGCAAAGAGGAAGATGCCACCCAGGTGGAGGGCCTTAGCATCGGGGCCGATGACTACATGACAAAACCATTCAGCAAAGCCATACTGGTCTCCAAGATCCGCGCCCTCGTGAGACGCACACAGCAGTATTCCCCATCCCCTTCCACCGAAACCGGCATCCGCACCATCGCAAAATGCGGCAGTTTCACCTTGCACCTGGATTCGCAGACCGTATGGAAGAACGGGAAGGAAATCTCTTTATCCTCCAAAGAATTTGCACTGCTCTGTGTTTTCATGGAAAATCCGGAAAGACTTCTAACCAAGCAGGAGCTTTTTGCAAAAGTGTGGAAAAGCGCCCCTCCGGATGACAACACCATCCTTGTCTACATCAAGCGTCTGCGTGACAAAATCGAGGATGTTTCGTCCGCCCCCAAACATCTCACTACTATATGGGGGAAAGGATATAAATTTTTGCCATAATTAGAAACCTCTAATTCAGAAGCCCCTATCAGCAGTCTTCCATCCCTTCGCCAAAGAGGTTGACCGGCACACCGTCCACGATCCGGAAAATTCCGTATCCCACCTTACTGCCTTTCTGCCCTTGCAGGACAAATTCCATCTCTCCTTTTCGGTCTATATTCTTAAACTGGATTTTCTGATTCTCAACCGGAGCCGGGATCGGGTCTGTAAACCAATAATCCTCTCCATCCCCGGAATCGATCGCAACGACCAAATCCACCTTTGATTTCCTGTCTTCCGGATGGTATAGAACAACCAGGTCCTTACAGCCGTCGTCCGTCAAATCATCCTCACATGCAACCAGGACTTCAACATTTGGGTATGCTTCCCGGAACGCCTGCAAGATCTTATTATCTTCGGAAACATTTTCCGCATAATCCAAATCCCTGCCAACCCTGCCTGTCTCCGATCCGCTCTCCTGTGTGTCCTGCTGTCTGTTCTCCTGCTGTCCTTCTTCATACATGCTTTCCAGCTTTCCCCGGGCAAAAAACCCGCACAACAGGAACAGGATGATCAGAAAAATCTTTCCTCCTGCGCTTTTCGATAATCGCTTTATTTTCTCCACGTTGTCCCTTTGCTCCTCCTGCTTTTCTTCTGCGTCCCTTCCCATCCGGGCTTCCTTGTCCGGCCCATTCCAGATAAAGAGCGCCGCTTCCGCAGCGCTCCCTGGAATTATGCGATCGGTTCTTCCATTTTCATTTCTTCGTATTTTTCAAGGATCATCTTCTGGATCCTGCCCCTTGTCTCGGAATGGATGGGGTGCGCGATATCACGGTACTCCCCATCCGCCGTCTTTTTGCTTGGCATAGCGATGAAAAATCCTTTTTCGCCCTCGATCACTTTGATATCGTGTACAACAAACTCATCGTCCATCGTGATTGACGCTACTGCCTTTAGTTTCCCTTCCTTTGCCACTTTCCGTATACGTACATCTGTAATCTGCATCTTTCCAGCTCCTTTCCTGCAGGCTTTGTGGCCCGCCGCGCCTGTATCCTTGCCGCACCCGAAAGACCCTGCGGCTTCCATCATCCGCCCACTTCATCTTACATGGTGTACCTTTCATTTTTTTCTATGACTATTTTAATACCCTCATCGCCCGTGTAGCGGGAATTTGCACGTATGGTATCCCTGCTTTCTATAATGCAGTTTTCAATATACGTGTTATCCCCAATGTAAACATCGTTCAGAACAATCGAATTCTTAATCGTACAATTTGAACCTATGAAAGTTTTCTTAAATAAGACGGAATTTTCCACCGCCCCGTTAATGATGCTTCCGCTCGCCACAATACTGTTTTTCACGGCCGCGCCTGGGTTGTATTTCGCCGGCGCCAGATCGCTGACCTTGGAATACACTTCCGGCAGCTCCTTGAAAAAGTAATCCCGCACTTCCGGCTTCAGGAAATCCATATTCGTCTGGTAATAAGATTCTACCGTGGAAATATTGCTCCAATAATCCTTCATTTCGTAGCAGTAGATCTTTTTCATGTTTTTATACCGGATCAAAATATCGGTCACAAAATTATACCTGTCCTCCTGCGCACAGTGCTCCACCAGGTCGATCAGGAGCCTTCTGCGGATCACATAAATGCCCGTAGAAACCATGTTGGATTTCGCGACCATCGGCTTTTCCTCAAACTCCGCAACCCGCATATCCTGGTCCAGCCTCAGTGTCCCGAAGCGGCTTGCCTCCTCCTTGCTGTCCAGCCTTTTGCACACAATTGTGATGTCCGACTTCCTGTCTATATGGTATTCCAGCACTTTGTTGTAATCCATCTTGTAAACGGCGTCCCCCGACGCAAGGATTACATACGGCTCATGGCAGCGTTTTAAAAAATCCAGGTTCTGATAGATGGCGTCTGCCGTCCCTCTGTACCAGCAGTCATTGTCCGTCGTGATCGTCGGGGTAAACACATAAAGTCCTCCGTGCTTCCTTCCAAAATCCCACCATTTGGAAGAATTCAAATGCTCATTCAAGGACCGGGCATTGTACTGGGTCAATACCGCGACTTTCTGTATATGGGAATTGGACATATTGCTCAGCACAAAATCGATCGCCCGGTAACTCCCTGCCATCGGCATCGCCGCAACCGCACGCCTTCTGGTCAGTTCCCGCATCCTGTAACTGTTTCCGCCCGCCAGGATCAGTCCTACCGCCCTCATATCTGCTCACCTGCCTTTATCAACGTTTCCCCGCTCGCCAGCAGCCCTCCGGGATAGTCGTCTTTTACCGTCACGCCGCTGACAGCCGTGTTTTTCCCAATCTGTACGCTGCCCGGTATCACAGAATTCTCCCCGATGGTGACAAGGCCAAAGGAATAAACCTCCGGCTTCAGCTTGTTCGGCGTCTCCGCCCCCACTCCAAGGGTAGCGTTGTCCCCAATCTCACAGCCCTCCGCAATGATCGCTTTGTCTATCCTGCACCCAGGCCCAATCTTCGTCCCCTGCATCAGGATGGAATCCCGCACGATGGCTCCGGCCCCAATGGTGACGTCCGCGCCAACTACGCAATTTCGCACCTCGCCGTAAATCTCGCTCCCATTGCAGATGATACTCCTCTCGACCACTGCCCTGTCCGAGAGGTACTGCGGCGGGAGTGCGGAGGAACTGGTATAGATCTTCCAATACTCTTCATACAAATTGAACTCCGGGATGATATCGATCAGCTCCATGTTCGCTTTCCAGTAAGACCCCAGCGTCCCGACGTCTTTCCAGTAACCGCTGTACTCATATGTAAACAGTTTTTTCTCCGTCTCATGGCAATAAGGGATCACATGCTTCCCAAAATCGCACCCCGGTACTTCCCGGAGCGCCAAGAGCGCTTCTTTAAGCACCGTCCAACTGAAAATATAGATGCCCATCGATGCCAGATTGCTCTTCGGTTCCTCTGGCTTTTCCTGGAATTCCGTGATCTTCCCGTTCTCATCCGCGACCACGATCCCAAAACGTTTGGCTTCCTCCATAGACACCGGCATAGCGGCAATCGTGACGTCCGCGTCATTCGTTTTATGGATATCCAACATCAGCTCATAGTCCATCTTATAAATATGGTCGCCGGACAGGATCAATACGTAATCTGGATGGAAAGTCTCCATATAGTCCAGGTTCTGGTAAATCGCGTTCGCCGTGCCGGTATACCATTCGCTGCTCCCGCTCTTTTCATAAGGGGGAAGGATGGATACCCCTCCGAAGTTCCGGTCCAAATCCCACGGAATGCCTATCCCAATATGCGTATTCAGGCGCAGCGGCTGGTACTGCGTCAACACGCCTACTGTATCGATTCCGGAATTGATACAATTGCTGAGGGGGAAGTCAATGATCCGGTACTTCCCCCCAAAAGCAACTGACGGTTTTGCAACCTTCGAGGTAAGAACTCCGAGCCTGCTGCCTTGCCCTCCAGCCAAGAGCATTGCTATCATCTCTTTTTTTCTCATGTCTTCATCCCTTCTCTCGATAAATGTAAACCGAAACAAATTTATGTATTGATTATTATAATGCAATTTTTCTGTACTGTAAATATTTTTACAATTTTTTCTTGATTTTTTCCTTCTTTTTGTCAAAATATACTAAAGAATTATGCCTTGGTTTTTTCCATCAACCTGTTTATAATAGAATTATAGGAAAAGGCAAACCTACAGCCGCTTCCTGCAGCGAACACCGCCATCATGGTGTGCCAGGCATGGTTTTTATGAATCAAGAAGTTACTGACGGCAGTAACGGCAAGGAAGGTATTTATGTATCAGATAAATTTTAAGCAGCCTGTCCATGTACACTTTATCGGGATCGGGGGCATCAGCATGAGCGGCCTGGCGGAAATCCTTTTAAAAGAGGGCTTTAGCGTATCTGGCTCTGACTGTAAAGAAAGCGCCCTCACCACCCGCCTGGAGCAAAAGGGGGCT
>CAZYVA010000021.1:0-22174 GCA_964650695.1 uncultured Dorea sp. | reverse complement strand
TGTTCATCGGTTTTACCAGTGCGGGACTGCCGCTTGGCGTGACCTTTTCCTTCCTGATTTCATCGCCGATGGTGGACTTGGGGTCGCTCGTTCTTCTGATGAGCATTTTCGGAGTAAAGGTAGCGGTGGCGTATGTCATGATGGGGCTGCTGATTGCCGTTATAGGCGGCACACTGATCGAGAAGCTCCATATGGACAAATATGTGGAGGACTTCATCAAAAGTGGCAGCAGCGTGGACCTGGATTCTCCGACACTAAGGCAGACGGAGCGGCTTATCTACGCGAAAGAGCAGGTCGCAGCCACCTTTAAGAAAGTATTCCCGTATATCCTGATCGGTGTCGGTATTGGCGCGGTGATCCACAACTGGATTCCTGAAAGCTGGGTGGAAACGGTGTTAGGCAGCAATAATCCGCTCGGAGTTGTCCTTGCCACCTTGATCGGCATTCCAATGTACGCAGACATCTTTGGCACGATTCCCGTTGCTGAAGCGCTGCTTGGAAAGGGCGCGCTGCTGGGAACGGTCCTCGCCTTTATGATGGCTGTCACAACGCTCAGCCTGCCGTCTCTTATTCTGTTGAAAAAAGCGGTGAAGCCGAAGCTGCTCGGTGTGTTCATCGCAATCTGCACCGTTGGAATTGTAATTGTTGGCTACGCATTTAATGCGTTCCAGTATATTTTGCTTTGAAAGGAGATTTTAGATGATGTTTGGATTCGGAAAAAAGAAAGAGGAAGCGCCCTCGTCGGCTTGTGCCTGCAATGGCAAAGCAGAAACCTATGAGGCAGAAGCGCCTGCCTGTGGCTGTGGGCGTGATTGCGCCGCGGAGGGAAAGGTGCAGGGCGTGAAGGTGCTGGGCAGCGGATGCAAGAACTGCCATACCCTACTGGAGAATACGCAGACAGCGGTAAAGTCGATGGGACTTGCTGTGGATGTGGAGTATGTCACCGATTTGCAGAAAGTCATGGCATATGGCGTGATGAGTATGCCCGCCCTTGTGGTCAATGAGCAGGTTGCAAGCACAGGCAAGGTGCTGAAGCCGGATGAGGTGGAAAAGCTGTTTCACAAGCTGGGGTATTGATATGAGGCTTCCCGATCCGATAGGGCAAAAGGATGGGGACTCCTGTGTATGGGGCCGGCGTTTGGATTGGGTCTTTCGCGCCTGGCATCCCGGCATTCCTGGACCGGTTTGAATATGTAAGGGTCCACCGATTATCTGATTTGCAAGAATACTCCTTTTCTGCTTTGCATAGATTGTAAAAAAGCTATGCAGGGGTTTATCCATGAAAGATTATATTGAGGAGAGAGCTGTGGAAATTGCAAATTATATTATCGAGCATGAAGCTACCGTGAGGCAGACGGCAAAGGAATTCGGGGTGAGTAAGAGTACGATACATAAAGATGTAACAGAGCGTTTACAGAAAATCAATCCCTCTTTAGCCGGACAGGCAAGAAAGGTGTTGGATCATAATAAATCGGAACGCCATATCCGGGGAGGGATGGCGACAAGGGAAAAATACCTGCACAGGCAGCAGGTACTGGGGAAAAAGAGAAATAGAAATTCCCTATAAAATCAGCTCCTCATTCCAATCATAGGGGTCAAAGACTTTTGACCCCATCATCTTTTACATGAAGTATATAATCACAAATCAGATTAGCCGTGCCTTCTTCGCCAATGGAACTGTCTACGCACAACTCATAATTATGGGGATTGCCCCACTCATTGCCGGAGATCGTTTTATAATAAGCGCTTCTGGCGCCGTCAGAATGATTCAGGCTTTGTCTTGCCTGTTCCTCGCTGTCGCCATACATTTCCATGACTTTTTTCATCCGGTAGGATTTTGGCGCATGGATAAAGATTCTCACAAGCCTATCCCGTCCCTGCAGGACAAAGTCTGCCGCGCGGCCCACGATTACGCAGGAACCCATGTCCGCAATCATGTTGATAGCCTTGCTCTGAGCGGCAACCGCCTGACGGACAACGTTGGTGCTGAGATATAATTCGTGCATAACCGCATCGGGATTGGAATTGATTCCCGAAATATACTCCTTTGCCAACCCGCTTTCTTTAGCCGCTAAAGCAGTCATCTCCTTGTAGTAGAAAGGCACATCCATCTTTTGGGCCACCAGTTGGCCAATCCGTTTTCCAGCCGAGCCGTGTTCGCGGGCAATCGTGACGATAACGCCCGGATGTGATTTCTGCAGTACATTCCGGACAGTTTCTGCCCCCGTATCAGGAACCTCATGAAGATGTTTCCAGACGCCGGCCACTACAGGAACTGTGATAAGCATTGCAGCCATGTCGGCCACAGGTGCAGACCATAAGATCCCCCGGATGCCCATCTGCAGCGGCATGACAATAGCCAAAACAATGAGCAGGACATCGCGGAGAACGGAGAGTGGAACGGCAGCTTTTGCGTGGCCGATGGACTGCAGGAACATGGCACATGCTTTTTGCAGGCAGGTAAAGATAAGAAGCGAAAGATAAATCCGAAGGCAGCCTGTAGCAAAATCAACATATAATTTGCCGCCGTCATTTCCGAACATCCTTATGAAAACCATCGGGACGCTCTCGAAAAAAATGGTGGCAATGGCACAAACGCTCAGCGTGGAGAACACTACCAGCTTAAATGTTTCTTTTACCCGGCCGTACAGCTTCGCCCCATAATTATACCCCATGATCGGCAGGGCGCCAGCCGTAATCCCGCAGGCAATATTCAATATAATCTGAAAGAGCTTGATGATGACTACGAAAGCTGACAAGGGAATGTCCGATCCGTAAATACTCTCTGCGCCGTAGGATTTAAGCAGGATATTATTGACGATCGTTGTCGCGACGATGCACAGTTGGGTCAGAAAGCTTCCGCATCCCAATGGCAGGATGGGCTTTAGATGCTTCCAGCTCGGAATGAAATCTGCGGCTTTCACCCGGAATACCCGGCTGCGGCGCAGGTAAGCGACACAGATAAGGAAGCTTACGAACTGCCCAAGGATCGTTGCATAGGCAGCGCCTTTAATACCTAAATCCAGAACGAAAATAGCCACCGGATCGCCAATCATATTGATGACTGCACCTGTTACCATAGCCGCCATAGAATATTTCGGGCTTCCGTCTGCACGGATGATGGACGCAAGCGTATTCTGCACGAGAGCAAAGGGCATCATGATAAAGATGATATGACCGTAATCTCTCGTCAGCCCTATCGTTGCCTCCGTTGCGCCCAAAGTATACAGTATGGGATCCCCCAAGGCGTAGCAGACCGCAATGATGGCAAGGCCTGAAAAGAAAGATCCCAAAATACTGTTTGCCACAGACCGGCCGGCTCCCTGTGTGTTACCCTGTCCTTGCGACAGGCTCAGGAAAGTTGCCATTCCATCACCGAACAGGACGGATGCGCCCCATCCTACCACTGTGATGGGAAAAATAATCCCAGTGGCGGCATTGCCAAGGTAGCCGACGCCATTTCCTACAAATATCTGATCTACGATGTTATACAGGCAGGCAATGATAAGAGCCAGTGTACTGGGGATTGCAAACTGCAAAAGCAGACGGCTCACCTTTTCTGTTCCGAGATAATTGTTTTTTCCCATATTTATTCCTCCTACTTAAAATAGGCAAAAAAATACGCACGGATACCCATGCGTTTTTTTACGCACACAGCCGAGGCTCCGTATCGTAATCAGTCTTACGCGCCAGGCGCTGCGTGTGTCGTGGTTTGCCTTTATGAATTTACCCAAGCATTATAATATTTAAATCCAACACATTTCAATGGAAGTTTTGAACAATTTTTTTCTGCCGCAGATATAGTAAAAATGCAGATTCTCCTGAGTTTTCTTCCAATGTTTTCACCCGTCTTTTTTTGGATACGGGGTATAGGAAACCCAACAATGACGAATCATTAACAATCCCAAAGAAAATAGTTGCGCGTTTTGGGCGGTGAGGATATAATATAATCGGCAGAGAATTGGGGTCAAATCCTATTTGACCCCAATATAGTATTATAGTTTTATGAAGGACAGAGTTTCAGACAGGTTAGGAAAATGGAGGGCGATACTATGGACAACATGGTAACGGAAAGCGCGGCCCGCAGAAGGATTGAGCAATTGCTTGACGCGGGAAGCTTCGTGGAAATCGGCGGCGCTGTTACGGCAAGGGCGACGGATTTCGGCGTGCAGGAAAAAGCGACTCCGGCGGACGGTGTAGTGACCGGATACGGGGTGATTGACGGCAATCTGGCCTATGTGTACAGTCAGGACGCTTCGGTGTTAAAAGGAGCGGTTGGTGAAATGCATGGAAGAAAGATTGCAAATATTTATGATATGGCAATGAAGATGGGCGCGCCAGTGATTGGGCTTATTGATTGCGCGGGATTCCGGCTTCAGGAGGCAACGGACGCTTTGGAGGCGTTCGGCGCATTGTACCGGAAACAGGCGCTGGCTTCCGGTGTGGTTGTGCAGGTGACAGCGGTTTTTGGAGCCTGCGGCGGCGGCCTTTCCGTAATACCGGGGCTTACCGATTTTACGTTTATGGAAGCGGACGAGGCAAGGCTGTTTGTCAACTCCCCAAATGCTATTTTAGGGAATACAGTTTCCAAATGTGATACTTCTTCAGCGAAGTTCCAGAGTGAAGAAAGCGGCCTCGTGGACGGGACAGGCACAGAACCGGAGATCCTGGCACAGATCCGTTCCTTGGTTGGGATGCTCCCGGCAAACAATGCGGAGGAAACGGTCTGCGCGGAATGCACGGATGATCTGAACCGCACTTGTGAAAACCTGGAGCGTGCCGTGGAGGATACCGCAATGGTTTTGGCAGAGATTTCGGACGGCGGCGTTTTTTTCGAGACAAAAAAAGAGTACGCGAAAGATATGGTGACAGGATTTATCCGTTTAAATGGCATGACGGTGGGCGCGGTGGCGAACCGTTCCAAAGTTTATAATGACAACGCAGAGGTGACAGCGGAATTTGACGGTTCTCTTTCAGCAAGGGGCGCGGAGAAAGGGGCAAGGTTTGTGGAATTTTGTGATGCGTTCAATATTCCGGTGCTGACATTGACGAACGTATCCGGGTTTAAGGCGTCCATGTGTTCGGAAAAGCGTTTGGCAAAAGCGGCGGCGAAGTTGGTTTATGCATTTGCGAACGCGACTGTACCGAAGATAAACGTGGTGGTCGGGAAAGCATTTGGGAGCGCTTATGTGGCGATGAATAGCAAAGCCATCGGTGCAGATATGGTTTATGCATGGCCATCGGCAGAGATTGGCACGATGGACGCGGACCTGGCTGCCAAGATCATGTATGCGGACGCGGACGCGGAGACTTTGAAAGAAAAGGCAGCGGAATATCAAGCCCTACAATCAAGCCCCGTTTCCGCAGCGCGCAGAGGATATGTAGACACCTTGATTGAGCCGGCGGATACGAGGAAATACGTCATCGGCGCACTGGAAATGTTATATACAAAGAAGGAAGGCCGTCCGATGAAAAAACACGGTGCGGTTTAGAGAGGTGAGGCAATTGAAGAAGAAAATAAGCTTATGGGTTTGTGTGCTTGCTGCCATGCTTTGCTTTACCGCCTGCGGAAACCAGACAGAAGCCCAGTACGACGAGGATAGCATGGAGGAGACTGCAGAATTTATCATCAGCTACTGTTCGAGTGCGGACGACCTGACATTGGAACAGTGGTACAGCATGTCCGAGTTTTCCGTAAATCTCCAGTTGGCGCAGGCCGGGCTGACGTTTGACGCGGACGCGTTTGTTTCGGTATTGAAAAGCTGGCAGGCGGGTGTGGAAGAATGCGGCGCGTATCTTGGGCATGACGCTTATACCTGTAAGGCCCAGAACGGAAGTGTTGAGCTGCGGGCGCCGGCCCAGTTTGAGGACAGGGACGGCGTGATTGTTTTTGTGTTTGACGAAACGAGTGGGCAGTTGGAGAGCCTGACGGTCAGCGCGGATATGGAGACGGGGGAGATTTTGCGGAAAGCGGGATTGAATACGCTGCTTGGCATGGGCACGGTATTCTGCGTGCTGATTCTGATTGCGCTTATTATTTCCCTGTTCCATTTCATACCGAAGCTCCAGGCGGCTTTCAGCAGGAAGGAAAAAGCGCCTGAGCAGGCGGAACCGGCCGCGGAAGCTGTCATAAGCAAGGCAGAGGAAGAAGCGGTGCCGGACGGACAGGGCATAGATGATGGAGAACTTATTGCTGTGATTGCGGCGGCAGTCGCAGCGGCAGAAGGGACAGCAGCGGACGGTTTTGTCGTGCGGGGTATCCGCCGCCGTCCATCGAACAAGTGGAATTCGAGATAAATCAGGAGGAATGGAAAATGAAAAATTATACCATTACAGTCAATGGGAATGTTTATGATGTGACAGTAGAAGAAAACGGGGCGGTCCCGGCAGCATCCGCGCCGAAAGCGGCAGCGCCGGTAATGCCAAAGGCAGCTCCGGCACCGAAAGCAGCGCCGAAAACCGGTGCGGGCTCAATTGAAGTGAAAGCGGGAGCGGCCGGGAAAGTCTTTAAGGTGGAGAAGCGTGTCGGGGAAAAGGTAAAAAAAGGCGACGCGGTTGTGATCATCGAGGCGATGAAGATGGAGATCCCGGTTGTGGCACCGCAGGATGGGACTGTTGCAAGCATTGATGTGGCTGTTGGCGACCCGATCGAGGCAGGGGCGGTTTTGGCGACATTAAACTAGGTGAAAGCTGGAGGTCAGAAAATGGAATATATATTGAACACATTGGGAAACCTCATACAACAGACTGCTTTTTTGAACCTTTCGGGCGGGAATCTGATCATGATTGCTGTTGCATGTTTTTTCCTGTATTTAGCAATCCGGCATGGGTTTGAACCTCTGCTCCTGGTCCCGATTGCGTTTGGTATGCTTTTGGTGAATATTTACCCGGATATTATGCTGCATCCGGAGGACGCGGCGAATGGGACGGGAGGGCTCCTCTACTATTTCTATGTGCTGGATGAGTGGGCCATCCTGCCATCCCTGATTTTCATGGGCGTCGGGGCGATGACGGATTTTGGCCCGTTGATTGCAAACCCAAAGAGCTTCCTTCTGGGGGCGGCGGCGCAGTTTGGCATTTTTACCGCCTATCTCGGAGCGATGGCGATGGGGTTTTCAGACAAGGCGGCCGCGGCGGTTTCGATCATCGGCGGCGCGGACGGCCCGACTTCGATCTTCCTTGCGGGGAAATTGCAGCAGACGTCCATCATGGGACCGATCGCGGTGGCGGCCTATTCCTATATGGCTCTGGTGCCGATCATCCAGCCCCCGATCATGAAATTGTTTACGACGGAAAAGGAACGGAAAATCAAGATGGAGCAGCTTCGCCCGGTATCGAAGCTGGAGCGGATCCTGTTCCCCATCATTGTTACGATTGTGGTCTGTATGATACTGCCGACGACTGCGCCGTTAGTCGGTATGCTGATGCTGGGGAACCTGTTCCGGGAGAGCGGTGTGGTAAGGCAGCTCACGGATACGGCGTCCAATGCATTGATGTATATCGTGGTCATCCTTTTGGGTACTTCCGTAGGGGCGACAACCAGCGCGGAAGCATTCCTGAATTGGGATACGATTAAGATTGTGATTTTGGGGCTGGTCGCGTTTATGGTTGGCACGGCGGCGGGCGTCCTGTTTGGGAAGCTGATGTGTATCGCAACCCATGGAAAGGTTAACCCGTTGATTGGATCCGCCGGTGTATCGGCGGTGCCGATGGCGGCCAGAGTGTCCCAGAAGGTCGGCTCGGAGGCAGACCCGACCAATTTCCTTTTGATGCATGCGATGGGGCCGAATGTTGCCGGGGTTATCGGAACGGCGGTAGCGGCTGGGACTTTTATGGCAATTTTTGGAATCGGGGTATAGGGATAGGAGGATGAAAAATGGCAGAGATAGAAAAAAAACCAATAAAAATAACGGAGACAATCTTACGTGACGCACACCAGTCTTTGATTGCGACACGTATGACAACAGAGCAGATGCTTCCGATCGTCAGCAAGATGGACGAGGTAGGCTACCATTCGGTAGAGTGCTGGGGCGGCGCGACTTTTGACGCTTCCCTGCGGTTCCTGAAGGAAGATCCGTGGGAACGGCTGCGGAAGCTGCGTGATGGGTTTAAAAAGACGAAGCTGCAAATGCTTTTCCGGGGGCAGAATATTCTTGGATACCGTCCATATGCGGATGATGTGGTCGAATATTTTGTACAGAAATCCGTGTCGAACGGGATTGATATCATCCGGATTTTTGACTGCCTGAACGATATCCGCAACCTCCAGACAGCGGTTTCGGCAGCGGTAAGGGAGAAAGCGGATGCACAGGTCGCGCTTTCCTATACGCTGGGGGATGCATATACGTTGGAGTACTGGATGGATATTGCGAAGAAAATTGAGGATATGGGGGCAACATCGATCTGTATCAAGGATATGGCCGGGCTTTTGGTCCCTTACAAGGCGGCAGAACTGATTGGCGCGCTGAAAGACGCGACAGACTTGCCGATCCAGCTCCACACGCACTATACTTCCGGCGTGGCTTCCATGACATACTTGAAAGCGGTGGAAGCCGGCGTGGATGTGATTGACACGGCAATGTCGCCGTTTGCGCTTGGGACGTCCCAGCCGGCCACTGAGGTTATGGTGGAGACGTTCAAGGGGACGCCGTATGATACCGGATTTGATCAGAACCTTCTTGCTGAAATCGCGGATTATTTCCGCCCGATCCGTGACGACGCTTTGGAGAGCGGGCTGCTGAACCCGAAGAATATGGGCGTCAATATCAAGACGCTGCTGTACCAGGTGCCGGGCGGCATGCTTTCGAACCTGACTTCACAGCTCAAAGAGCAAGGTGCGGAAGACAAATTCTACGATGTGCTTGAGGAAGTACCGAAGGTTAGGAAAGACTTGGGTGAGCCGCCGCTTGTTACGCCGTCCTCACAGATTGTTGGGACACAGGCGGTATTCAATGTCTTAATGGGCGAGCGGTATAAGATGGCGACCAAGGAGACGAAGGATCTCCTGAGCGGCAAATACGGCGCGACGGTGAAGCCGTTCAATGAAGAGGTGAAAAAGAAGGTGCTGGGTGAGAATCCGGAGGTGATTACTTGCCGTCCGGCGGATCTGATTCCGGATGAACTGGATACTTTGCGCACAGAGATGGCGAAGTGGAGCCAGCAGGAGGAGGATGTGTTGTCTTATGCCTTGTTCCCGCAGGTGGCGACGGAGTTCTTTCAGTACCGTGAGGCACAGCAGACAAAGGTGGATCAGACGATGGCGGATACCGAGAACGGGAGCTATCCGGTATAGAGGCATCTGTAGTAAGGACTATCTGGCGTCGGGCATAGAATGGCAGATAGCGGGAAAGAATGAATAATAAGGAGGAACTTTGTGGACTGGCTGAGCAGATTAGAAAGAAAATATGGCAGATATGCGGTTCCCAATCTGATGTTTTACATCATCATCCTTTATGGGGTTGGATTTGTCCTGAATTTGATAAACCCATCTTTTTACTATACTTATCTGAGCCTGGACGCGCAGGCGATCCTTCATGGGCAGGTCTGGCGCGTGGTGACGTTCATTATCGAGCCGCCGTCGGATAGCATTATCTGGATTTTGTTTTCTTTATATTTGTATTATTTCATCGGGAAACAGCTTGAGATGGCGTGGGGGGCTTTCCGGTTTAATGTTTATTTCCTTTCCGGCGTGCTGTTCCATGTCATCGGTGCGATCCTGGTGTATCTGCTGACGGGGCTTTCGCTCCCGTTAGGGACACATTATATCAATATGTCGCTGTTCCTGGTGTTTGCGATGCTGTATCCGGATATGCAGTTTTTACTGATGATGATCATTCCGGTCAAAGTGAAGTGGCTGGCATGGATTGACGGCTTGTATTTTCTGTGGTCGGTCGTGCAGGCGTTTCTTCCTGCGTATGGAGGGGACGCGGTTTATGGGACATATTATAAAGCCAGTGCGCTTGCGGCGGTCATATCCCTCCTGAATTTTCTGATTTATTTTCTGACGTCCAGGCAGGTGCGGCCATATTCCCCGAAGCAGATGAAACGGAAAGCGGCATTTAAGAGGGATGTCCGGCGGGCGGAGAGGCCGGTCCAGCATTACGCAAACGGGGCAAAGCACCGTTGCGCGGTCTGCGGAAGGACGGAGCTGGACGATCCGGGCCTAGAGTTTCGTTACTGTTCAAAATGTAATGGGAATTATGAGTATTGCCAGGAGCATTTGTTCACCCATCAGCATGTAAAGTAGTTAGATAGAGAAAGATCAAATGGAGACAAATATTTTTTCGGGGCAATTGATGAAATTTGGCCTTACCAGGCAGGAGGCAGGAATTTATGAATGCCTGCTGAGGGAAGGGAAAAACACAGGCTATGAAGTGGCGAAGCAGCTTGGCATTTCGCGTTCCAATGCGTACAATTCGCTGGCGAGCATGGTGGATAAGGGGGCAGTCTGTTTGTCGGAAGAAGGCACCGCAAAAAAATATGTCCCCGTGGCGCTGGAAGAATTCTGCAGGAATTATTTAAGGAGGCTGGAAGAGGCCCGGCGGTGGCTTCTGGACCATAAGCCAGATGAGGCAGAACACGCGGAAGGGTTTATCACGATTGAGGGGGCACAGAATATTTTGGACAAGACCCGGAATATCCTTGCCAAAATCGAGCAGAAGGTATATCTTTCCTGTACAAGGAACGTCCTTCTTTTGTTGGTGGAAGAACTGGAAAGGCTGACAGCGTTTCACAAGAAAGTCATGATTATCACCGACCATCCGGTGCGGATCCAAAACGCGAAAGTGTATGTTGGGGGGCCGCGGGGCATGGAGATCGGGGTGATTGCGGATTCCCGATATGCCATTACCGGGGAATTTGGGGAAGGAAGCCGCAATACTTGCCTGTATTCCGGGCAGGCTCCATTTGTGGAAGTCTATAAAAGGTCTTTTGTGAATGAAGTGAAATTATTAAAGATCCGGGAAGAAAGAGCAGCAAGGAGAATGAAGTATCATGAAGAAAAAACCGTTCGTGACAAAAGCGCAACTGGACAGGATGATACAGGAATATCCGACGCCGTTTCATTTATATGACGAAAAAGGGATCCGTAAAAACGTGAAAGCCCTTCAGGAAGCTTTTTCCTGGAACCCTGGGTACAGGGAGTATTTTGCAGTCAAAGCGGCCCCGAACCCATTTTTGCTCCAGATCATGAGAGAGTATGGATGCGGATGCGACTGTTCCTCCCGCACGGAGCTGATGTTGTCCGAGGCAGTCGGGGCGGCCGGGGAAGATATCATGTTTTCATCGAATGATACGCCAAAGGAGGAATTTGTTCTGGCAGACCGGCTAGGCGCTATCATCAATCTGGATGATATTACGCACATTGATTTTTTAGAGGACGCCATCGGACATATCCCGGAGACGATTAGCTGCCGGTATAATCCGGGCGGGCTGTTTAAAATCAGTAATGATATCATGGACAACCCAGGGGACGCAAAATATGGGATGACGCTCCCCCAGCTTACGGAAGCCTTTCGGATTTTGAAAGGGAAAGGTGCGAAAGCGTTCGGGATCCATGCGTTCCTTGCCAGCAATACAGTGACAAACGAGTATTACCCGATGCTCGCAAAGGTATTGTTTGAAGTCGCGGTCCAGTTGCAGAAAGAGACGGGAGTGCATATTCAGTTCATTAACCTGTCCGGCGGGATCGGGATTCCCTATACGCCGGATCAGGAACCGAACGATATCCGGGTGATCGGGGAAGGCGTGCATAGGGTTTACGAAGAGGTGCTGGAGCCTGCGGGAATGGGCGACATTGCTATTTACACGGAGCTGGGGCGCTTTATGACAGGGCCGTTCGGTTGCCTTGTGACGAAAGTGATCCATGAGAAGCATACGTATAAGGATTACGTCGGGGTGGACGCATGTGCGGTAAACCTGATGCGTCCCGCTATGTACGGCGCTTACCATCATATCACAGTGATGGGGAAGGAAAACCGTCCTCATGACCATAAATACGATGTGGTGGGTTCTTTATGTGAAAACAATGATAAATTCGCGATTGACCGGATGCTTCCGGAGGTGGAGGTCGGCGACATTCTTGTGATCCACGATACGGGCGCCCATGGGTTCGCGATGGGGTACAATTATAATGGAAAACTAAAATCGGCGGAGGTACTTTTGAAGGAGAATGGCGCAACGGAGCTGATCCGGAGGGCGGAGACGCCGGAGGATTATTTTGCAACGTTTGATTGCTTTGAAGTGGGGAAGAAGCTGCTTTGCAGAGATTGACCGCAAGGATAAACCTACTGTGGCGTTTTAGGCCGAACGCTACAGAGGGAACCGTTTTTTTAAAACTGTTATCAATGCGGGAGGGAAGAGAATGAATCATCAATTGAAAAAAGGTATGTTTATTTTTCTGGCATGCGGCATGGCGGCAAGCTTTTTGGCCGGCTGCAGCGGCATGAGTAGGTCGGACGCGGAAGACTATGTACAATCCGCCTTGGATGCAGGATATAAGGGGGAATTTGGAAAATACGCAAAAATCACGGATAGCACGCAAGAAGAGGCAAAAGCTCTGTACAACGGGAACATGGAGGCTTTTTTGGCATCTGTCGGCCTTGATGCGCAGACGTCCCCGCATGAATTGAAGGAGCAGTATGAAGAGTTGTTCCAGCAGATTTTTGCCTTGGAAAAGTATACAGTGGGTGAGGCGAAAGAAACGGATAACGGATATGAAGTCCCGGTAGAAATCGAAAAGCTGTCGATTTTCAGCGATGTGGACGCAGAACTGGAAGCAAAGCTTGTCGGCCAGGTGAAGGAGCTGGGGACGGATGCAAGTGAAGAGGATGTCAACCGGCTTGCATTGGAAACGATGTACGGTATGCTTCAGGAGAGGGTTGCCAACCCGGTTTATGGAGAAAAAGAGACGCTAGACGTGCATGTGGCGCAGAATGATGCAGGGACTTGGAATATCTCACAAAAAGACCTGGAGGCTTTGGATGAGGAGATGATGGAGTAAGGAGCTGTCACGAAATAACCTATACATCTTGCTTGCCTGACTCTTCTTCCTATGCAAGGTGAAGGAAAGAGGCACAGCGCAGGTCAGCATAGCCCTGTGCGGATTTGAGGCAAGCAAGATGCTTTGCATGGGTTATTCCGTACTATTTTCCGGGTTTTCCTCAATCTCAAAAATATTTTTATAATCGGTGCTTAACGCGTTGCGGAGTGCAATGACTTCATCCGCATAGATGTGGCGCTGGCCGACTTCGATTTTTGCAAGTGCGCTTCTTGTAATATCGCAGCCTTGCACCTGTAATTTTGCAGAAACCTGTTCCTGCGTCAGCTTCTGGTATTCGCGAAGCCTGCGAAGATTAAGCCCGATTCGTTTTTCAATCGTAATATCCAAAAAACCACCCTTTCATTTACAGCAATTTTGCCGATAATGGCCTGCCGTATCGAGCAGGTATGATTCTGCTCATTCCCGGAATGGACAGCAGACCTGTTTCCAGTGTTCCTCTATCAGTGCATTTTTATAAATTTTATAATGACATCGTTGTAAATATGCACCAGAACAGGTGCAAATATAAGATCCTGTTTCCAGGAAAGAAAAAGGCTGCCGGAAAGCAGATGTTTTACACAGGTTATCCATACTTGTCATATTATGGTATCCTGATAGAGGCTTCTGTTTTCCGACAGCTTTTATGAATCACTATCGGTTCAGCATAGACCGGAGCGTGTGCCGCTGAGACCATAAAAATACAATTCAAGCGTGGATGATCATTCCCCGCCGTCATCTTTGACCAACGGTTGCGCAATATGCTCGTCTGGCTGGACGGGGTCTTCCGGGTGGAAAACCACGCTATCGACAACCTGCCCTAACGTCTTGTCATAGACGATAATATTCACCCCTGCCTGACCAGCGGCATATTCTTTTCCATCGACCTTCAAGGAAGCCGTCTGCCCATCTACGCCGCAACTCAACTGAAACATTTTTCCGCTGATGGTCTCCTCCATGGAGAAGGGGGCAGTGTCCGCGTTTTCTTTTATGGTTTCCCCACCGTCAATGATCCGGAGTGCGGACGGGCTTCCATCTTCGTGTGTTTCGGCGATGGCAGTGATGAAATCCGGATTCCGGACTGCTTCCAGGTATCCGGCGTAATCATGGATGATCGGCAGGGAGTAGGAAGCAACAAGTGACTCAAATTTGAGGGAAGACTCATCCCAAAGAGTGCGGATATCCTTATTGTACCCGGAATCAAAATCGTAGTGTTCTTTTAAGTATTTCCCGATATAGCCGGATACCTTCGTGCAGCCCAGGATATTCACATGCGTACCTGCATCGTGGCTGTCTGTCTTCCAGTCCAGCCCAATCTCATCCCGGTAATCGTTCATATCCAGAAAATCAATCCCGTTTTCTTCCGCGAATACTTTGACGGCGGCGCTTGCCTGCGGCGACCACTCCATGCTCGGCTCCCGCAGCAGCAGAAATGAGATTCCCTTTTCCTCACAGAGCGCTTTCATTTTCAGCATATACTCCTGGCATCGGGAACCAACCTGGACGTCAGCGGCTGTTTTTGCAGAAGCGTCCCACTGGCCATATGCGGCAATGTCTTTATCACTGGCAGGGCGCGTCGTTAGCTTCAGTGCGGTTCCCATCAGGTAGTAGGACTTGTCGTAAAACACATTGAAATCATTTTTTCCCAAGTCGCTCCACCGGGAATGGAAACGCAGCAGCGGGAACAGATAGTCCTTTTTGGATTCACCGCAGTTTTCCGTGATTTCCATAATCGCGTTCCATTTGGTGGAAGACCATTTCAGGTAATCGATATTCTTCCGGTTATGCCCTTCATCCCCTTCCTCATCATCCATGACCGTCCCGACCTCGTAGACGACAACCTTGGGTGACTGGTACTTTAAGGCTTCCTCCAGATAATAGTAGGAAATCCATGTTTTCTGCATCGGGTTGGCAAATACATAACCGGTCAGCCCCTGTTCTTTCCAGATCCAGAGAGGGGAGATACCGCAGTAGGCAAAACTGGAACCGGTATAGATCACGTCGTGCGTATTTTTTTCCTGCCGGTAAAACGCCTGCACCCGCGTCTGTGTCTGGTTGCCGTAATAATTCCATTTCGGTTCCATTAAAAGCGTCAAGCATCCGAAACCTGTCAGAAAGATGAGGACGGCAACAATTGCCTTTACAAAATCTTTTCGTGTCATGGCGTCTCCTTACTATGAAACTGAATCCGCTGCACCCCGTAAGAGGTGGAGGAAGCTTAATTGCGTGTACGAAGCTGTACCTGCGAATTGCCGCGGCGCAGCGTAGGGGTTTCTTTTGGTTATCCTGCACCTGCGCGGCAAAGGCTCTGGAGCGGCAGGGCCGTGCGCGGGTTCAATACTGCATGTAGATGAATCCGGCTGCGTCATAGCCTTTTCCGTAAATGCCGAAAATCAATATCGTGAATATCAGGCCGAAAGCAAGCAACCAGCGAAGCCACAGATTCTGCCCGGCCAGCCATTCCCGGATGCGGATCTGCGCCGCTTCCTGTATGATCTCTACCGTGAGCAGGATCAGGCATGCGACGGCAAGGACAAGGAAATCCGGCCGCGCAAGCCCCAGTTCAAAAATGGACCCGTCAAAGAAAATCCAAAAATTGTGTGCAGTAAACATCGATTTTGCCATCACGAGAGAGGCGTGGAAATTGGGGGTGACAAAAATCACGCGTCCGACTTCCACGAGGAAAAAGGTACGTAAAATCTGGAATAATTTCCACGAACCGCACTGCTGGTTGATGTGCAGTTTGTTTCCGGTTTCTACCAGCCTTTTGTGGAATGCCATGGAAAGAACTGTTAAAATTCCGTGGTAGACGCCGAACAGGATGAATTGCGTCCCGGCTCCGTGCCATGCACCGTTCGCCAGCCAGAGCAACATGCATGCGATATAAGAAGGCAGGTACTTGGCAAGGTAAGAATGCCCCTTTTTCCGTAGCTTTTTGGAAAACTTCTGGGAAAAAGAGGAAAGGGAAAACGGGTAAAACAAGTAATCCCGGAACCATGTTCCCAAAGTCACATGCCAGCGCCGCCAAAATTCAGGGATATCTTTGGAAAAGTAAGGACGGTCGAAGTTTTCTGCCATATCGATGCCAAACATTTGCGCGGCTCCCCGGATGATATCGATCCCCCCGGAGAAATCCCCGTACATCTGCGCGGCATATGCTAAAATAGCGACCCAGAACTGAAAGCCGTGGTAATCCTGGTATTGGTTGAAGACCTGGTTGCACAGGATGCCTGCCCGGTCTGCAATCACCATTTTTTTGAACAGCCCCCAGAGCATCAGGTAAAATCCATTTACCATTTTGGGATAGTTGAATTTGTGTCCTCCGAAAAGCTGGGGTGCAAGCTGATCAAACCGGGAGATGGGGCCCTGTAAAATCTGTGGGAAAAATGTAATGAACAGAGTGGTTTTGAAAAAGTTGTGTTCCGCCTTTGTCTTTCCCCGGTAAACGTCCACCAGATAGCCGACAGCCTGGAAGGTATAAAAAGAAATCCCAAGCGGCATCGCAAGATGCAGCAGTGGGAAAAAGTTTTCCTCACCGCTGAACCAGCGCAGGTTCACCTCTGAGATGATCAAATCGTAAAATTTCAGCACAACCAGCATTCCAAGGTTGATGATGATGCTGAGCCAGATAAAGACGCGCTTGCGTCTGATGTTTTGTGCCTTGATGGCTTTTTTGTCCTGCGTGGATTCCCCGGCCTTGATTTTTGCAAGCTCCGCTTTATAGCGTTTGTCGGAACGCTCGCAGAGCAGCGCCAGTAAATGGATGGATATACAGGTAACAGCGATAAAAATAGATAAAGCCTTGCTTGCTTTGACGTAAAAGATACCGCTAAGGATCAGAAGCCAGATCCACTGGCATCTTTTCGGGATCACGTAATAAACCGCCAGTCCGGCTGCAAGGAATACAAAAAAATTAAGCGTGGTGATTCCCATATCAGTCCTCTTCCTGTAATTCCTGGATGAGCTGCCAGATATTTGCGACAGTATTGTAACGCTCCGGTTCCAGCTCGTGGATGGGGATGTTGATGTCAAATTCTTCATTGAATTCCGCTGTGACAGCAATGATATCGAAGGAATCCAAAATCCCATCATCAATGATTGCAGTCTGGCTCATAAAATCCACATCCGGCCGGATTTCCTCCAAAATCTCTAATACTTTTTCCATCATGACCTCTTTCTATACCGTGTTCCCTATGGCATATTTTATGTTCTGTTATCTATGCTGGGTGACCGTGCGCAACCTGCATGGGCTATGACCCGGCGGAGCCGGATCCTTCGGCTTGCATCTGCAGGAGGCGGCGGTCGATTTTCATATTTTTATTGAGCGGGAGTTCTTCCATAAATACCATTTTTTCCGGAAGCATGTACTTTGGCAGCATTCTCCGGAGTTCTTTAAGCAAAGCGCGGACGGTCAGGCCCTCTCCTTCTGCAAACAGGACGATGCGCTCGTTCTTTTTATCATAGACGGCGGCGCAGGCGCGGACGGCCTGGACCGTGTTGACAGCGGTTTCGATGTCGCCCAGTTCAATCCGGTGTCCGTGGTGCTTGATCTGGAAATCCTGACGGGAGAGGAACCGGTAACCGCCTTCTGGCAGGCATTCCGCTAAATCGCCAGTATTGTAAACCATGTCGGGGTAATGGTCCTGCGAGGGATTCTGTATAAAAACGGCGGATGTCTTTTTTGCGTTTGCAAAATAGCCCATCGAGAGGAAAGCGCCCCGCACATAGATGGTTCCGGTTTCTCCGGGAAGCGCGGGGGTGTGGTCCTCCTTCAGGACAAGGATTTCAATGTTGGGGAAACAGGTTCCCAGAGGAAGTGTCTCCGTATCCTTGAAGTCCCGGTCTACAATGTAGTAAGTGCAGTTCCCTGTGACTTCTGTCGGCGCATACAGATTGACAAACATAGCGTCTGGCAGGCGCTTCCTCCAGACGTTCAGGTGCGGGATCGGCAGGACTTCCCCGGAAAAGAGCACACGCTTTAAATAATGCGGCGTGTCGTGTTCCATGGCATTCATTTTTACAACAACGCTCAGCGCGGACGCCGCCCAGATAATCGTAGTGACCTTGTACCGGTTCATAGCATCCATCAGCTTTTTCGGGAAAGAGAAAAAAAGCTTCGGGAATACAACGAGCGTGGCGCCTGTATATAGCATTGTGTAGATATCTTTGGCCGATACATCGAAGTCAAAGGGGGCTTGCCCGCCCAGCACATCCTTGTCTGTGATGCCGAACGTATTCGTGAATGCATCCATAAAGGTTAAAATAGAACGCTGGTTTTTGATGACCCCCTTTGGGACACCGGTGGAACCGGAAGTAAAAATCATATAGAGCGGGTCGATATCCAGTGTCCGCTTCCGGCATGCGCACAGTCTGCTTTCATCAATGGAAGTTTCTAAAAGATCATCCAGGTAACAGGCAGGGATGCCGCCATCCAGGGATTCCATGATGGCAGAAACGGTTTTTTCCTGATTCCTCCCCGCGAGGATCGAAACCGGGGTGTGGGATCCGGTAAAAGTCTTTAGGATCGCAGCTATGCGGGACGGCGGGATCTGCGCGTCCACCGGGACATAATAATTCCCGCTTATTGCTATACCGAGGAAGGAAACCACGCTGGCCGCGTCGCGGCCGCACAGGACGACGACCGGGCAGCGGAAGAATCCCTTCCCGATAAAATAAGACCCGATCCGTTTGGCACGGCTTTCAAGTTCTAAAAAAGAAATTTCTTCTTCCATATCAACCAGAGCTGTTTTTTCCGCATAGGAAACGGCTGCCTGCGACAATAATTCACTTACATTGCAAAGCATAGTTGCCCTCCCTTTTTTCCCGCTTTGCCTGTGTGGATGGATGACCTTACGCCGTCTGCACAGGTTATTGATAGGCGGCTCCTGTGAAAATAGTTCCGTATGGGGTTCACGATACATGTGGCTTCATCAGGATATTGCCGGTTTTATCCATGTTTTTCTAGTATAGCACAAGACAGGGGCGGATTCCAGTATATTTCTGTGGACGCCTGGACCACTTGCTGCTATTCACGGCCAAAGTTCCATCTGTTATGTTGGATTCCATAGCGGTAGCCGCCGCTACGCCATCGTCCATCCGCCTTGCAGACTGAAGATTTATGCTGCGTGGAACAGAAAGGTATTTCGTTTCGAATACTAGAATATCGGTATAGTTATGCTCTGTCAAGAATGGAAGTGGACATTTTCGCAAAAAAAGAATATACTGAACAGCAAGGGCGGAACCCATAGCAGTATATGAAAAGCCTCATACAGGCAAAGCAGAAAGGAAACGAGTGGAGGATGAAGGTTGAGATTGATACACATACACATACATTGATCAGCGGGCATGCATATAACACGATTCGGGAGATGGCTTCGATGGCTTCCGGGAAGGGGTTGAAAGCCCTGGCGATCACGGAACATGCGCCTGGAATGAAAGCAACCGCGAATATGGCTTATTTTCAAAACCTCAAGGTCGTTCCAAGGCAGATGTATGGGATTGAGCTGTTTTTGGGAGCGGAGCTGAATATTATGGATGAGACTGGCAAGGTGGATTTGCCGGATAAGGTACTGGCGGAACTAGATATTGTGATTGCCAGCATGCATACAGTGTGTTATCAAGGAGAGAGAACCAAAGAAGCGGTGACGGAAGCATATCTGAATGTACTAGAAAAAGGCTGCGCGGATATTATCGGGCACCCGGATGATGGGAGATTCCCGGTGGATTATGATGTTCTGGCGAGAAAGGCGAAAGAAGCCGGGACGCTTCTGGAATTGAATAATTCTTCTCTGAGCCCGAAGGGGTTCCGGGTCAATACGTGGGAAAATGCCTGTATCATGCTTGAAAACTGTAAGAAATACGGAACTATGGTTGCCCTTAGTTCGGACGCCCATGTGGATACCGCCATTGCGGAGTACGGGTATGCAGAGCAATTGCTGAAGGAAGCAAAGTTCCCGGAAGAACTGATTGCGAACCGGTCATTGGAGGAATTCCGGAAAAGGCTGAAAGGTTAAGGAAGTCCGGGTATGGACTTTAAAGATTTACTGTGCTAAAATACACAGAGAATATCAGGAAAAGGAGAGGGCAAATGAGCAAGAATATCCGGACGGAAGCGGTAGACTATCTTTTCGAAGCAATCCTAAGCTTGAAGGACAAGGAGGAATGTTACACCTTTTTTGAGGATATCTGTACTGTCAATGAGCTTCTTTCTTTATCCCAGCGTTTTGAGGTTGCGAAAATGCTGAGGGAGCACAGGACTTATCTGGAGATAGCGGAACATACAGGAGCCTCCACCGCGACCATAAGCCGGGTCAACCGTTCCCTGAATTATGGGAACGATGGGTATGATATGGTATTTGCCCGGATCAACAAATAAGCGGGGGCGGTGCCGCATGGATCTGGCGTCTTGAAAGGAATAAAGGGCCGCCATACGGGATTGCCGCGATGGATGGCGCATTAAGCGGCAGTTTTTTAGGGCTTATTTTTCGGTTTTATCCTGTTTTTTTGGCTTTTCCTTTTTTCTGTTCTTGTCTTGTTTTTCAGCAAATTCATCAATCAGTTTCTGCATCAGCAGCTTTTTTACATAGATGTCAAAGCTCAGGCTGCAGATAAAGGCAAAAAGCTGCAGGTAATCCTGGTCATTTTCCGGGGCATCAGGGAAACTTTTCAGAGCGCCGTTGTAGGATCTGGCGATATCTTTTGCAACCGTACCGATTCTTGATTTTTGAAGCTTTAATATTTCGCTGTAGATATCATCCATATCCAACGTTTCCTGTCCATCGAAATATTTCCCCGTGATCGGTTCCAGCAGCGTCCCGATGTCTTTGATGGATAGGATGTTTTTAAAATAATAGATGAAAACCATCGTCAGGACATGTGCTTTGGAATATTTTTTTTTCACAGGTGGAGGAAGGAGATTGTTTTTCGCATAGTTGTTAATCATCGTCTTTGTCAGTATCTTATCGTCCTCATAGCGTTTGCTGGATGCAAGCTGCTCATCCATGAATGTGGTAACTTGATCCATATACAGATCGATGCCGGGGACGTCATCCGGTTTTATATAATTCATCCGTGCAATATTTTCCAAAATGCCCCGGAGCATCGCTTTTGTGTCGCCGGTCATATTTCTACCATTCCTTTCACTTTTTTCAAAATACACATATGATGAAACCCGTCGCTTCACCCGCATGGATAAACGAATAAGCTGCGCGGCAACGGCTGATAGCTTTTTATGGATGGGAGTGAGGCGGCTGTGGATAGCAGCGCACTTGTTTGCTAGGCTATAACAGGATATATTGTTGAAACATATTTATTATATAGTATGGAAAACCAGATGACAAGGGAATTTTTTTCATCCGTTCCTCTTCGTCGCTCCTCCTGTGCGTGTGGATCGTAAGATAAAACAGAGAGGTTGATTTTTTTAACAGGCGAGAGTATAATCAAAAAATATAGTTTAAATGATTATTTTTGCAGGCAGTTACTCCTATCAGGCAGCATTTGGGTATGTCTAACTGCCTGTGGAAATAAAGGATGCATGACATTGGTCAATAGAAAGGGATGACGCATCTATGTTTTTACAAAAAGCAGCCGTCGTGTTGGGCGTGAGTGTTTGCGTACTCACAGGGCAGCTACAGTCGGCTTTTGTTCTGGAAGCTTCAGCGGAAAATAATGGAGAAGCGATTGAAAGTGTTGATTCTGCAGGCGAGGGATCGGAGGAAAACACAAAACCGGTAGAGGAAGAATCCAAAGAAGAAAAAGCGGAAAAGAAGGACAAGGAAGAGGAAAGCAAAGAAGCCGGACAAAGCGCTAAGACCACAGAAGAAGAGAATAAGGAGACCAGTCAAAGCGCGGAGGAGACAACGAAAGAGACGGCGGAGGCAACAAAAAAGAAGCCGAAAAAAGAAACGGCGGAAAAGACCGCCCAGGAAAACAAAGAAGAACGGATAGATCAGGCCGATCAGGCGGGGGAAGATACAGGGCTGACCGACGAGGAAATAGAAAGTCTCATCGTGAAGTTGAAAGAGAAAGGAATCGACCTGACAAAGGATGAAGTGAAGAGCTTGATCGCGGATATCAGAAAGGAAAAACCGGATCTGACTGAGCAAAAAGTGAAAGATCTGATCGAGGAAGTGATACAGG
>CAZYVA010000020.1:16231-22619 GCA_964650695.1 uncultured Dorea sp. | reverse complement strand
ACGGAACCACGACCTACACGCAAAATGCTGCTACGGATGACGATTTGGCAACAGATGACAGTTCGGATGGCAGTTCCGACGGCAGCAGCGGTTCAGGGTCGTCGGATGGCAACAGCAGCGGCAACGTGGCCGGGACGCTTGCGTCAGCGATCCAGACAGGCGATGTGGCCGCACTGCTTCCGTGGATCATCGGCCTCGCTGTCAGCCTGGGGATCGTGATTGGGATCGTGAGGAAGAGGAGAAGGTAGATTTCCGGGACCCGCGATGGGCTGTGGCAATATTGGACGTAGAAAGGGGCATCTGCCGGTGGCAGATGCCCCATAATTGTGGCCGTTTGCTTCTCAAACAACGGACAGCTTATACACTCCAGCAATGGCGCTTTCTATCGGGTTTATTCGTTTTTTACCAAGGTGTTGGCATCTCCCCTGCCCATACATAATCTTCATGTCTGACGCCTGATGGAATCATTGCTTCGTACACATTATAGCTTTTCGTGGTAAACCCACATCCCTGGCAAGTGTATTTCACATCAACCAGACATTTCCCCTCTGTGCTGCCGTATCCATCCAATTTAACGCTTTCGGATCCCTGCATACAGATATTGCTCCCACACTTGCAGGATTTGAAATAATTCAAGCACGCTCCCGTCGTAGATGTCTCTACTTTTTCGTAGGCGCCCAATGTTCGGTCTGTGTTACAATTTGCGTTAGGATCATGATGGAAAGCGCAGCTTACCCTTACAACTAGTTCCCCGCATAAATCGCAGTAACCCGCTTCATAGACACCATTGTGATAACCTCCGCCTGTACATGTGACGTCCGCTGTTTCCTTGGCAGGATGAACATACAGATCCGGAAGAAATGTGATCGTCCAATCACTGTTGATTGTATACAACGGGTATCCGCAGCCATTGCAACGATAAACCTCTTTTTGCAGAGCCTGGTATGTCTTTGTATATACCGTCCATTTCTTGTGTGAACAAGACGATGGCGGATTGCTTGTGCTGCTGGACACCTTTATTTTCACCCACGCCCTCTTTACCTTCCCATTCTTGCCTTTCACCTTAACGGTGATCCTGGCTGTCCCGGCCTTTTTCGCTGACACCTTGCCGCCTTTCACAGACGCGACAGACGAATTGCTGGACTTCCATGATACGGATTTCTTGGCTTTCGCCGGGCGGATGCTGGCGGTAAGCTTCAGCGACTTGCCTTTCTTGACCGTGATGGCCTGTTTGTTTTTCTTAACACCGTTTACTTTGATCGACACGCTTTTGACCGCTTTCTTCCCCGCCGCTTCCGTGCTGTTTCCGGTGGTGTACAGGCTTGCCGCTGCCAATGAGACGATAAATATAACTACAGTGAACGTCTGTAGAATTTTTTTTACTTTCTGTTTCAGCTTCTTTCCCATCGTCTATACCTCCTGTTTGGAAACCATATCTTTGTTACGTGCTTGTTCCCATTTGCGGGATGGCAGAGTTGTCCACCGTCCTGTTGGCTGTCCCGTCTGTAGGCGCTGCGGGTTCCAGGTCCACAAACCCGGCCTGGCTGATTGGCCATATGCGGAGGTATGGATCTATGGAGATAATGTCATCTTTGCCCACAAACGGGTCATCCCAGTACCTTGAATCATAAGAGTCGTCCCTGTTATCCCCCAGCACGAAATAATGCCCTTCCGGAACCTTAAACACCCCATCCCCGTCTGTGTCGCCCCAGTCCGGGATATATGGCATCTCAAGCGCTTCCCCGTCCACATACACCGCGCCTTCCTTTACCGCAACGGTTTCCCCCGGCAGGCCGATGACACGTTTGATGTAGATGGTTTTTACACCGTCTTCTTCAAAATGGAACGAGATCACATTGTACCTCCCGATGCGGCCTGCAGACCTCCGGCTGATCAGTATGTCCCCTTCCTGTATCAGTGGCTCCATGCTGCCGGACAGGATATGGCTCTGGCATAGGATCGTCGAGAATATGGCTTTCGGGGCCGCGAATGCGATCATAAATGCCACTATATAAAACCTGTATTTGCGGAAAAGCTTTTTTGCTTTCCCGGCTGCTTCTTTCTTCCACATAAGCCAAGGTTCCGTTTTGTTTATTTGGTGCAAATGCTATTGTGCGTGCGTAAGCCATATGGATGTTGGCTGCATAGCTGCCATGTCCAGGCGAATTGTCAGGGTACACAGCCTTGATCAGCCGGTTCCTTGCACGTTTTCATTTGTTCTTGCCGGGCTGCGGCGGCCCTATTTCAGTTGGCTGGAAAAACCATACTCAGACAAGAGCTGTTCGTAAAAGACGTTATCTGTGGCAGCCCTGATTAAATCATCCTGCTTTTTTTCAGAAATCAGTATGGAAGAGAGCTTTGCGAATGTGTTGCGCTCCTCCGTTCTGCCCTCTTTGCGACCCTCTTTGTGGCCCTCTTTGCGACCGACCACCACGCCATCCTCGAACATCGCTTCTTTATATAATTCCTCGTCGAATTCAAAAATCCCCACGTCAATAACCTCCTCTTTATGCTTTCGGAAAAAGCTGGCTAAGATGCCTTCCTGGATGCAGGCTTCCACGGCGGCCCTGACCGCCGCCTCCGTATCCATGTTTTTTTTGTTTTCCCGTACTTTGCGGACGAACGCCATGTAGCCCCGGAGCGCCTTGCATTTTGACAGGAGTTTTGCGTTCTTCCCTTCATTGATGTTCAGGACCGTGACCTTTACTTCCAGCTCCGGTTCGCCCGTCTGCTTCTCAAACAAATCGGACAGCTTATAGACTTTCGCCTCTGGCTGCTCCCCGGCGCCGTTATAGAAAACAATGAAATGCGGGACGGGTATTGTGATCCCGGTCCTGCGGTACAGATGCCTGGCCGGGATGATCCGGCGGTATTCTTCGGAAATGTAGTGCAGCGCCCTCAGTGGGATATTCGGGTTGTCCGTGGACTGCTGCTCATACAGGGACAGGTCGCTGTTGAAAGTATAGGCCGCATCATTCCGGTACTGGATGCAGATGGTGTTGGGCAAGGTGGCCACCGTCAGGCCGTCCGTGCTTTTATATTCCGTTCCGTTTATCGCGTTATAGACCTCCAGCAATGGTGCTTTCTCCCGGAAGAGGAGGCAGAAAACATTGTCTTTATAGTTACGGTAAACCGTCTTTCCAGCCATAGGCGAAGCCCTCCCTGCTGAAAAAGGGGCAAGCACGCCTCCGGCGGGCTGCAGTGCCTTTCCCCGCTTATAGTGAAATGGATTCAGGATTGAAAAGCAGGATTCAAAGACAATACAGAACGCGAGATACGTAATGGAAATGATATTGAACTTGCTTTCCTTAGGAGCATAGCATAATGCGGACGATCCGTCAAGAGGTGATGGTTTTCATTTCCGTGCAGATGTGGTACAATGCTTAACGGATCCGTAGTTTGGACAATTTGAGGATATCATCAATGATGGGTTTTCTTTTTTGAGGTAGCAATGAAACAAACAGACCGTTTTTTCTTTATCTGTGGGCTGGGAATGGTTTTCAGCGAGATATTGAAGCAGCTTTGCCTGACTTTCCAATTGAATCACGGACATTACCAATGGTGGTATTTCCCGTTTCAATTATGCAGCATCCCTATGTATTTATGCGTGCTGCTTCCTTTTGTCCGCACGGATTCCCTGAGACGTTTTTTCCTGACTTTCCTTATGACCTTCGGCCTCATTGGAGGTTTTTTTGCCTTTTTTGATACCAGCGGGATGCATTATCCGGTTTCCCTTTTGACTGCCCATTCCTATCTCTGGCATGTCCTGTTGGTGATCATCGGTATAAAAGCTTCCCGGCATCCTTTTTTGGAACATACCTTTGCGGAGTATCTTGGCGCGCTTTCCATTTATCTCTTCTGCTGTATGGCGGCTACAGCGCTCAATATTGCCCTTTTCCCTTGCGGGGTCATCAATCTGTTTTATATTAGCCCTCTATATAAAATGAACCAGCTTGTGTTCCGGGACATCGCGGAAGCATTCGGCAACCGCTTTGCAATTGCTTCCTATATCTTTGCAACTGCCCTGGGGGCTTACCTGGTTTTTTTGGCGTCCTCCATTTTCTATGGACGTAAAAAGAGACTTCCTTAAACCCATCAAAAGAAGTCTCTCTCCTTATACCCCTTATCCTGGCAAAAATTCAAGACACTATCAATACCGTCACCAAAAACCCATGGATGTTGGAGTCAAATCCTATTTGCCTCCAATATCATGATGTATTGACATACAGGAAAAATCCATTTTGGAATCATCTTCTTTTGCTTTTGAAGTGGATTATTCAATGCTTTGCCAGGAATCTATTGCTGGAAGAAAATATAAAGAAGCAAAATATCATGAGTGGCCTATAAGATGGCATCCGGCACGATAGATGCCACCACCTGATAAATAATTTGGTTTAACTGGTTCAACGTGATCTGAAGCGGCCGCTCTTCTATGAACCTCCTTTCTTTTTGGCACTGTTCCTCCTGCTCCTGCCTAATGACCCTGTGCAGGCTGGCAAGGGAACTTGAATTTTCACAATGGGTAAACCCGATATAATGTTCCACCGCCTCATCGTTGCCACGTCCGCTCCTTGCTATTTTAAACGCGTGGCGGATCGCCCGTTCTATCCTAGATGCTGTGGATTGGTTCATCTCGCCGATAGAATAGTAAAGCGCCGTATATTTTGGCTCTTGCCACTCATCCTTATCCAGAAGAATCACTGCATCTACAATATATTGAAATCCTTTTATCTTTGCCGGCACCCCCATTTTTAACAATACTTTTTCCACATATTTTCGATCCATGGTTTACTCCTCCCTCTCTTCACAGATATCAGGATCCGATATCTTTGACCCCTTCCATGGATTTTTCATGTCAAATTCATGATTTCCCGCTTTCTATTCCGGCTGCTTGCCAGGCGTCCGCCGCATTGCCAGTATCCGGTCCAGCAGACAGTCCGCCACCGCGTCTTTTCCCATAAGCGGCAATTCTTCCTCTCTGTCCCTGGAGATCAGTGTGACAACGTTTGTGTCCGTCCCAAACCCTGCCCCCTGTGTATTCAGGTTGTTTGCCACAATCAGATCCAGGTTCTTTTCTATCAGCTTCTTCCTGGAATTTGCAATCAGATCCCGCGTCTCCATGGAAAACCCACAGAGGAATTGTCCGGCCTTTTTATGCTCCCCAAGGTAAGCCAGTATATCTTCCGTGCGCTCCAGTGCGATCGATGCCGGCCCTTCCGTTTTCTTGATCTTGTCTGCGGCCGCCTGGCGCGGACGGTAATCCGCGACAGCCGCCGCTTTGATCACAATATCCATCCCGCCGCTTTGTCCGGCTGCCGCTTCAAACATTTCCTTTGCCGAGCAGACCTGTACCGTCTTTACAAACAATGGCGGCTCAAGCGCCACGCGCCCGGATACAAGGGTCACGTCTGCCCCCCGCATCGCGCAGGCTTTCGCTATGCTGTACCCCATCTTCCCTGAAGAGTGGTTCGTGATGCATCGCACCGGGTCGATCGCTTCCTGCGTTGGCCCTGCTGTCACCAGTACTTTCAGCCCTTCCATATCCTTCGGCTGTACCGCTGCCTTGCAAATGTACTGGAACAGAACGTCCGGCTCTGGCATCTTTCCTACCCCTGTATCGCTGCATGCCAGATGTCCCGATGTAGGCCCGACGACTTCCATCCCGTAGCGGCGCAGGAGCTCCAGGTTGTCTTGTGTCACAGGGTTCTCGTACATGGCCGTATTCATCGCCGGAACGATGATTTTTGGCGCCTTGCAGGCGAGCAGGGTCGTCGTCAGCATATCATCCGCTAAGCCATGCGCCAGCTTTGCCGCTACGTCCGCCGTAGCGGGCGCGACGATCGCCACGTCCGCCAGCTTTGCCAGCGCAACATGCTCCACCTGGAATTCAAAATTCCGGTCAAAGGTATCGGAAATGCATCTATGGCCCGTCAGGGCTTCGAACGTCATCGGGGCGATGAATTGCTTCGCGTTTTCGGTCATCAGCACACGCACATCCGCGCCGGCTTTCACCAGCATGCTTGCTAAAGATGCGCTTTTATACGCGGCAATCCCGCCGCTTACCCCAAGAAGTACCGTTTTTCCCCGCAGCATTCATTTCTTCCTTCTTTACCAAAAACTGATGATACCGGCTTGCTTGCCTGTTTGCCCCTGGTATCATCGTGATATCTTCTGCAATTATTATAAGGGAAATTCCGTTGTAAAACAATGAAATATCCGCAAAAAAATTCCAAAACATTTGTCAAGCATTCCTTTTCTCTATACCATGAGATAAGGGGTGACAATTTCACGTAAGGACTTCCAGCGATAAAAGCATAAAAGTGGCACATAAAAGCCATAAAAGCGCCATAAAAGCGGCGCCCATAAAAGGTTTTCGGTTATACTTGAC
>CAZYVA010000020.1:3776-16131 GCA_964650695.1 uncultured Dorea sp. | reverse complement strand
GCCATAAAAGCGCCATAAAAGCGGCGCCCATAAAAGGTTTTCGGTTATACTTGACAGAATTGTGAAAATACTATAAAATTGAACTGTTGTATTTGTACAATGAAAATTAAATAAGGAGGTGCTCCTGTGCCAAGTGTAATAGGTATTGCTGTTGGAGTGGTGCTTATCGCTGCGGCGGCTGTTATCAGTCATTATGCTACGGTGTCCAGCTTAAAGAAGAACGCCCAGTCCAAGATTGGGAACGCTGAGACAAGGGCTAGGGAAATCATTGATGACGCGGTAAAAACAGCCGAGGCCAAGAAAAAGGAGTCTCTCTTGGGAATCAAAGAGGAATCAATCAAGAATAAGAACGAGCTTGAAAAAGAGACCAGGGAACGTAGAACAGAGCTGCAGCGCTATGAAAAACGTGTCCTTTCCAAGGAAGAGGCTTTAGAGAAAAAGTCTGACGCTATCGAGAAGCGGGAGGCAGGGCTTACAGCAAAAGAAGAACAGCTTAAGCGGCGCGAAACGAAAGTGGAAGAGCTGAGTAAGCAAAGAGTACAGGAACTGGAAAGAATCTCTGGATTGACCTCCGAACAGGCAAAAGAATATCTGTTGAAAACTGTTGAAGATGATGTGAAACATGACACTGCGAAGCTCATCAAAGAGTTGGAAAGCCAGGCAAAGGAAGAAGCGGACAAGAAGGCAAAGGAATATGTTGTGACTGCCATCCAAAGGTGTGCCGCCGACCATGTGGCCGAGACAACGATTTCCGTTGTACAGCTTCCCAACGATGAGATGAAAGGCAGAATTATTGGAAGGGAAGGGCGGAACATCCGCACGCTGGAAACGATGACCGGTGTGGAATTGATTATCGATGATACCCCAGAAGCGGTTGTGCTGTCGGGCTTCGATCCAATAAGAAGAGAGGTTGCAAGGATTGCGCTTGAAAAACTGATCCTGGATGGAAGGATCCATCCGGCAAGGATCGAAGAGATGGTGGAAAAAGCGCAGAGGGAAGTAGAGACGATGATCCGGGAAGAAGGGGAAGCCGCTGCGCTGGAAGTTGGCGTGCATGGCATCCACCCCGAATTGATCAAGCTGCTGGGAAGAATGAAATTCCGTACCAGTTATGGTCAGAATGCGTTAAAACATTCGATAGAAGTAGCACAGCTTTCCGGTCTCCTTGCAGGCGAGATCGGATTGGATGTGAGGGTGGCGAAGAGAGCCGGGCTTTTACATGATATAGGGAAATCGATCGACCATGACGTGGAAGGCTCCCACATCCAGATAGGCGTGGATCTTTGCAGAAAATATAAAGAGTCGGCAACAGTTATCAATGCGGTAGAGGCCCATCACGGCGATGTTGAGCCACAGACGCTGATTGCATGTATTGTACAGGCTGCGGACACGATTTCCGCGGCAAGGCCAGGTGCGAGAAGGGAAACACTTGAAACATATACAAACAGATTAAAACAATTAGAAGAAATCACCAACCAGTTTAAAGGTGTTGATAAGTCTTTTGCTATTCAGGCAGGCAGAGAGATTCGTGTAATGGTAGTTCCAGAGCAGGTATCTGATGAGGACATGGTTTTGATGGCGAGGGATATTGCCAAGCAGATTGAATACGAGCTTGAGTACCCCGGACAGATTAAGGTCAATGTCATCCGCGAATCACGGGCGACGAACTATGCCAGGTAAACGGAGATACACGGAGAATGCAAAATATGCGGGACCGGACAAAAGATGTCCGGTCTTATTTTTTGTAAGCGTATCCTCGGCGCTGCGTATGGGAAGAACCAGAAAAATGACAGGCCCGGAATGGGGAAATTGCAATCATATTTCAGGAGAATACAGGGATGAAAGAAGATATCCAGCGTACAAAACGCGAATTGATGTATGAAGGTACTGTGGTGAAAGTATACCGGGACCATATGGTGTTTTCGAACGGGCATACGGAAGAGTGGGATTTTATCCACCATGACGGCGCGGCGGCTGTTGTCCCCGTGCTGGAGGACGGACGTATCCTGATGGTACGGCAGTTCCGGAATGCGCTGGACAGGGAGACACTGGAGATACCGGCGGGGAAACTGGACGATCCGAAAGAGCCAGGCATCCTGTGCGCGGGCCGGGAACTGAAGGAGGAGACCGGATATTCCTCGGATGATTTGGAATGGCTGATCACCCTGCGGACGACGGTGGCGCTTTGCAATGAGAAAATCGAGATCTATGTTGCGAGAAATCTTTCTTTTGGCCGCCAGCAACTGGATGAAAATGAATTTGTGGCTGTCAGGCCGTATACGTTGGATGCGTTAAAGGGCATGATTTTCAGCGGTATCATTGAGGACTCCAAGACAGCCGCGGCGATCCTTGCCTATGACGCGAAATATATGCGGGGATGAACGACTATCCATGGCCATGGAGGCAGCGCTGCAGTGGCCTATGTGCCCGGCCGCTGCGGCTGGACGGTATGCGCCGCCGTACAAAAGAAGCATATTTTCAGACCCCAGGGTCATATAATGGAATATCTTTTGGCTATGGGGTGGTATGGTGAGGCTGCAGGATGGGAAAAGACTGTTTGCTTTGTTTTTCATGGTGGGGTTTCTGGCCGGTATTTTATTTTCGAACCTGGCATCTGCGGATTATCTGCAGAGCGTTGGGATGTTCCACGATTATTTTTTGAGCCGGTATACGGCGGATGATATCCGGACCGGGGATTTTTTCTGGTATGTATTTTGGATACGCTGTTTACCCGTCGCTGTGTTGTTCATATCGTCGGGGTCGCGGCTGCGGCGGGTGGTGGGGGCGTTGTTCCTTGCCTGGACAGGCTTTGAGGTCGGGATGGTTTTTACGGTGGCGGTCATGAAGCTGGGGGCCCGAGGGATCGTACTGTGCCTGATGGCGGCGTTTCCTCATTTTCTTTTGTATTTTGCGGGTTATTTTCTCCTGCTTTGGCAGATGTTCCATGCGGCGGCGGGGATGGATTTCCAGAAAGCGGCGGCCATCCTTGTTTTGTTTGCGGCGGGCATGGTTTTGGAGTGCCTGGTGAACCCGGTCATTATGCAGTTTGTGATACAAAGTTAGGAGCTGCCGCGGTTTATCCTGCGCAGTCTGCATCAGGTTTTTCGCGGCAGCTCCTTTATGATTTCCGAATGTTCCCCAGAATCGTAACAAAAGAGCAGAGGAAGGTGGCAGCCTGGCTTGACAGGAGCCCGATGAAATATCCATACATGCCGTATCGCGGGATCAGGAACCATACGCTTAAGATCCGGATCCCCAGGCCGGACACATTGATGAGGAAGGAAACGGTTGTTTTGCCGATCCCGTTTATAATGCTGATGCAGGCGGAATTTACATACAGGAAAGGGCAGATCCAGGATAAAACGATGATGTATGCGCCAGCGGTCTCACTGTGGAAAAGGAACCGCCCGACCCAGTTCCCAGACAGGAATAAGACAATAAAAAAGAATACGCCAAGGCAAAGACAGGAGAACAGGCTTTTGCGGATGAGACGTGAAAGCGCCTGTTCTTTTTTTTCCGCCTGTGCTTTGGCAACGGTAGGAAGCAGCATGGTGGAAAGGGAATTGGAGATGGCGGAGGGGAACAGGATACAGGGGAGAGCCATGCCTGTCAGGATCCCGTATGCGGCAAGCGAATCCGCGTGCGTCATGCCAGACGCCTGCAGCTTCTGCGGGATGGAGACCGCTTCCACACTCTGAAGCAGGTTCAGCAATACCCGGTTTGCGGTCAGAGGGATGGAAAGCCCCAGCAATTCCCTGCAGCAGGAGAGGGCGGGCGCGGGGAGGCGCAGGGATCTTTTTGGACGGCAGAGGGAGGCAACGCAGTACAGGCTGGAAGCGCTTTCCCCTGCGATCAGGCCGACGACCGCGATGGAAACCCCAAAACGGAACCCTTGCCGTAACCCAAAGGAATAAAGCAGGAAGACTGCCGTGATCCGCGCAAGCTGTTCCAAAAGCTGGGACAGGGCGGGTATTTTTGTGCTTTTCATCCCCATATAATACCCGCTGATGCAGCTATGGACCGATGCAAATGGAAAGGCATAGGATACGATGACCAAGTAATTCGCGCACCGTGGCTCATGCAGGAAGCGTTCCGCCAGGTACGCAGCGTTTTGCTGAAGGAATAAGGCAATGGCGCAGGAAGCGGACAAGGTGATCCACAGGCTTGTGGCAAGCATTTTCCGGGCTGTGCCAAAGTGGGACAGGGCTGTTTCCTTTGCGACGCACCGGGAAAGCGCGGTCTGGATCCCGGCGCTTGTAAGAGAAAAGCACATGGCATAGACGGGGAAAATCAATTGGTACAGCCCAACGCCCTCCTCCCCGAACGTATGGCTTAAAAACATGCGGTAGAAAAAGCCCATGAAGCGCGTGGCAAATCCGGCGGCAGCCAGGATCAGCGTGCCTTTGACAAGCGTATATTGGCTGAGTGACCAAAGTTTTGTTTTCCAGTTTCTTTTTGAGGGACGGGGGTTCTTTTGAGGCATAAACGTACATTCCTGCGATTGCTTTCTTTCTATATGTACGCCCTTTTTTAAGGTTTCATTCCTTTTCTGTGGCAGCTCTTCTTTTTGCTTTTAATGCCCCCTTAATGTATCCCTCTTATGATAAATCATCAGAATTGGGTAAAAATGGAAGGGGCCTGCCGGTCTCTGACGTGACGGGCAGGCAACGGCTGAAAAAGCGCCTGGATGATTACCGAACGAACAGGAGGATATCGTGATCATGGGGAAAAAGTGTGTAAGCCTGCTGCTGGCGGCGATGGCGGTATTGCTGGCGGGGTGTTCTTCCGCAGAGCCGGAAAGCACGGGCAGCCCCACAGCACAGACAGATCAGGAGGATCCGCAGGCTCTGTTGGAGGAGGCGCGGGGGAATTTCGAAAAAGAAACATTAAAGTCGATGGAGCTTTCCACCGTGACGACATACGACGACGGCATACAGGAGGAAGAGGATACCACTTATATTTATGATACAAAAAAGCAGGTGATTGAATCGCTGTCCCAGGATGAGGACGGCGTAGAGACGTACCTCCACGATTTCCATGTAAAGGATGGGGATGCTTATATGGTATATACCGTGGATGAGTATGGGGATGGCAGTTGGGTCGTCTATGAAGAAGAGCTTGAGGATGGCGAGCAGAGTGAATATGAATACCTGCAGGAAGAGTTCTCCCTTGACATTGACGAAGAGCATGGTTTCCGCGACATCACATACTCCAATGAGGGGGAGGATGTGATCAATGACGTGGACGCGATCAAACTGAAGGTGACGGCTGAAGAAGAATACGATACCGGTGAGCTTGAGACGGAGGAGATGACCAGGCAAAGTGTGCTGGAAGATTTTGGATGGACGGAAGAAGAAGTGGAAGCCGTGGACGGTTTTTCCGATGTGCTGGACAATTACGTGGCGGCCAGCAGCCAGCAGAATGGTTTGCAGGAGATCCAGACGACGGTCACGGTCTGGATTGGCGCGGACAACCACCAGCTTCTGCGCGTGCGTTCCGAGCAGGACGTGGAAAGCGGGCAGGATGAAGGCGTGGAAGAGATGCTTGAGACGTTCCAGAACGAGCGCTGGAAGATCGATTTTGTACACAGCCTTGTCAGCGGGGAAGGCAAAACTTTGCGGGAAGCAAAGGAGAGCTTGGAAGAAGAGATCCAGAAAATGGAGAACCCGCAGGACACCGAAGAAGAGCCGGATGGCGCGGATACACAGGAGACGGCTTCCGGGGATGCGCAGGATCCGCAAGAGGCTTCTTCCGAGGAAGATTCTTTTTATGCATCGGTGGTAAAGATTGTGACAACGAAGCGGTTCAAGACTGCAGAAAGATGCCCGGAAATGGGGGAGATTCCGGAAGATGCGGAAAAAGTGACGCAGAATGACTATTATGAACGTACTTTTGAAAATTATCAGGAGTATTATGAGGAGCTGGAGACGGAAGAATACGAGGGGGAAGACCAGATAGAAGAGTATGATGATTCGGGGGATGTGGCTGAGTAGCTCTGGGCGGCTGTGGATAGTCAACGGCTGCCACGGGACCACCTATGCAGACCGCGCAGGATCGTTTTGCGCACGCGAGGCAAAAAGGACGACGAAGACATAGCGGGCATGGCGGTTTGGGCTGTTTACGGAAAAAACAGAGAGTGGATGGGGTATGGGAGAAAAGAAAAGACAAAAAAAAGGGTACTTCAAGATTACGGCATGGCTGATGCTTTTTGTGGTGTTATGCCCTTCTTTGTCTGTGGCGGCCGAGGAGAGTGAAACGGCCGGAAATACGCAAGCGCCGGAAACGGCGGGGGATGTTTCTTACACGACGGAAAAAATGGCAGGGGACTCCGTTTCTTTTGATGGGGACCCGGCGGGCCAGGGCGAAGCATCGGGAAGCGGGGAAGGGACTGCCGCAGATGGATCGGAAGAAGCGGATCCTGCGGGGGATGAACCGGACCTTACAGAGGCCGGGAAGAAAACAGGAAAGGAATCCTCGAAAAAAGGTTCGGATTACAATAAGGATAGCAAAGAAGGATCTTCGGATAAAAAACAGGGGCAGATCACAGTGAAAGGGTGCCGGAAGGGCACATTATCATTGGAGGCCGGGCAGAAGAAACGGCTTTGCGTCAGTTTTTCAGAGACGAAAGAGACAAAACAGGCATCTGTGGATGGGGACGGCGGCCTGCTTGGATGGACGGGGAAAAGCCCGGAGGGCCAAGTGCAGGATGGGAACTGGCGGTACCAGCTTTCGGGGACGGATTGCGTCGTCCTGCAGAAAATAACGGCAAAGAAGAAAGGGCAGGAGACGGCGGGCATTTACCTGAAAGCCGTGAAAGAGGGGGAAGCAATCCTGACGGTTTCCGCGCGGGAAAGCGGGAAGTATCAAGCCGGGCCGTTGGAAATCCAGATTATTGTCCGGCAGCCGGAAAAAATTTTAGGGGAAGATCTTCTGGAAGCCCCAGTTATCCAAGACTGGGAGCGCCTCTCTGATACAGGGATGCTGCTCACATGGGAACGGAGCGCACAGGCAGACGGTTATCAGATCGAGTATTCCGCAAGCCGGACCTTCGCAGACGCGCAGACCGTCCGGATCCAAAGCGGCAGGACGGCCCGAAAAGAGATCCAGGGGCTGGAAAAGGGAAAGATTTATTATGCGCGGATACGCGCCTGCATGAAGTCCGGGGAGGCGACCAGCTATTCAGAGTGGAGTGTGGCGGACAATATCAAAGAAAGCGCAAAAGCGCAGTTAACGCAGGTGGACGTCCGGGGAAACCATGGAAACCTACAGGCAGGCGCAGACGAAGAAACCGATCCGTATCATTTTTCAAAAGGCGCATGTACGGATGGTGTTTTTGCGTATTACCTGATGGAGTCCCGGCAGACAGGGATGAGCCGGATCGTGAAAGTGTCCCTGGAGGATCATACACAGGAGGCATCGTCAGGCATCCTTGATATCCGGACAGGGAGTGACCTGGCTTACGATAGCGGAAAAGAGCAGCTTGTGCTTTGCTGCGCGGGCGAGGGCAATCGGCTGATATGCATCAACCCGGACACTTTAGCGGTCCTGTCACAAAAGAAGATCCGCATCCCGGCATCCCTGGGCGGCGGCTCTGATACGGATGGGCAGATCGATGTCGGCTTTAACGGGATCGCTTACTGTGAAAGCCGCGGGGAATATGTGGCGATGCTGGAGCAAAGCCATCATCTTTTGATTTTGGATGATGAGCTGGAGCCGGTGAAAATCGTAAAGACTTCCAAGGATAATTCTTATCAGTTCGAAGGGATCGACGCAACGGAGGATTATATCCTGACTTGCATGAGCCCTGGAAATGAGAAGCAGGAATGCAGCATGATCATGATTTATGACTGGGAAGGGAACCGGATTTCGGCAATCCATATGAAAGAGGGCTACGAATTGGAAAGCATTTACCATGTGGACAGCCAGTTTTATGCTGCTTTTTCTTATCAGCGGCTTTGCAGCATTTTCCAGACTGTGAAAAAGAAGGTCTGGATTGACGGCGAGGGCGCCATGAAAAAGGTGAAAAGAAGGGTTCCGGTATTGCAGGAGAAGAATCTCATATGCCGGCTGGATTTTTAAGGCAGCACGGACGTGACAGGGATGCATCTTATGAAAAAGAAAGGGGAGTAAAATGAAGAAAGAACAGGGGAAACGGATTCTTGCGCTGCTTTTGGCTGCCAGCGTATTGGCGTGGATCGTTCCTGCGGACAATTATGCGCAGGAGGCGGCGGTTTTAGAAGCTGAAGCCGGGGAAGGGCTGCAAGGACCGCAGGATGAAAGCGCTGCGAAAGAGCCGGATGCGGAAAAGGAAGCCGCTTTTATTTATACGGAAAAGACAGAACTTTCCATGGAGGCGGGCAGCGAATGCTTCCTGGACGTTCTGCTGCGTGATGAAAGCGGCCAGGAGATCCCCGGCATAACAGGCGAAGATTTCCTTTGTGAATCCTCAGACACAGAGGTTGTTTCGGCAGAGTTTGCAAAGGAAGAGGATCCAGAGGAAACGGCGGTAAAAGCGCTGCTGAAAGCGCATGCGGCTGGGACGGCGGTGGTTACGGTTTCCTTGCCGGAAGGATCCGCGTATCAAGCGGAAAAGCTTGAGGTTTCCATCACTGTGAAAGAGCAGGGAGATGGAGACGCGGGCAGTCAAAGCGAGGAAAATGAAGCGCTGGATGGAGCGGGGGCCTCCGGGGAAGAGCCGGATACGGGAACCGGAACCGGCGCAGCGGCTGGGGAAGATGCTGCGCAAGCCGGGGATACCGGGCAGCCCCAGGAAAGAACTGCGGTTGAAACGCAGGCGGCCAGCACCCTTGTCGGCACGCCGGCCATCGTATCCGTCCAGGCGGCAGGGAAGGGAAATAAGATCACGTGGGGGGTGGTGAGCGGCGCGTCCGGGTACAGGGTATATTCGGGGAGCAGCCCGGAAAGCCAGACGACACTCTTAACTACCGTAACCCCGTATACGGTTTCCAGTTATTACGATACAACGAAAAAGGCATATGACAATCGGGTTACTTATTATACTGTGACAGCCCTCGATAGCAGCAACGCAGAGTCCGCGCCGTCCGCGGCGGCAGGCGTGGCGAGGCTGCAAGCGCCTGCGGTTGTAAGCTGGGGCGGCGGATCTTTGACGTGGAACGATGCGGGCGTGGCGGACGGATACGAAGCCCAGTGTTCCAGGAATACTGCTTTTTCAGGGCCACAGGTGAAAACGGTGGCGGTCTCAGAGGGGACGACGGATTATCATGCCGCTTTTACCGGGCTGGACGGCGGCGTCACTTATTATGCCAGGGTCCGCAGTTATAAACAAGTGGGTCCGTATACGCTGTATTCGCCATGGAGCGCGGCTCCGGGGAGCCTGATCACCAATAAGGCGGCGTCGCTGGAGCTTGTTACGAATACAGCCGGGGTCAGCGATTTCCGCGCGATTTCCGGGCAGAACAATGAAAAGTACGCAGTCCTGCAGGGCGCGTGTACGGATGGCACGTATATGTACCTGGCGCTCCATAAAAATGATTCCCATTCTTGCGTGATTTCCAAAATACGGATTTTGGACGGCGCCCTGGTCGGGGCATCCCAGGCGCTGAAGGTAGACCATGGGAACGATATCGCGTATAATCCAAACAATCATCGCCTGTATGTGGTGAATAATGATAATGGGCATTATACGAGGATCACCTATGTAGATGCGGACACACTTCAGATTGTAGGCACGAAGGATGTTGATTTTAATCTGGCCGTGACAAACCAGGCGTCCCACAATGCCGGGATTTCCCACACGGCGGCGAATTACGGTTTTGCAGGGCTTGCTTACAATGCGAAGCAGGATAAGTTTGTCGGCACCATTAAGACAAACCATCATTTTGTTATCATGGACGCGGACTTGAATCCGCTGGAGTATGTCTGCCCGGCGGTGAACGCAAGCCGCGCGAAGGAAGGGCAATCCTATTACTGCCAGGGCATGGATGTGACGGACGATTATATTTTAGTCGCGGTCAGCCCCCAGACGAAGAACACGTCCAACAATTACCTGATGGTTTATGACTGGGAAGGGAACCTGCAGGCGCAGATCACGGTAGGGACGAGTTTTGAGCTGGAGAATGTGTTCCATGTGGGCGACCAGTTCTATGTGGGGTACTACAACGGGCATTATGAGACGAAGACGACAACCGTAAAGGTAAAAAAGAAATACAAAACCCCCAAAAAGGTAAAATATAAAAAGAAAGTTAAGTATAAAAAGAAAGTCAAATACAAAAAGAAGGTCGCATACAAAAAGAAAGTAAAATATAAAAAGAAAGTGCCTTACCAGGAGCAGGAAGAATACACGGAAACCGTCCCATATACGACGGAGGACGGGCAGACTGCATACAGGGAAGAGACGAAATACCGGTCTGTGACGAAATACAAAGAAGTAACCGCGTATAAATATGTGACAAAATACAAAAAAGTGACGAAATATAAGTACGTGACAAAATATAAATATGTAACCGCGTACAAATATAAGAAATATTACTATAAGAAAAAGAAAAAAACGAAAAAGGAGTATGTAAGAAGCAGCCAGATTTACAGGGTTTCTTTTTAAAAAAACCCTTGATTTCCCGGCACGAAAGTGGTATACTCCCTTACAGTTACATAAAGGTCGGCAGAAGAGTGGACGGAAGTTCACTCTTCTTTATTGGCAGGAACAGAAAGGGAGAAAAGCGTTGTCGAAAAGAGAGATCTATGAACAGAAAACAGAGGAAATCCTGCTTCCGATGATGGAGGAATACGGGTTTGAACTGGTGGATGTAGAGTATGTGAAAGAGGGCGGCACATGGTATCTGAGGGCCTATATCGATAAGCCGGGCGGGATCAATATCCAGGATTGCGAATCGGTCAGCCGGAGATTGTCGGATTTGTTGGATGAAAAGGATTTTATTTCGGACAGTTATGTCCTGGAGGTCAGTTCCCCCGGGCTGGGCAGGCCCTTGAAAAAGGAGAAGGATTTTGCAAGGAGCATGGGGGAGGAAGTGGACGTCCGGACGTACCGCATGATAGACGGGCAAAAGGAGTTTACCGGGATCCTGTCCGGTTATGACGGCTCATCCGTCACGATCGCCATGGAAGATGGGACAAGAAAGACATTTGACAGGGCGGATCTTGCCTTGGTGCGCCTTGCATTTCATTTTTAATTTGACAGGGAGGAAATCAGGAAAATGAATACGGAATTGTTAGAAGCGTTGAACATTTTGGAAAAGGAGAAGGAGATCAGCAAGGAGACCTTGCTGGATGCGATTGAAAATTCTCTTTTGAGCGCCTGCAAGAACCATTTCGGAAAGGCGGACAATGTGAAAGTGATCATGGACCGGGAAACCTGTGATTATAGCCTGTACGCGGAAAAAACCGTGGTGGAGGAAGTAGAGGATCCGGTGGAGCAGATCAGCCTGGAAGACGCGCAGGAAATGGACGGTTCTTTCCAACTGGGGGATATCGTACAGATCCCGATTGAATCGAAGTCTTTTGGAAGGATTGCGACGCAGAACGCGAAAAACCTGATCCTGCAGAAGATCCGCGAAGAAGAAAGAAGAGTGGTTTACGACCAGTATTTTGAAAAGGAAAGGGATATCGTGACGGGTATTGTGCAGCGCAACCTTGGGAGGAATGTCAGCATCAACCTTGGAAAAGCGGATGCGATACTGACGGAAAATGAACAGGTCAAAGGCGAGCATCTCCGGCCCAATGAGCGCGTCAAGCTGTATGTCGTGGAGGTGAAAAATACTTCCAAAGGGCCGAAGATCCTTGTGTCAAGGACACACCCGGAGCTGGTGAAGCGCCTTTTTGAATCGGAAGTAACCGAAGTCAGGGATGGGATTGTAGAGATCATGAGCATTGCCCGTGAACCGGGGAGCAGGACAAAGATGGCGGTATGGTCCAACGACCCGGACGTTGATCCGGTGGGCGCCTGCGTCGGCATGAATGGATCCCGCGTCAATGCGATTGTGAGCGAGCTTCGCGGGGAAAAGATAGATATTATCAACTGGAGCGATAATCCGGCGCTTCTGATTGAGAATGCATTGAGCCCGGCGAAGGTCATCTCGGTGGCGGCTGACCCGGACGAAAGGATGGCGAGCGTGATCGTGCCGGATTACCAGTTGTCCCTGGCGATTGGGAAGGAGGGGCAGAACGCCCGCCTTGCAGCCAGGCTGACCGGATATAAGATCGATATCAAGAATGAGACACAGGCAATCGAGTCGGGCGAGCTTCCGGAAAATTATATGGAATACGATGAGGGGGTATTCGAGGAAGAAGCCTATGACGATTACGGCTATGAAGAGGATTACGGCGAATATGGCGAGGAGCCTGTTTTCGAGGAGACGGA
>CAZYVA010000020.1:0-3676 GCA_964650695.1 uncultured Dorea sp. | reverse complement strand
GCGAGGAGCCCGCTTTCGAGGAGACGGAAGGCCCTGAGGGGCAAGGCGAGGAGCCTGTTTTTGAGGAGACGGATGATCCTGAGGGACAAAGCGAGGAGCCTGTTTTTGAGGAGACGGAAAGCCCTGAGGGGCAAGGCGAGGAGCCCGCTTTTGAGGAGACGGATGGCTTAGAAGAATAGGGAGGCCGGAAAGGAAGGGTATGGGCGCTATGAAAAAACCACCGATGCGGAAGTGTGTCGGATGCCAGGAATCAAAAAACAAAAAAGAGATGATTCGTATTATCCGGACAATGGAAGGGAACTTTGAACTTGACGCAACCGGGAAAAAGAACGGAAGGGGCGCGTACATCTGCCCGAATCCGCTGTGCCTGGGAAAAGCGGTGAAAAACCATAGCCTGGAACGTTCCTTCGGTCAGGCAGTCCCAAAAGAAGTTTACGAAACCCTGGAAAAGGAGATGAGAGAGCTTGGCGCAAAATAAGTTACTATCGCTGCTTGGCCTGGCGGAGAAAGCGGGAAAGGTAGCAAGCGGTGAATTTTCTACGGAAAGAGCGGTAAAAGCAGGACGCGCTTTTGCCGTGATCGTTGCGGGGGACGCGTCGGGGAATACAAAACAGAAATTTAAGAGCATGTGTGAATTTTACCGGGCGCCCATTTATTTTTACGCTGATAAGGATACCCTGGGCCATGCAATAGGAAAAGAGTACCGGGCATCGCTGGCGATATTGGATGAGGGATTTGCAAAAGGAATGAAAGGGCAGTTAGAAGCGGGGCAAGAAGGACTGCGTAGAGGAGGTAGCGTGAATGTCAAAAATTAAAATATATGAGTTAGCAAAAGAATTGGATGTGGCCAGCAGGGATGTCGTTGAGTTTTTACGGGCGAGGGATATGGACGTCAAAAGCCACATGAGCTCGGTGGAGCCGGATGTGGCAGCGATGGTGAGGCAGTCGTTTGGGAAACCGCAAGACGCACAGAAGACGGGAGCGAAAGCGGCACAGGAGAGTCCGGGCGGGGAAAAAGCGCAGGCCGCGGGTACAGCGGATGCGGCGGAAGCCGGGAAAGCCGCTCCGGCGGCCGATCCGGGCGAAAAGGAAGCTGGGAAAGCCGGTCCGGCGGCTGATCCGGGTACGGCGAAGGATAGCAAGCAGGATGCAGGGGCGGAGGCATCAAAGGACGGACAGCCGGCTGCGCAGGCGAAAGAAGCAGCAGTGAAAGCCCCTGCGCCGAAAAAGAATGTTGTACGTGTGTTCCGCCCGCAGAATACCCAGAATGCAGGACGCCATGGCGGAAAGCGGCAAGGCCCAAAAAGCGGCGCGTCCGGCATAAGGCCGGCACGGGGGGAAAGGCCGGCACAAGGCATGAAATCCATGCAAGGAAGGCCGATGCAGGTCAATAACGGACGTCCGGCAAGGGGGCAGAATACATTTTCCCGGATCACCCCAACGAAAGCATCGGTGGAAGAAGCATTCGCGGCAGCGCTGGGACTCAAACCGGCGGACCGGGGGACTACGGAAAGACCGGAGGAAAACCGGAAACCGGCCGAACCCCAAAAGACGGTGGGCCAGCCTAAAAAAACAGAGATGCCGAAGCCGGAGCAGATGGAGAAACCAGGGCCAGGGAAGCCGCTGGAAAGAACGGAACACATGGAAAGTACAGGGAATCGGGAAAATCCAGTGCATATAGAGGAAGCCAGATATCCGGCCCATGAGGAAAAAGTAAGAAAAGCGGAACAGACAGGATCCGCGGAAAAGCCGGAGAAAACCAGCCATTCGGACAGGGTCGGAAAGACGGAAAAAACGGGACGGAGCGAACGCCCGGAACGCAGCGAGCGGTTCGGAAGGAAGGAGCGGGGCCAGAGAACGGATCGTACCGGTGAACGCCGTCCGGGCGGACGCAGCCAGGATCGAGGGACCGGCGAACGCCGTCGATACGCGGATCAGCCCAATGACCGTGTGGGCGAACGCAGGGACCGGAGCGGGCAGAGCGCAGCAGGCTGGAACCGCGACCGGGGCGGGCAGGGTATGCCAAGCTGGAACCGCGACCGGAACCAGGGCGGACACAATGAATACGGAAGAGGCGAGAGAGGCCCCCGCTTTGAAAAACGCTTTGGCGACCATGACAGGGACCGCAGCCAGGGCTTTGGCGGGAAATCCGATGAGCGCAGAGGCGGCAGAAGGAACCATATAGCGGGAATCTCCGCCCCGGAGATGGAAAATGCGCAGAAGCCGCAGAGAAACAAGGGCAAAGGCAAGGACGATCACAGGAAGAAAGATTACCGGCATGGGGACGAAGAACGTATGCCGAAAGGGAAAGGCAGGAAGAACGACCAGAAACAGCCGTTTACAAAGCCGCAGCCAAAGCAGCAGAAACGCGAAGAAGAGATCAAGTCGATCCTTCTCCCGGAAACGCTGACCATACAGGAACTGGCTGACAAGATGAAGATCGTACCATCCCAGATCGTCAAGAAGCTGTTCCTGCAAGGGAAGGTTGTGACGGTCAACCAGGAGATCGATTACGAAACGGCGGAAGAAATTGCCCTGGAATACGATATCCTCTGTGAGAAAGAGGAAGTGGTCGATGTCATTGAGGAACTTTTGAAGGAAGAGGAAGAGGACGAAAAGAAGATGAAGAAACGTCCGCCGGTCGTCTGCGTCATGGGGCATGTAGACCATGGGAAGACCTCCCTTTTGGATGCCATCCGCCATACGAATGTCATTGGAGGCGAGGCGGGCGGCATTACCCAGCATATCGGTGCGTCTGTCGTGGAAGCGAATGGCGCGAAAATCACGTTCCTGGATACGCCGGGACATGAAGCGTTTACCGCGATGCGTATGCGCGGCGCGAATTCTACGGATATCGCCATCCTGGTTGTCGCGGCCGACGATGGCATCATGCCGCAGACGGTTGAGGCCATCAACCATGCAAAGGCGGCGGGCGTCAGCATCATTGTTGCGGTGAATAAAATCGATAAAGACGGGGCAAATGTAGATAAAGTAAAACAGGAGCTTACCGAGTACGGACTTGTTGCGGAAGACTGGGGCGGCGATACCATCTGCGTTCCGGTTTCGGCGAAAAAGCGCATGAATATCGACAATCTGCTTGAAATGGTTATTTTAGTAGCCGATATGAAGGAACTCAAAGCCAACCCTGACCGCCGGGCGAAGGGTACGGTTGTTGAGTCTAAGCTGGATAAAGGCCGCGGCCCGGTTGCAACCGTTTTGGTTCAAAACGGAACATTACATCAGGGCGAATGCGTGGTTGCCGGTACGGCAGTTGGCCGCGTGCGCGTAATGGTAGACGATAAGGGGCGGCGCATCAAAGAAGCTGGCCCGTCTGTTCCAGTTGAAATCGTCGGTCTTTCGGAAGCGCCGGACGGCGGCGAGCTGTTCTACGCCGTAGAAGACGAAAAAATGGCCAAAAACGTTGTTGAAAAGCGCAAACAGAAATTAAAAGCTGAAAGCCTCAAGATGAACAAGGCCGTTTCGCTGGAAGATTTGTTTGAGCAGATTAAAGAAGGCGAAATCAAAGAGCTGAACCTGATTGTTAAGGCTGACGTTCAGGGATCGGTAGAAGCAGTTCGCCAGTCGCTTGAAAAATTATCCAACGATGAAGTTCGGGTCAAAGTTATCCATGGCGGTGTTGGGGCCATTCGTGAGTCAGACGTTATGCTTGCCAGCG
>CAZYVA010000019.1:0-22816 GCA_964650695.1 uncultured Dorea sp. | reverse complement strand
TCCGCCCCTCCCCACTGTCAAGCCCCTTTTTTATTTTTTTTCATAATTTACCGGCTGAAATTATTTCCTATAATGCATAAAGCACGATCTCATTCGGATACAGGTTCCCGCCGTAATAGCGCAGATAATATCTGTAGCTTGGGTCTATCGAATGTATTTTTTCGGCAATTCTTAAAAAATCCCTATTCCCGTGGTATACGGACACCGCGAGCTTTGGATGGTCGTTCCTTATATGGTTTTCCGCGCCCGAAAGGGCATCCAATTCCGCACCCTCAATATCGCTTTTGATGAAGGTTATTTTTTCCGTTATATCGTCGTCCAGGCAGACAAGCTTTATATTCCCCTTCCCCCCTGGCAACAAATGCGTCCCTGTACGGGCGTTTTCATTTTCCACAGCAAAAGCAGCGCCAGATTCCGCCCCTACCGCACATTTGCGTACTATGATCCGCCCATCCGCGAGATGACGGGCTTTTTCCTCCAATTGGACAATATTTTGGGAGTCGCACTCATAACAGTAAACCCTTTGAAAGCAGCCCCCCGTTTCTTTCAGGAAATCATCCAGGGTATCCCCCTTATACGCCCCCAGATCTACAAATACCTCGTCATCCCGGAATGCGATCAGATCCTTGTCAAAATAGTGGGTATACCTGGTATCCTTCAGGCAGCGGTTCAAAGGTCCGGCCTGCATGGTTTCCCAATGCAGTAAGACATGGAGCAAGATCTCCCTTGACCAATGGTCCTGCAGTGTCCGGTACAGCCCGATCCATTGATCGAAATCATTTTTTAAAAGGCACGCGCGCTGCTCCAACATTTCAAACTCGTTTTGTCCCGGCTTGAATTTTCCCCAATAGGGGTATGTGGCAAAAGAATTTGCCATGCTTTTTATATATCCGGCATTTGCCAGATCCATCGCAAAACAGCTTGCTTTCATTTTTTCAAGAATCGTATCCTCGCTATACGCATGGATGAAATTCAGGAATTGATTCATCTTCCAGTCACAGTTGTTCTTGATGTCAATGAATTTCTGCTCCGGCTGATATACGCTCTCCGCGTATTCAATGATCTGCCTTGCCCGCTCTGTCCATAAATGCTTTTTTTCTACCGCAGCATACGCCGTATCCAATATTTCAGGAATGTCAAATCTCCCGCCCAGGATATCCCTGATTAAATCCGGGAGCTTATCCAATTCTTTCATCGAATAATAAAACAAATGCTTTTGATCTGTGAACGCTTCTTCTAAATATTTACTGCTGTCGGTTAAACAGATGCTTTTCATCCCCATAGCGTTGAATACACGCTCATGGCTCCCATCTGTGTACAGCGGCATGATATTGAGCGTTATTTTGCTGTCCGCCATTTCCTGCAGCGCTTCTTCATACCCGATATCCCCATGGATGCATAAATTGCTTTTGTAATCCGATTCAAAATCTTCCCAGCCGTTCCCAAACACATCCAGCGTAAGCCCTGATTGCAATATCGCTTCTATGACATCGTGCCTCTTTTGGCTCCTGGCGTAAGCATATACAAAATCCATTTGCGCTATACAATCGCGGTATAGTCCCTTTGGGAGGGCGATCCCTCTTTTCCCGAATTCCTCCGCCCAGATCGCCTTGAATGTGTTTTCCGGTTCCGAATAGAGCCTGACAGCAGCGCTCTCCATCAGCTCCCGCACCGTACCGTGGTGCTCTAAAAATTGCTTTAAGGAAGCCTCCGGCTTGCTATAGCTCCCAAAAAAACAGATATCATGCTTCCTCTTGGAAAAGGGGATCTCGTTTCCCGTCAGCTCTCCGCCATGGGGCATAAACAGGACATGCGGGGTATTAGGGTACATTTCTTTTGTATATGCCGCGTGCGATCGGTCAATAAACGAATCAATGGTGTTGCGCATCCCTGATAAAAGCCGGGCGTGGTGGTAAAACGGAGGATCCAAAAAGAACCGCCAGACAAGCACGTTTCTGTCCGCCAGCCAAGTGTCCGTGACCCCCTGTTGGATGCCCGTTCCATTAAACGAAAATACCAGGTCATATTTTGCAATATATAATTTTGTATCAAAAGATTCCTTGTCCGGCAAATTTAAAACATCAACATCAATCCCAAGCTTTCTAAATCCTTCAATGATATGTAGCGTGAACCGTGTCAGGACGCCATACTGGGTCCTGCCAAGAAGCGCCAGAACTTTTTTAATCTTCATTCTCCCTTTTTCCTCCGCCGGGAACGGCATGTACCCGCACCCGTCTTTTCTTCTTCCGGTGCATCAAATCATAAATGCACGGCACGACAACAAGCGTTAAAACCGTACCATAAATCAGCCCTCCGATCACGACCACCGCCATCGGCTGCACCATATCCGATCCCATACCGACCCCTATTGCCATTGTACTAAGCCCAAGAATGGTTGTCAATGCCGTCATGATGATCGGGCGAAGCCTTGTCTTTCCTGCTTCGATGAGCGCGGCCCGTTTCTCCATGCCGCTGTCCATGAGCTGATTTGTATAATCGACAAATACGATACCGTTATTGACGATAATGCCGGAAAGCATGACAAACCCGACCATGGAGATGACACTGACTGGCATCCCCGCCATCCACAGGCCAAGCAGCCCCCCTGTAAAGGCCAGCGGCACTGTAAACATGATGATGAACGGGGATTTCAGGGACTGGAACTGCGCGACCATGATCAGATACATGAATACAACCGCAAGCCCCAACATCTTAAACAGTTCCCCCATCGCTTCATTGATCGTCTCATCCTCGCCGGTCATCTCAACCTCATACCCTTCTGGGACATTGTATTTTTCCAGCTTCCTTGAAATCTCACTGCTGACAAGGCCGATATTGCTGCCATCCGCGATTTCCGCCGTGACAGACATATACCGGTTCTGGTTTTCCCGGTAGATGGACTGCAGGCCGGACGCATCCACAAAATCAGCAATTTTTGACAATTTCACGGTCTTCGTGCTGCCGTCCTGCTGCGTCACGGTAATCTTCATATTGCGGATATCCTCGCGGGTCACGGATTCATCCGCCCCATCTTTCACATAGACATCGTAATCCTGTGTATCCGTCCCAAGGGTCGTGGCGGAAGACGGTTCGCCCAGCTTGCCGTAAAGCTCCTGGTAGACCTGCGCCACCGTAAGTCCCGCTTTGGTCGCTTTATCCTTGTTTACAATGACCCTGAGCTCTTCCGTATTATCCTCGGTGCCATCGGAAACATTCTGCGTCCCTTTGGTCTCCTCGACAATTTGCTTAATATCCCCTGCGATCGCCTGCAGCTTATCCAGATCCTTCCCCCGGATCTGCACATTCACGCCGGAGCTTCCCAGCGCGCTCAAATCCATGCTGGACGTGGCGACCGTAAGCTCTCCCGGGATATCTGCCGTCACCTCCTCAATCTTTTTCTTCAACTGTTCATTGTTCAGCTTCGGGGTGTCGCTGGTAATGGCGTAAAAAGCAATTTCATTCGTTTCCGCTTGGGTACTCATCAAATCCGAAGAGGAAACCAATGCGCCAATATCCTCAATATCCTCAATCTGTCCGACCGCCTCCATAACCTTATCCGCCTGCGCGGCTGTCTCCTCCAGCGGCGTACCCTTTTCCATCTCCAACGTCATGCTGACCTGCGTACTTTCCATCTCCGGCATGAATTCCGTTCCCCTGGACACGGCCAGGAAAATGCTGCCGACAAACAACGCCAAAACTGCAAGGAGCACCAAAACTTTCACCTTCAGCGCCCCTGCCAGTATTCTCCCATATCCGTTTTTCACAGCCGCAAACAGGCGGCTTTCTTTTGCCGTTGTTTTTTTCAGGATCCCGGACGCCATCATCGGCACCACCGTCATCGCCACCAAAAGGCTGGCCAGCAATGAAAAGGCAATCGTAAGGCCCATATCTACAAAAAGCTGGCGGGTGATTCCTTCCGTAAACACAATGGGCAAAAACACGCACACCGTTGTCAGCGTGGACGCCAGGATCGCGCCGCTGACCTGGTTCGCCCCGGCAACCGCCGCCTCCTTTATCGACTTTCCCTCTTCGTTGCGCATACGGAAAATATTTTCAATAACCACAATAGAATTGTCCACCAGCATACCAACGCCCAGCGCCAGGCCGGACAAGGATATGATATTCAGCGTAATGCCCCAGAAATACATCGCCACAAGCGCGGTCACGATACTGATCGGGATAGACACAGCGATAATCAGGGTCGAACGCGCGCTTTTCAGGAATACCAGCAGGATCAGGATAGCCAGGATCGCGCCATAGACAAGGTTGTGCAGGACGGAATCGACAATCATATCAATGTAAATCCCCTGATCCATCAGCGTCACCGTCTCCATGCTTTCCTCGTCCTTCTGCAGTTCCTCAAACCGCTCCAACACACGGTCGCTGACGTCCCCAGTGGAATAGCCGGTCTGCTTCTGGACTGTCAGCATCACGCCCGGTTCCCCGTTGATTTTCGCATACGTTTCATCTGCGTTATTGACCAGCTCCACGGACGCGATATCGGACAAGTGTACCGGATCCACGCCGTCCATGTCTACCAGCACAAGATTTTTCAATTCCTCCAGGCTTTTAAATTTGTCCCCGATACGGACAAGGTAATCAATGCCATCCTCCTCCACATATCCGGCAGGCATACTGAAATTCTGCGCGTCAAGAATTGTTTTTACCGTATCTTTAGAAAGGATGCTGTCAATATTGATGCTGTTTTCTGCCTCTTCCTCGGAAGATTCAAGCTGGTTCTCCTGTGTTTCGATTGCCGATTCACCTACGGCAAGCTGGGCGGTGCCTTCCCCGATCCCGACAGCCGCTTCCAACTGGGAGGACGCCAATTTCCCCCTTGCCTCCGCCAACGACAACGCGCCGTCGTTGAGCTTCTCTTTCAATTCGCTGACCTGGTCTTTGCCTGCGGTAAGCTGCTGCTGCGCCTGCAGAAGCTGCTGCTCGGAGGCTTCAAGCTCGGCGAGCTGGGCTTTCGCCTGCGTCAGGCCAGTCTCATACTGCTCCACTTGGTCTTTTAATTCTTGCAGTTCTTTTTCTTGATCATCACTAAGTCCGGATCCGCTGTTTTTCAGCCCCTCCAACTGCTCAATCGCTGTTTTCGCCTGTTCGATAGCCGCCTGCTGTCCTTCCAATGCCGAAACCGCCGCCTGCGCCTGCTCTTTCCCTGCCTGGACTGTCAGAAGATTCTGGTTGAGCTGGGTTTCCGACACGTTCAGCTCCGCCTCTTTTTCCGCGATTTCAAGCTGTGCCTGCTTCAATTCCTCCGCCTTGACGGACACCTGTTCTTCTGCCTTTCCCAGCCCGTCCGATGCTTTTTTCTTGCTTGATTTCAGCGCGGTCTTTCCGCTTTCCACCTGTTTTTTCGCTTTTTTCAGCGCATCCTTCGCATCCTGGAGCTGTGAAAGCATTTCTTCCTTAATATCATCTCCGACCGCATCTATCTCGTCGTCATTCAGCGTAATCTCAACCGTTTCTTCAATACTGCCCGTAGTCGTTACCGAGGCGACCCCTTCCACGCTTTCGATCTCCGGGACAACCTCATCTTCAACAAACTTGCTGACCTCGGCCGCGTCTTCGCTGTCCGCGCTCACGGCGGCAACAAGCACAGGCATCATATCCGGGTTTAGCTTCATAATGATAGGGTTCTGCACTTCGTCCGGCCAGTAGCCGCTGATCTGGTCGATGTTTTCACGCATCTCTATCGTCACGGAATCCATATTGGCGGTCTGCTCAAATTCCAGGATCACCGTGGAAGCATTTTCACTGGAGATCGATGTGATATTGCTGATGTTGCTGACCGTCGCCATCGTCTGCTCCACCGGCTTCGTCACGGTCTCCTCCACCGTCTCTGGGCTCGCGCCGGGATAAGTCGTCAGCACAATCGCATAAGGCAGATTCATGCTGGGCAGCAGGTCTACCGTCATCTTCGTGAACGATACCACGCCCAGGATCAAAACAAGCACCACGCCTACCACGACGGTATATGGTTTTTTTACACTGAATTTAGAAATCATTCCACGTCCCCTTTTCTGCTTTCATTTTGCTGTCCATTTTTGCCGGATAGCAGCAGGTAAAATTTTTTCACATTCCCGGAAGCAGGGGCTCTTCCCACGGTTCCAGTCCGGGTTAGGGTTAAGTAACTAAAAATTAGCACTAAGGTCTTTAAATGTCAAGTATTAGCGCATATAATGAAATAAGACTTAACGAAAAGTTTAGGAACTGCCATAAAATGGTAACAGACTTAACAGAAAATTTATGAACTGCCGCAAAAATAGATGCGGTGGCTGAAAAAAGAAAGGCGGGCATTACGCATGAACACAAAAACCGTTTTAATTACCGGTGCGTCACGGGGAATCGGGAAAAGCACGGCTTTGCTCTTTGCGCGGCGCCAGTACCATGTTTTTTTGAATTGCCGCCACTCCATAGAGGATTTAAAACAAGTCCAGTCCGAAATCCAGCGGACTACCAGCGGTTCCTGCCAAATTGTCCAGGCTGACGTTGGGGACCCATCACAGGTCCGGGAAATGTTTGCACAAATCCGCGGCTCCTGCAGTGGGCTGGACGTACTTGTCAATAATGCCGGGATCGCCCATATCGGGCTTCTCATGGATATGACCGATGAAGAATGGAGCCGGATCATCCGGACAAACCTTTCTTCTGTTTTTTACTGCTGCCGCAGCGCCATCCCGGATATGGTTTCCAGAAAACAGGGAAAAATCATCAACGTCTCCTCCATGTGGGGAAGCTGCGGGGCATCCTGTGAAACCGCTTATTCCGCGTCAAAAGCGGGGATCCACGGGCTGACGAAAGCGTTGGCGAAGGAACTTGCCCCCAGCAATGTCCAGGTCAATGCCATTGCGTTTGGCGTGGTGGACACTGCGATGAACAGCCATTTGGACGCGCCAGAGCGAAACGCCTTGACAGACGAAATTCCCGCCGGAAGGTTTGCCACGCCCCAGGAAGCGGCTGAAATGATCTGGCAGACGGCAAATGCTCCTGGTTACATGACCGGGCAGATTATTGGGTTTGACGGGGGGTACATATAAAAGTAAGGTCGCTTTTTCATTTTTACGGCCAGGAACCGTAACAAAATAATGATTGCAAAACCAGCGTCCGTATGCTAGGATAGAGACGTACAAAAAAAGAAGAATTCTTCGGGGTCGGGTGAAAGTCCCAACCGGCGGTACAGTCCGCGACCCGCGGTGTGATGCATTGCGGCTGATCTGGCGTAATCCCAGAACCGACAGTAAAGTCTGGATGAGAGAAGAATGATGTGAAATTGGTGTTTTGGCTCCGATGCCTTTTGGCATCGGAGTTTTATATGCACACAGGGCAGTAAGGCTTGGATCTTCCCTTGCCTGCATGAACGTTTTGCAGAATTCACAGAAGTTTTCTTCCTTATGAAAAATTATTCAGAAAAGGAGAATGCAAGATGGATATGGACACAAACACAACGGCTCATGCGCCATCCGGCGCAAACGCCGCAACAAAGCGGAAAATCCAGATGATTACAAAAGTAGGGATGCTGGCGGCTGTGGCCGCGGTTTTAATGCTGTTTGAAATCCCGCTGCCTTTCGCACCGTCTTTTTATGAGATTGACTTCAGCGAGGTCCCGGTGTTGATCGGCTGTTTTGCTATGGGGCCTATGGCGGGGGCCGCGATTGAATTGGTTAAGATTTTACTGGATTTGGTTATCAAAGGGACGATGACCGCAGGAGTTGGAGAATTTGCTAATTTTTTGATTGGATGTTCCTTGGTGCTGCCCGCAGCATGGATCTACAAAAAAAACCACTCCAAAAAAGGAGCCGTCCTCGGCATGGCAGCCGGTACTTTATCTATGACCGTTATCGGGTGTTTCATCAATGCGTTTGTTTTGCTGCCCACTTATGCGAAAGCCTTCGGGATGCCAATGGATGGGTTGGTAGAAATGGGGACGGCGGTCAACAGCCGTATCACCAGCCTTACTTCCTTTGTGGTATGTGCCGTTGCTCCTTTTAATTTATTGAAAGGATGCCTGGTATCATTGATCGTGTTTTTCATTTATAAAAAAATCAGCCCTCTGCTCAGGATGCACGCATCCTGAGCCGGCTGATTCGTTACCCCATGTTTCATGCCGTGGTGTTGCCACAACAGGACATGGGGTTTATTGCACAAGCGGGTATTGCATTAAACAAGCTTCATCGGGTTGACCCTGATGCCCGGCCCCATGGTAGAGGTCAGGGTAACGCTCCGTAAGAACTGTCCTTTTACCGCTGACGGCCTTGCTTTGGTGATGGCGCCGATCAGCGTCTGGAAGTTGTCTGTAAGCTTCTCTTCTGTGAAGGAAGCTTTGCCAAGCGGCACATGGATGATATTGGTCTTGTCAAGCCTGTATTCAATCTTACCGGCTTTGATCTCCTGGATTGCTTTGGTGACGTCCATCGTGACGGTGCCTGCTTTCGGGTTCGGCATAAGCCCCTTTGGGCCAAGCACGCGGCCCAGACGCCCTACCACACCCATCATATCCGGTGTGGCGACAACTACGTCAAACTCAAACCAATTCTCTTTCTGGATTTTTTCCACAAGCTCCATCCCGCCGACATAATCCGCCCCGGCCGCCTCTGCCTCTGCTGCCTTTGCGTCTTTTGCGAACACAAGTATGCGGACCGTCTTGCCCGTTCCATGGGGCAGCACAACAGCGCCCCGGATCTGCTGGTCGGCATGGCGTCCATCGCACCCGGTACGGATATGGGCTTCTATCGTCTCGTCAAATTTTGCAACCGCAGTCTTCTTCACCAGCGCAATGGCATCCGCTACGTCATAAAGGTTTCCTTTCTCGATCGCTTTTGCGGCCTCTGAATATTTCTTTCCTCTTTTCATTTCAATAACCTCCTAGTGGTAATACCGGGATAACCCCTCCCACATTCTGCTTCAACTCTCTGCTTGCCCTATAAAAGCGCCTTCCCCTTTTCTGTATGCAAGGCATACAGGCGGCAGAAAGGCTTACTCCGCCACAGAAACGCCCATAGAACGGCAGGTCCCCTCGATCATGCTCATAGCCGCTTCTATACTGGCCGCGTTTAAATCCGGCATTTTCAACTCGGCAATTTCCTTCACCTGGGCTTTTGTGATGGTCGCGACCTTTTGCTTGTTCGGCACGCCTGAACCGGATTTGATATTGCAGGCTTTTTTGATCAGGACCGGCGCCGGCGGCGTCTTCGTAATGAAGCTGAAACTTCTGTCCGCGTAAACAGTGATGACGACAGGAATGATCAGATCGCCCTGATCTGCTGTCCTTGCGTTAAACTGTTTGGTAAACTCAACGATATTCACGCCGTGCTGGCCGAGCGCCGGCCCAACCGGCGGCGCCGGGGTTGCTTTCCCTGCGGGGATCTGCAGCTTGATGTAACCTTGAACTTTTTTTGCCATTTTTCCTTACCTCCTTGTGGTACTTCCGGGATGGTGTGTCCCTCCCACTTGATTCTCATTAAATCTTTCTCACTTCTGCGAAACTGATCTCAACCGGCGTTTCGCGGCCGAACAGCTCAACATTGATGGTGACGCTCTGCTTCTGCATGTTCATGGACTGGATAACGCCAACCGTATCCGTCCATGCCCCGGCAATGACCCGGACCGCATCCCCTTCCGCAAAGTCCACAACCATGCTTTCTTTCCGGATCCCCAGCGGAGCCATCTCCGTATCGGTCAGCGGCACCGGTTTGGATCCCGGCCCGACAAAGCCTGTCACGCCCCGGGTGTTCCGGACCACATACCACGTGTCATCATTCATGACCATATGAATCAGTACATAGCCGGGGAACAGCTTTTTCTGGGCTGTCTTCTGGACGCCGTTTTTCAACTCCATGACATCCTGCATCGGGACCCGTACCTCTAAAATCTGCTCTTCCAGATGACGGTTTTCAATTGTTTTATCAATATTGGCTTTCACTTTGTTTTCATACCCGGAATAGGTATGGACTACATACCATTTTGCCTCTGACATAAAATCACCTTTCCTGCATACAGCGCCATCAGCCCAGATTGACTAATATGTCAATGCCATTCTGAATCAGGAAATCTATCACCGCGATGATGACACCCAGCAAAACGGATACTGCCACCACCGCCGCCGTCTGATTTGCAAGCTCTGGCTTATCTGGCCAAATGATTTTCTTAAACTCTTTGCTAAGACCTTTGAACCAGCTTTTCTTTTGCGTCTTTTCGCCCATGTCATCCACCCCTTTGAACGGTTATTTCGTTTCCTTATGCATGGTATGTGATCTACAGAACCTGCAGTACTTTTTCGTCTCCATGCGCTCAGGATGTTTCTTTTTGTCCTTCGTCATGTTGTAGTTACGCTGCTTGCATTTGGTACATTCCAGTGTGATTCTTGTACGCACAACTTCCACCTCGCTTTAACTTTCCAGATCTGCGCACTCCCTACGTGTACGCAAGGCTGCGCAAATTCAGGCATAAAAAAAAGACCTGTCTCCATTCGCTAGGTTAGTGTACCATAGCTTCCGGGAAAAAACAAGTCTTTTTTCGGTTTTCCTTATAACTATTCCACCGTCACCGATTTTGCCAGGTTCCTCGGCTTATCCACATCACACCCGCGCCCTACGGCAATATAATACCCAAAAAGCTGCAGCGGGATAATCGCCAGCGAGTTTGTGAAATATTTGTTGGTCTCCGGGATATAGACGACAAAATCCGAAGCCTTCTCCACTTCCGTATTCTCCTCATTGGTCACCGCCAGGATGATCGCCCCTCTGGTCCTCACTTCGATCATGTTGCTGAGCATCTTTTTGTATAAATCCTTTTGCGTCAGCAAAGCCACGACCAGCGTCCCTTCCTCCATCAGGGAAATCGTCCCGTGCTTTAATTCCCCCGCAGCATAAGCCTCGGAATGGATGTAAGAGATTTCCTTTAATTTCAGGGAACCTTCCATAGAGATTGCATAGTCGATCCCGCGCCCGATGAAAAATACATCCCGCGCCGCAAGATAACGGTTGGCGAACCGCTGGATCTTCTCCCGGTTGTTCAAAAGCATCTCCGCCTGGGACGGAAGCGCTTTCAGATCCCTCAGCATCCCGGCCAGCCCGCTGCCGCTCAGATATCCCCTTGCCTGCGCAAACTTCATCGCCAGCAGGTAAAGGGCGATCAACTGGGCGGAGTACGCTTTCGTCGTTGCCACCGCGATCTCCGGGCCGGCCCATGTATACATCACGCTATCGACCTCGCGGGCAATCGAACTTCCCACCACATTTACAATCCCTAAAACCTTCGCCCCTCGTTTTTTGGATTCCCGCAGGGCCGCCAATGTATCCGCCGTCTCGCCGGACTGGGAAATCACAAGCACCAGCGTCCCATCCTCTAAAATCGGGTTCCGGTACCGGTACTCGCTCGCCAGATCGACCTCGACCGGGATACGCGCCAGGTCTTCAAAAATGTATTTGCTTGTCATCCCCGTATGGTATGCGGATCCGCAGGCAACAACCATGATCTTCTTCACCGCCCGTATCTCGTCGTCCGTCATGCCTAATTCGTCAATAACGATTTCCCCCTCTTTGACGCGCGGCTCAAAGGTGTCGGCAATCACTTTCGGCTGCTCAAACATTTCCTTCAGCATAAAATGCGCGTAGCCGCCCTTTTCCGCCGCGTTGATGTCCCATTCAATATGCGTGGGTTCCTTTTCTATCGGCTCCTCATCCACGGTGAAAAACTCTAAGGAATCCTTTTTCAAACGCACGATCTCCTCATTCTGGATGAAGTAAACATCCCTGGTGTGTTTTAAAATCGCCGGGACATCCGATGCGATCAGGCTTCCGTGGGAAGCGTCCCCTGCGATCAACGGGCTGTCTTTGCGCACTGCGTACAGCTCATTCGGATGATCCTTAAAAATAATCCCCAATGCGTAGGAACCTTCCATACGGTGCATGATCTTCGTCACGGCGCGGAGCGGGTTCCCGTCATAATAGTAATCCAAAAGGTGGGCAATCACTTCCGTATCCGTCTCAGACGTAAATCGATACCCATGGTTCCCCAGCATCTTTTTCAACTTCATGTAATTTTCAATGATCCCATTATGTACAACGACAATACTCCTGTCCTCATTGACATGCGGATGCGCGTTCCGGTCGGACGGCGCGCCGTGCGTTGCCCAGCGGGTATGCCCAATCCCCAGATGGCCTGGCAGCGTCTCGCCGCCCCTCGTCAGCTCATCCAGCGCTTTCAGTCTCCCCCTGGCTTTCATAATGTTGATTTTTTCCCCATCGTAGACAGCAATCCCGGCAGAGTCATATCCGCGGTACTCCAGTTTTGACAACCCGTCCAGCAAAACGGGCGCTGCTTCTTTTTCTCCGATGTAACCTACAATTCCACACATAAAAGCCTTCTCCTTTCTTCCCCGGTTGTTTTCATGATCCGTTTCGGGACTGTCCGCAAATCATGTGCTTTTGACCCCTATGATACCACGGATTCTTCATCTGAACAACCATTCCATTCCCGCAAAAAAAGTGTTATACTATTCTGTGCTGTATGCCGCCACCCACAGCCGCGTTATTGCCGAAAGCGCAAAAGCCGCGCGAATTTATGGCGGTTTCATACGATGATGTTGGGGCCAAAGAAGATTTGCCCCCGGCAACATCCTTTTATATAGAAGGAAGACTGACAATGGATCGATTAGATATCAAACTCTGGACCCTGGAAGCAAAAGGGAATATCGTACCGGACCGTTCCCTTTTGAAAACACCGGCACAGATCCGGAAAATCAAAGAAAGCGCAAAATTGAACACGGCACTCCTGGACCATATTGCCCGCCACGTCCATATCGGGATGAGTACGGCGGAAATTGATAGATTAACCTACGATTTTACCGTAAGCCACGGCGGCATTCCCGCCCCGCTGCATTACGATGGCTTCCCCAAAAGTGTCTGCACTTCCCTCAACAACGTAATCTGTCACGGCATCCCGGATGAAAATGAACGGATCCAGGAGGGGGATATCCTGAATGTAGACGTTTCTACCAACTTAAACGGCTATTATTCGGATGCTTCCCGAATGTTCACATTCGGGAAGCTATCTCCGGAAGCGGAAAAAATTGTCCGTGTGACAAGAGAATGTGTGGCGAGGGGCGTGAAAGCGGCAAAGCCTTGGGGACATTTGGGTGATATCGCCCATGCCATCAACACCCACGCCCGCCGGAACGGTTTCTCGGTCGTAGAGGATATCGGCGGACACGGTATCGGGCTGGAATTTCACGAAGAGCCGTTCGTCAGCTATGTAGCGCCGAAAGGGACTGAAATGGTGCTGGTGCCAGGCATGATGTTCACGATTGAGCCGATGGTCAACGAGGGCAGTCCGGACTTCTACGTGGACGAGGAAAACGGATGGACCGTGTACACCATGGATGACGGGCTGTCCGCGCAGGTGGAATGCATGGTACTGGTAACGGAAAAAGGGATTGAAGTGCTAAGTGCATAAAACCGCAGGGATTTCACTGTACTTTGAAACACACCGTTACTTTAAATAAATCCCCGTCCAGATACAAGTCAAATTTCCCGCCCTGCATCTGGGTCAACGTCTGTGCGATCGACAGCCCCAGCCCGGCGCCTTCCGTGCTTCGGGCGACGTCACCCCGCACAAAGCGTTCCATCAGCTCATCCGCCGAGACATTCAGAGGCTGCTCGGAAATGTTTTTCATGCTGAAAACGGCTTCCTTCCCATCCGTTGTAAGCTCTGTGTAAACACGGGTGTCCGGCATGGAATATTTCGCGGCGTTGCCGTACAGGTTTTCAAAGATCCGCCAGGTGCGGCGGCTGTCTACCCGGATGATGACGTCCCCGGCAGGGATTTTCTGGATTTCCTTTAACCCTTTCGCGGCGAATTTTTCCGCAAATTCCCCGCTGGTCTGCCGGATCATCTCAGCAAAATCCAGATGGATGTATTCCAGGTGGATATTGCCGGAACTGATTTTCGAAGCTTCCACCACATCCTCCGTCAAGGTTTTGAGCCTCTGGGATTTCTCCTCCAGCACTTCAATATAATGCTGTACCTTGGGATCGTCCAACTGTTCCTGCTTCAGCAGGTCCACATAATTGATGATTGAGGTCAGCGGCGTCTTGATGTCATGGGAGACATTGGTGATCAGGTCTGTCTTCAGGCGTTCGCTTTTCATGCTTTTCTCCACTGCCGCGTCCAGCCCACGCCCAATCGTATTAATGCCTTCCGCGATCACATTTTGTTCCTGTGTAAGACCTTTGGCGTCAATTTTATACCCCACATCCCCTCCGGCAATTTTCCGGATCCCTTCCTGGATCTTGACGTCCCCAAGCTTTTTTTTCACCAGATAGACGAACACAACGCCATCCGCCAGCAAAGAAAGGGGGCCGAAAAGCCCAAGGAAGAACCCGCTTTGATCGGCAATGCTTGCCATAAGGCCCCACTGGATAAGCAGAAAACCGCAGAAGCAGATGCTGGCTTTCCATAGGCTATTGATATTTGCCAGGAATGTTTTCACAAAAGCCCGCGTTTCTTTCATCCATTTTTTCCAAAATCCCCAGGCGCCCCGAAGCAATTGCACGGCCCATCCCCACACAATCCGGAGAAAGCCCGCGCCCCATCCCCATATAATCCGGAGAAGGCTGTTTTTCCACAAAGCGCGCGCTTTAATCCTGCGCACAAGGCTGAGTCCGCCAAGCAAAAACATCGCGCAGCTAAACGCGCCTAAAATGCCCGCGCCCACCATGAACCGGGAAGGGTGCGCGATCTCGCTCTGCACCACGCTATATGCAAAGGATCCTGTATCAACCTGCCTTACCGTTGCCCACCGCCAGACGCCGCAAACGCCCAGGTAAAACAACACGCCCCATACACCGCACACCAGGACTGCCGCCGGCTCTGTCTTTATCTGGTCAAACGCCATCAAGTGCAGGCTCTCATCTGTCCGCTTTCTCCCGGCAATGACCGTCAGCCAGACGATGCATAAAAGGAATACGCTAAGACCCGCCGCCGCGCACAGCAGCGCCGCTGGAAGTTCCTGTATGTGGGCATTATAATCGGACGCCCCACTGTAGAAGCTATCATGGATGGGGAAACCCGTATTTACAGAAACGGCAAATACAAACCCTCTATCGTCCGGCAAAGCGGAAGCCTCCGAAAGCTGCATGACTTGCTCATACCAGTTTTCTTTGTTGGCATAATGCATATCCGTTTCCAGATCGGACTGCCGGGAACGCACAATGATGTATTTCCCCTCGCCCTTCATCGTTTCCAGGCTGTCTTCCACCCTGGCATAATCCAAAAATGCGGCCCGGTTCGTAAGGACCTGCTGGTTTTGGATATCTGTACAGAGATAGGAAAAATTCGTAGATCCTTCTTCCAGCCCTTCCCCGAACGATTCGTAAATCGTGTAGTCTCCATAAAGTGTCCGGGCGGTTTGCTCCACCATTTGGAACGCGTCTTGTAATTTCCCGTTCCAGCGTCCGTCTTCATTGGCCAATTGCAGCAGGCTCTCTTTTTCCAATGGCGCGTACCGCTCTGCAAGCTGCTCCCCGTCGTAACACCAGCAGTCAACGTACAGGATGTTCCCGTCGGCATCCTGGATCTCCTTAAAACAATCCAGGATATCCCCCGTGGTGTAATATTCGAGGATTTCCTCCCCGTCGCCATATACGGGAACTTCCTCCCCGTCGCCATATTCATAACCGTCACTGTGCCATGCGCCGGTTTTCAGCATTTCCAGAAGCAAGGAAGACGTTATCCCGTTCTCTTCGGCATCCTCGGTAAGCACAAATTGAAACGCCCCGCTCAACACCTGTCCATAGAAATCCGTCCAGGTGTAATACTGGTAGCTTTTATCCGCTTTCTCACATACGACGATCTGCTCCATGGAAGGATCCTCTTCTGCCAGGGCTGCTTCCTCTGTTGCCGCAATGCTGCCAGCTTCCTCCGTCTCCAGCGCTTCCCCCCATTCCACCAGATCGCCCAGGCGGTAGGCAAGCCCGCTTTCATTTTTTCCGGTAACCACGCCGCCCTTGTAAAACGCGGAAACATCCACAACCTTTTCCGGATCGTAACCCCCTTTTGACTCAAAATTGGATTTATAGGAAAGTGCATCCAGCAAATGGAACGCGTAACCATCCACTTCATCCTGGAATGCGGCGGATTCCTCAAATGTCTCCGTCCCGTCCCCCTCAAATGCTTCCTGGGCAATGGATGGGTAACAGCCAAACCACGCCAGCGAAACCGCCATCATAACGGCGCAGACAAGGCAGAGCCCGATCAACACGCCCTTCGCCGGGCTGCTCCGATACCATTTTGATTTCATCGTAAAACCCCCTTTAGAGTTTCTCAATCTTATACCCGATTCCCCATACGACTTTCAGATAGCGCGGTTCCCTGGGGTTGATCTCTATCTTCTCCCGGATGTGCCGGATATGCACCGCCACGGTATTGTCCACGCCGACTGCGTTTTCGTTCCAGACATTTTCGTAAATCTGGCTGATCGAGAAAACCTTTCCCTGATTTTTTATCAATAATAATAAGATATTATATTCGATGGGCGTGAGGTTTACGGGTTCTCCGTCTACAGTCACTTCTTTCTTGTCATCATCCACCAGCAGGCCGCCTGCGGTGTACACAGCCGTGCTTCCGCTATGCGCAGCGCTTCCAAGCTTCGTGTAGCGGCGCATCTGTGACCGGACCCGCGCCACCAGTTCCAGCGGATTGAATGGTTTTGTCACATAATCATCCGCACCGACGTTCAAGCCCAGGATTTTATCAACGTCCTCCGACTTCGCGGATAGAATAATGATAGGGATGTTGCTCTGCTCCCGGATTTTCAAGGTTGCCCGGATACCGTCCAGCTTCGGCATCATCACGTCCAGGATCAGCAGATCCACCTCCTCCTTCTGCAAGAGCTGCATCGCCTGGCCGCCATCGTAAGCTTTCAGGACTTCATGCCCCTCCTGGCGCAGATAAATCTCAATCGCCTCTACAATCTCCTTGTCATCATCACATACAAGTATTTTTGCCATTCTTCGTCACCTCCCCGTCATGGCGCACGTTCCGGGCGTCCCTTTTTTGCCCTGGTATCATCATATCACATTCCGCAAAAGCAAAAAACCCCGCGCCTCATCTGTTGACAAGGATAGCAGGGATTTTTTAAGATAAGGATTTGAAAATTCTTAAGACTTCATGAATGTGGGTGACGCGGCTTATAAATATCGTCACCTTGTTGTTTCCGGATAGCCTGCCAGAACGTCGCTCCTCCTTAAAATGCAGTCGTCGTCCTCCGTTTCATCCAGATGGTTCAGCCCCCGCTCAGCGATAAGCGTTGGAAAATCCACATAGGAGATATCCCTGTCCACCCGGCCCTGGATCCCGTCCACCCGGCCGCTGCTTGTATACTGCCAGATATCCATGTCCATCACCGCCGGCGTCCGGGCATACTGGGCATACCAGAGGGAATATTTCCTCCGCAGCTCTTGATCGAAGAAATTCCGCAGCAGGCTCAGGTCACTGTAATACATCGCGAAATACCCCCGTTCCTCTACCCGGCCGCAGAAAGCCTCCACCAGCCTCGTGGCAAGGGCGCCGTTGATCCGCACACCCCTCCGCCTGGCATAAGAAATAGATGCCTGCTCAAAATCAAACGCAATCGGATAGCGGGCTTTATAAGCCCTCAAAGCATCCAGGCAGTAGTCTGCCTCCTGCGCCGCCAGCCGCTCAGTATAGGCATAGGAAAACCAATAAACCCCGAATGGAATGTCCAGGCGGGTACATTCCCTGGCATTGCGGTAAAACTGCGGGTCAACCGTCCCATTCCCATATCCCGCGCGGAGCATGGCAAACTCAATCCCATCCCTTTTGACCCGTTCCCAGTCAATCCTCCCTTGGAACATGCTTACATCAATTCCTTGAAAACTCATAAAATAGTATCCTTTTTTCATTATTCTATGAACGGTTCTTGAAACGGGTGCAAATTTAAGGTTTGGTTAAGATTTTTTCTTTTTCTTTAAGAGAATAAACATATTTTTGACACATTTTTCTTTTATACTCGGTATCAGATAGTTGGTAAACAACTTATCACTATCTTCCCCCTCATAAAGTAGCGCGCAAGCGCAATACTTTACTCTCATTCCTTTAGATAATAAAAAGCAGAAAAACGTCCGCCGGACGTTTTTTTGCTTACTATGAAACATACTCTGTCACATCCGGCAAAACGGGAGAAAGCTTCGTTGAAGCTTATGATCCGGTGACAGTTCTATTGCGATTCATGCTATCTGCCGTTCTTACGCCTTGACAAATTTCCGGAAACGTAAGAAAATCATAGACAGATATCATAAGTGTTTTTACAGAAAAGAAACGAGGGAGAACAGAATCATGAAGTGCCCAAAATGCGGACAGAAACTTACCATCAGCAAAAAAGACCCATCCTACGCGCTCTGCTACCATTGCCGGAAAAAGTACAAGCTTCCAGAAAAATATTATAAAAAACAGGATGAAGCGGGCGGATCCTCTACAGAGGATTACGGCCAGGATGGGGACGATGGTTATAATGAGGACGCCAGCGGTTCTTATGACGACGAAAAAGCGGACGGCTATTATGAAGATGATGGAAGCCGCGAGGATGACGGCTACTATGATGACGATGATGATGACGGCGCAGATGGCGGCTACTATGATGACGATGATGACGACGGTGTGGATGACGCCTACTACGATGACGATGATGACGACAGCGGCCTCTATGAGGGCCGCCGGGGGGCATCCTCAAAAAACAGAGGGAAATCAGGACCGCCGTCCGGACGCAGGCAGAGAAAAAAGAAAAAAAGCCATGGTTTCTTAAAAGTTCTCCTGGTATTCATCCTCCTTTTGCTTATCCTGTGCGTTGCCGTATTAGGACTGTACAAATTTGAACTGCTTCCTGACGCAGCTTTAAACAAAATTGACACGTTTGTTGAGGAACACTTGGGATTTCTTGCGGATGGGGATGGTGCAGATACATCCGGCGAAGCCGCGGATGGAAAATCCGACGGGACGGACAACGAAAGCGGGACAACGGTGAGCGCTTCGTTTGAGGATTTTCTTCAATATATGCAGGATTCCGGAACCGTTTCGGGAGAGCCGTCCGACACTTACCCGGAAGTCATCGGCGCGTTAAATGGATGCAAATTTACCGATTCCAACGTCGAATTTTATGAATTTGACATGTCTTCCGAGCGTTATACGGAAGCCAGCGAGAACAGCCAGATCGGGGGGATGGAGGTTGCTGCGGTGAACGGCCCGTTCGTGTTGATTTTTGACACCGAGGAACAATCCGCTGATATTTTAAACGCGTTTATGAGTTATAACGCACAGTAAATACCGCGGCCCTTTCTCATTTGACACCTACAGCTACCGTCCCCGGTAAGTTTCCCGCTCTTCTTCCGGCACAAGCCGCCCTCCGGCCGTCCATACGGTATGGCTTGCTTTCTTGTCGTGGGCGCGGAGGAAGCTTTTTAAGTACCTCCTCCGCCCCAAAACCGGCACGCCCCATGAAGATCCGCGCAGGTGTCCGGCCCGGCGAAAATTCCTTCCGCTTGTCCCCGCGCAGGTATCCATACGGCCGCTAAATAGCCCTTGTATACTTTGCCAGCCACTGCTTCTCGTCTTCTTCCAGATGAGGAGCCAGCGTCTCATAGACTTTCCTGTGGTAATCGTTGAGAAGCTTCTTCTCCTCTGCCGTCATGATATCCGGGTTCACCGCATCCAAATCCATCGGGATCAGAGTGATCGCTTCGAAATACATGAACTGCCCGTACTCGTTTTTCTCTCCATTGCAAGCCAGGAGTTCATTTTCCAGACGTATGCCGTGCGAACCTTCTATATAAATACCCGGCTCGTCCGTGATGACCATGCCCTCCTTAATGACTGCGGACTCCCCGGCGCGGTATACCCAGCGGAAACCGGCAGGCCCCTCGTGGATGTTCAACAAATAACCCACGCCATGCCCGGTTCCGTGATTAAAATTCAAATTTCTATCCCAGAACGGCTTTCTTGCAAGCACGTCCAGCACCAGGCCGGTAGTTCCTTCCAGGAATTTCGCATTGCCAAGCGCCAGGTTGCTGATGGCCGTCAGTGTAAAATGGTTTTTCATCTCCTGTGTAACTTCGCCGAGTGCATAGGTCCTCGTGATATCGGTAGAACCCTCATAGAAGCCCGCGCCTGTATCCGTCAGGTACAACTGCCCTTTTTCCAACGGGATATCCGTCTCCGGGGAAGACTCATAGTGAATGATTGCCCCATGGGGACCAAAAGCGGAAATCGGCGCGAAACTTGGGCGGATAAACCCTCCCATCTGCGCCCGGAACTCATCCAGCTTGTCCGAGGCGCTCATCTCCGTAATCTCCATTTTGCCTACATTCTCCTTCAGCCATTTCATGAAGCGTACATGGGCGATGCTGTCCTTAAGCTGCGCTTTTTTGATATTCTCGATCTCCACCTTGTTTTTGATGGCTTTCATAAGGATTGCGGGGTTTCTCTCCTCTACTTTCTTCACAGCTTCCGGGATATTCTGGTACAGCGCGTAGTTCAGCTTCCCCGGATCTGCCAGGATCGTGTCCTTAGCGGATATATCACAAATATCCGCATAAATATCATTGTATGGATGAAGCTTGATCCCATCTTTTGCAAGATCCGCTTTGATCTCCTCGCTCAACTTGTTTTCATCGATATACAACTCCACACTGTCCATCTTGATCAATGCGTAACTAAGCACCAGCGGGAAATATGTAATATCATTTCCACGGATATTTAAAATCCAGCAAATATCATCAATCGTCGTAAGCACATGCACGGTCGCGCCTGCTTTTTCCATCTCTTCCCGGATTCTTTCCAGCTTGCTGGCCGTAGTCTCGCCCGTATACTCAATTCCCAGCGCAAACGCCGGTTCCGTGGAAAGCGGCGGGCGGTCCTCCCAGATTTCATCAATCAAATCTTCTTTATAGTTTATCTTAGCGCCACATTTTCCTGCAGCTTTTTCATATTCCTGTCCCTCTCCGACCGAGACGACCCTCCCGTCAAAACCCAGCGTCTGCCCTTCTTTCAACGCAGTTTCCAGATAATCCGGGATCTCCGGGACGTCCGGTTCGCCAATCTTCATCAATTCCACTGTTGTGTCCTTCAATTGCGCCGCCGCCTGGAGAAAATAGCGGCCGTCCGTCCAAAGACGCGCCTCGTCTTTCGTCACAACTGCCGTACCTGCGGATCCGGAAAAGCCCGTGATGTATTTCCTTGCTTTAAAATGTTCCCCTACATATTCGCTCTGATGGAAATCCGCCGTTGGAACCACGTATACGTCGATCCCTTTCTTCTCCATCAAATCCCTCAGCGCGTGCAATCTTTCCGGTATACTGCTCATCTTTCACCTCTCCTTTCATTACTATGAAACTTGCCTTGCCACGCCCTGCAGGGTGTGGGAAGGCTTAGTTGAATGTACTCAGCGGCACTTAGCGAGGTCCTTTCGAGCTTCGTGACGATGAGTAGTTTTACAGTAAACCCCAAAATTTCATGCCGCAGCGTTGAGCCAACGCAGCATAGGGGTGTTACTTACAAATAAAGCGGGCGTCCGGAAACTTTCCCTTTTTCTATCGGAAGAACCCTTTGGTTTTTGCTTCCCCGGAATTTTAACGTGATATCCTTCTGCTCCTCTATAAACGGACCGTCCACAAGCACGTCCAGACAGGAAAGCATCTCATCCGTAACTTCCGTATATGCCCTGCCCCCCGGCGTTAAATCCTGTTCATACACAAAGCCGGTATAGCTCCAGATATCCTTTTGCGGATACTTCTTGCGGACCTCGCGTAAAAGCTTTACAAGCTCTTTTTGGTTTTCCGGCTCAAATGGTTCCCCGCCGAGCAAGGTCAATCCCTGGATGTAAGGCTTGCCCAATAATTGTAAAATGTGCTCCCGCGTTTCGCCCGTAAAGGGACATCCATAGCCAAAGTCCCAGGTTTCCGGGTTGAAACATCCTTTACAGCGATGCCTGCATCCGGACACAAAAAGACTGACCCTGACCCCCGGCCCGTCCGCGATATCGTATTCCTTTATTTTCGCATAATTCATGGCTGCCGTCCTTTATGCTTTTACCCTATTTTTTCGTCATACGCTGCCCGCGCCCCGCCAATGCATTTTGCTCTTGTGCGGGCGCATACGACGTGTGCCCCGCCGACCCGGCTCATCTTTGTACGCACGGGGACAGCTACCGGAGCCAGATGCATTCCGATTAAAGTATCCCCGATATCCATTCCTGCCTGCGCCTGGAGAGCTTCCACCGCGACAGGATGTTTGAATCCATGATATGCGGCCGTCGCAAAGGAACCGCCCGCTTTCAGCTGCGGAACAACATTGACGATCGGGATCCTGTTTGCTTTTGCAGCCTCTTTTTCGATAATGAGCGCCCGGTTTAAATGCTCACAGCACTGGGCAGCCAGATACAGCTTCCTATCCGCAAGGATTTGATAAATGGTTTCAAAAATTGCTTTCCCAATTTCCTCGCTGGAAAATGTTCCAATTTTCCGGCTGGCTACTTCGCTGGAAGAGCATCCGATGACGACCATGTCGTCTTGCTCCAGCTTCGCGGTTTCCAGAAGTTCCTCCAGGATCGCTCGCGTCTGTGTTTGGATTTCCTTTATATTTTCTATTCTTTCATTTGAAATACCTGCGCCCATTTTTAGGCCCCCTTCGTCTTTTACCGGCCATAAACCCCCACAGTTGCATGCCTCGGCGTTGCTGCGGCAATATAACAAAAAATCCTGCAAACACAGATGTTTACAAGACTTTTCCAAACTCCCCG
>CAZYVA010000018.1:0-23559 GCA_964650695.1 uncultured Dorea sp. | reverse complement strand
ATCCCCAAGGGCCAAAGAACTGTCTGAAAAGGCCGCCGCACGCGGAATAGTAACCGATGCGGCCGCCTTTTTTATTTTTTATTTTCCAGTATTTTATCCACGCTCACCAGCTTTACACAAAGCGTAAATAAATCCATTGCTTCCTGCAATTCCGCACAGGATGGATACGATGGGGCGATCCGGATATTGGTGTCTTTCGGGTCTTTGCCGTAGGGGAACGCAGCCCCCGCTTCAGTCATCACAAGCCCCGCTTCCTTTGCTTTCGCGACAATCGCCTTTGCGCAGCCTTCCATGGAATCAAACGATATAAAATACCCGCCGTGCGGGTTCGTCCATGACGCGATCCCCAGGCCGCCCAGTTCCCGCTCCAGGGTAGAAATGACCAGCTCAAACTTCGGACGTAGGATCTTGGCGTGTTTCTTCATATGCTTTACGATCCCATGGATGTCCTTAAAATATCTCACATGCCTTAACTGGTTTAATTTGTCGTGCCCGATGGTCTGATATTTCATGTGGCGGCGGATATCCACAAGGTTTCCTTCCGAGGCCGCGATTGCAGCGATCCCCGAACCTGGGAAACTGATCTTTGATGTCGAGGAAAACTTGTAAACCATATCTGCATGGCCGGCTTTTTTGCATTCCATCAAGATCTCGATCAGAAAGTCCTGCCGGTCATCATACAGGTGGTGGACATTGTAGGCATTGTCCCAGAAAATCCGGAAATCCGGCGCCGCCGGGCGCAGCGTGGCAAAACGGTGTACCGTCCTGTCCGAATATGTGATCCCCTGTGGGTTGGAATATTTCGGCACGCACCAGATCCCCTTCACGGATTCGTCCGAACGCACCAGCTTTTCTACGATATCCATATCCGGGCCTGTCGGAGTCATCGGGACTGGCACCATCTCGATCCCAAAATATTCCGTGATCGCAAAATGCCGGTCATATCCAGGGACCGGGCATAAAAACTTCACCTGATCCAGCTTGCACCACGGCGTATGCCCCATCACCCCATGGGTCATGCACCGGGAAATCGTATCAAACATCACATTCAGGCTGGAATTCCCAAAAATAATGATATTCTCCTTCGGAACTTCGATCATATCCGCCAGAAGCTGCTTTGCTTCCAGGATCCCTTCCAGTTCCCCGTAATTGCGGCAGTCAACCCCGGCCTCGCTGACCAGGACGGAAGTGCTGTCCAGCACATCCATCATCTCCATAGAAAGATTCAACTGTTCTAATGACGGCTTCCCCCTGGACATATCCAGCATCAGCCCCCGTGCTTTTATCTCCTTATATTCCGCTTCCAGCTTATCCTTTAACGCCGTCAGGTCTTCTTTTGGCCATTCCTTATATGCACCTGTCATATTCCCGCCTCCGTGACTTTCTGTTTTGGTTGGCATTTGTTTGGCTTTTTACACTCTGATTTATAATCATATCCTATGTTTGAAAGTCCGTCAACCGTTTCCTTCATTTTGAGAATAAACGCAAGGGAGAGGCCGCAAAGGACAACTGGAGCACAAAATGATGCCGTTACTGTAGAAAAAGGTTGCCTAAAATGATGAGAACCGATAGAATAAATCGTATAAGCACGATGGCTAAAACAGGAGGAGGAAAGCAAATGAGCGGTGTGAAGCGGGTATATGTCGAGAAAAGACCGGAGTTTGCGGTGCAGGCGGAGGATTTAAAGCATGAGATCCGGGGATACCTTGGGATCACGGATGTGGCAGGTGTCCGGATCCTGATCCGGTACGATGTGGAAAATGTTTCGGAGGAAACGTTTGAAAAAGCCTGCAATGGGATCTTTTGCGAGCCTCCGGTCGATGTTTTGTACCGGGAGGAAGCGCCGGAGGCGGAGCGGACAAGCATGTTTTCCGTGGAGTACCTGCCAGGGCAGTTTGACCAGAGGGCGGACTCCGCCGAGCAGTGCATCCGGTTTATGAATGAGGACGAACAGCCGATCATCCGCACGGCCACCACGTATCTGATCCAGGGGGAGTCGGGCAGGGTTTCCGAAGATGCACTTCTTGCGATCAAGCGCCATTGCATCAATCCGGTGGACTCCAGGGAAGCGGCGGAGGAAAAGCCGGGGACGCTGGCAGCGCATTTTGAGGAGCCGGACGATGTGGCGGTCCTTGACGGGTTCAGGGATATGCCCCAGGAGGAATTCCGGGCGCTTTATGGTTCGCTGGGGCTGGCTATGACTTTCCGGGATTTTTTGCATATCCGCAATTATTTCCGGAAAGAGGAAGACCGCGACCCGACCATGACGGAGATCCGTGTGCTGGATACTTATTGGTCCGACCACTGCCGGCACACTACGTTTTCCACGGAGCTTAAGGAAATCTCATTCGGGGAGGGGGATTACCGGGTACCGATGGAAAAGACGTATAAGGAGTACCTGCAGGATCGCGGCGAGGTTTTCGGAAGCAGGGACGATCCGTATGTCTGCCTGATGGATCTGGCGCTGATGGCGATGCGGAAGCTGAAAAAGGAAGGGAAGCTTTCTGACCAGGAGGAATCCGGGGAGATCAATGCCTGCAGCATCGTCGTCCCGGTGACGGTGGACGGCGTCCAGGAAGAGTGGCTGGTAAATTTTAAAAATGAGACGCATAACCACCCGACGGAGATCGAACCTTTCGGCGGCGCGGCAACCTGCCTTGGCGGTGCGATCCGCGACCCATTATCCGGACGCACGTATGTGTATCAGGCGATGCGCGTCACAGGGGCTTCAGACCCGACAGTTTCGGTGCAGGATACTTTGAAAGGGAAGCTTCCACAGAAAAAGCTTGTCAGGGAAGCGGCGCGCGGATACAGCTCTTATGGCAACCAGATCGGGCTGGCGACAGGATTGGTGAAGGAAATCTACCATCCCAACTATGTGGCGAAACGGATGGAAATCGGCGCGGTCATGGGCGCCGCCCCAAGGCGCGCGGTGCGGCGTCTGGCCCCGGCTCCGGGGGATGTGGTCATCTTGCTGGGCGGCCGTACCGGGCGGGACGGCTGCGGCGGCGCGACCGGTTCTTCTAAAGTGCATACGGTGGAGTCCACGGCCACCTGTGGGGCAGAAGTGCAAAAAGGGAACGCGCCGACAGAGCGGAAAATCCAGCGGATGTTCCGCCGGGAGGAGGTCAGCCGCCTGATTAAGAGGTGCAATGATTTTGGCGCGGGCGGCGTGTCAGTGGCGATCGGCGAGCTGGCGGATGGATTAAAGGTGGACCTGGACAAAGTCCCGAAAAAATATGCGGGCCTTGACGGGACGGAGATTGCGATTTCCGAGTCGCAGGAACGTATGGCGGTTGTGGTAGACCCAAAGGACGAGGCTGCGTTCATGGGCTTCGCAAAGGAAGAAAACCTGGAAGCGGCGCGGGTAGCCGTGGTGACGGAGGAGGCAAGGCTAAAGCTTCTCTGGCGCGGCAAAGAGATTGTTGATTTGTCGAGGGCATTCCTGGATACGAACGGCGCACGCCAGGAAACCAGCGTCACTGTGGACATCCCGGCCCGGAGGGACTGTATCCTACGCAGGGAAGAGGTGGCGGATGTACGCAGGAAATGGCTTTCCGTCCTGGCGGATCTGAATGTTTGTTCCCAGAAGGGGCTGGTGGAGATGTTTGACGGCTCTATCGGCGCGGGGTCTGTCTATATGCCCCATGGCGGGCAGTACCAGCTTACCGAGACACAGGCGATGGTGGCAAAGCTCCCGGTGCTGGAAGGGGACTGTGATACCGTGACGATGATGAGTTACGGGTTTGACCCGTATCTTTCAACGTGGAGCCCCTATCACGGCGCCATTTACGCGGTTACGGAATCGGTGGCGAAGATTGTGGCAAACGGAGGGGATTACCGGAACATCCACTTTAGTTTCCAGGAGTATTTCCAGCGCATGACGCAGGATCCGCACCGCTGGAGCCAGCCATTTTCGGCGCTTCTGGGGGCGTACAGCGCACAGGTTGGCTTCGCCCTGGCGTCCATCGGCGGGAAAGATTCGATGTCAGGGACGTTTGAAGATATAGACGTACCGCCGACGTTGGTTTCCTTTGCGGTGGATGTGGCCAGGGAAAAAGACATTGTTTCGCCGGAGCTGAAAAATGCCGGGGATAAGCTGGTATGGCTGCGGATCCCGACAGACGCTTACGATGTGCCGGACTATGAAAAAGTGAAGGAATTGTACGGGGCATTCACGAAAGCAGCCCGTGCAGGAATCATCAAGGCGGCTTACGCGTTGGACAGGCATGGGCTGGCGGCGGCTTTAAGCAAGATGGCGTTCGGGAACCGGATGGGCGTCAGGCTTTCCGATGATGTGGACGCGAGGGATCTGTTTGCCCCGGCGTTTGGCGATATTGTCGCGGAAGTTCCCGCGGATGCGCCAGGCCTGCTTTGCTTTGGCCTGCCAGGCTGTGAGGAAAGGTGTTGCGCAGAGGTCTTTCCTGTCTGTACATGCATCGGGGAGGTGACGGATGACGCATCCTTTACCTACCGGGACATGGTGATCTCAGAGGCGGAAGCGGAAAAGGCGTGGAAAGAACCGTTAGAGAATGTGTTCAGGACCAATTCCCGCGCCCAGGGACAGGAGCAGGAAGTCCCTGTCAGGCTGTATGATGCTCCGGATATCTATATATGCAGCCATAAGATCGCGCAGCCGACCGTGTTCATCCCGGTGATGCCGGGAACCAACTGCGAGTATGACAGCGGGAAAGCTTTTGAACGGGCGGGCGCCAGGGTGGTGACAAAGGTTTTCCGGAACCTGGACGCTGCGGATATCCGCGATTCCGTCAGCGTATACGAAAAAGCCGTCAAAGAGGCGCAGATCGTGATGTTTCCGGGCGGGTTCTCCGCAGGAGATGAGCCGGATGGATCCGCGAAGTTTTTTGCGACCGCGTTCCAAAACGAGAAGATAAAGGAAGCGATCATGAAGCTCCTGGATGAAAGGGATGGGCTGGTCCTGGGGATCTGCAATGGATTCCAGGCGCTGGTGAAGCTGGGGCTGGTTCCGGGCGGCAGCATTACAGGGCAGACGGAAACGTCCCCGACGCTGACCTACAATACGATCGGGCGGCATGTCTCTAAAATGGTTTATACGAAGGTGGTGGCCAATAAATCCCCCTGGCTTCGCAAGGCGGAGCTTGGAGGCGTGTATACGAACCCGGCTTCCCACGGTGAAGGGAGGTTTGTGGCGGACCAGGAGCAGCTTGGACGGCTGTTTGCCAATGGGCAGGTGGCGACTCAGTACTGCAGCCCCAACGGACATGTGACGATGGACGAGGAATGGAATGTCAACGGGTCGTATATGGCGGTCGAAGGGATTACAAGCCCGGACGGGCGGGCGCTGGGGAAGATGGCGCATTCGGAACGGCGTTCAAGGAGCGTGGCGGTCAATATTTACGGTGAGCAGGATATGAAGATCTTCGAGGCCGGGGTGGATTATTTCAGGTAGGGAAGATTTGGCCTGGCGCAGTCCGTGGTATCATAGTATTTTGTTTTCATCTGAAATGAAGATGGCTTCCGCCCCGTCAATCTGACGGATGAGCGCGGAGCCTTTTTCATATCCGAGCAGGAAACAGGTAGTGCTGAGCGCATCCGCAGAGAGCGAGGAACCGGTGATGACGGTGACGCTGGCCAGCCCGTTCTCACAGGGATATCCGGTTTGGGGGTCCAGGATATGGTGGTATAACTTGCCCTCCTGTTTGAAATACCGCTGATAGGTCCCGGCTGTGACAACAGACTGGCCGGAAACCTGCACCGAGGTGATCGGCTGCCCTCCTTCATCAAAAGGCTTTTGGATCCCAATGTTGTAGGGGGAGCCGTCCGGCTTTTCCCCTATCGCGAGGACATTCCCACCCAGATTGATCAGCGCGCTGCCTACGCCCTGGTCCGTGAGGTAGTCTTTTAACCGGTCCGCGATATAGCCCTTGGCGATGGCGCCTACGTCCAGGGCGCTTTCCGGGTCGCTTAGCCAGACCTGGTTTCCCTGGATCTGGATGTTCCGGTAATTGACATGGGGGAGTGCATTTTCAATGGCGCCGTCATCGGGGACTGTGCTGTCCTCCCCGTGAAAATCCCAAAGCCCGGAGACTGCTCCGATGGTCAGGTCGAAAGCCCCATCGGATAGTTCGCTGTAGCGTATGCCCTCCTCCAATAGCTTTACCGTATCGTCTGAAACTTCTACAGGCAAGCCGCCCGCATGGTTGATTTGATAGATTTCGCTTTCCTTGTCGGTATAAGAAAATTTTTTGTCGTAATCGACGCATAATTCCTTACAGCCTTCCAGTACGCTTTCATCAGCGTCATCCAAAATCTGGATCGTGATGACGGTGTCGAACAGGGTATCCGTATAAGTCAGCCCGGAAGCTTCCTCCGGGGCGCTGCAGCCCGATAAAAGGGCGGCACATAATGCCAATAAAAAACATCTATATCGTTCCATAATGGTCTCCATGTTACGATTGGCGGTCAGGAATGTTCCATAGCGCGGGGGACCCGCGCCATGCAAAGCAACCCTATCATACCGCAAACGGAATGCCCGGTCAAACCCTGATTGCTCTTTTTCCTGCCTTTTTCCTGCTTCAAATGACCCCTAAATTTACAAGGGCTGTCACAGGAGAAACCAGCCCATCACCAGGTCCGCGCACCACTGCCAGGTTCTTTCTTTTACAGATTCCAACGCCACAACCGGGAATTCCCGGATCAATTCCCCATCTAGATAATACTGGTAAACACCCACAGCCTGGTTTTTCGATACAGGCGCCGTCAATTCTTGTTCCACCTCCAGCCTTGTCTGTACCGTCTCATCCTTCCTGAGAAGAAATTGGAACCCGTCCCCGCCCCGGACGCCTACCGGTACTTTCGCGCCGCTTGCAAAGGAATCCGTCCGGTCCACACCGGAAACCACTGTGACCTGCGGCAATTCCGGTTCCTTCCAGACGGTCCGGTATTCATAGTTTTCACAGGCATACGTCATCAGTTTTTTTGTATCCTGCCACTTATAGCTTTTATGGTCCGGCCAGCCGCATGCCAGCAAGGCAACGATAAATGTCCGGCCGTCCCTTCGGAGCGAACCGACATAGCAATAGCCTGCATTACCTGTAAAACCGGTTTTCCCGCTCAGCGCCCCTTCCATCATGGACAAAAAGGCATTGTGGTTCTGGCAGGCATAGCCCTGCTTCCCATCCAAATCCTGGAAAGTATAATCCTGCGTCCTTGTGACTTCCAGAAATTCTTCTTTCTTCGGGGAATCCATAATACAGTATTTCATCATCCTCGCTAAATCCACGGCTGTCGTGGCATGGATGCCCTCCCCGTCCTCCTGGTCCAGCCCGTTGGGGGTTACAAAATGTGTATCCAGGCAGCCCAACTCCCTGGCTTTCCGGTTCATCTGCCCCACAAATCCTTCCACGGAGCCTCCGATCGCTTCTGCCAGGATCACCGCAGTATCATTGTGGGATTCCAGCATGAGGGAATAAAGCAGATCCTGGACTAAAAACCTCTGGCCTTCCACAGCCCCCAGCCGGACCCTCGGTTGGCTGGCCGCATATTCGGATACAACGGCCTCCTGGCCTTCTTCCATCTGTTCGAGCGTCAGGATACAGGTCATGATTTTCGTCGTGCTTGCCATCGGCCGGACTTCTTCCCCGTTTTTCTCAAACAAAACACGCCCGCTGTCGGCATCCATCAATACCGCCGACTGGGCGTATAACTGTTCCGGCTCGCGGGCAGCCTCCCCGTCCGCTGGGAGAGGCTGTGCCGTGGGAGCTTCGTCTTGCTGCGCGTCCGGGATCAAACGTACGGTACTGTAGCATATCAGGGCCAGCATAGATAAATAAAGGATCATTCTGCGCATTCTGCGGTCATTCACATTTCTGCTCCGTTCATTTTGCTGTCGTTGAAATATATGTGGCAGTTTCAAAGTGTATGCCCTGGAATTGTTATGATACTAGGGACCTCCCTTGTCTCATATGATAATGCACACCATACCCCCGTTGCTGTCGTTGACGATTTTCTGCATGGTATTTTGAAGCTTCTCCTGGCTTTCATCCGTGATCTGCATCATCTTGCTCCTCATCCCGTCCATCACCAGGTCTTCCACGGATTTCCCGAAAATATTCGTCTCCCAGATGCCTTCCGATGTATCGCTCATCTTGTTCAGGTACTCGATCAGATCCTTTGCCTGCTGCTCATTGCCCACGATCGGGGCGATTTCCGTCTCAATGTTGGCGCGGATCAGATGGATGGACGGGGCCTGGGAATGGATCTTGACCCCGTACTTGTTTCCCTGTTTGATGATCTCCGGGGGATCCAGCCTGATTTCTTCCTTCACCGGGCTTACCATGCCGTATCCTTTCATCCGCACCGAAGCGAACGCATCCTTGATGCCCTCGTATTCCTCCTTCATGCGGGACAAATTTTTCATGGCGGACACCAGTTCCCTTTGCCCTGCGATCTGCATCCCGGTGATCTCGCTGAGCGTTTCGTAATAAAACTGTTCCTCAATGCCGACCCGTATATGTACGCACCCGGTATCCATCTCAATCTTTTCCACTTTCCAGTCATCGATATAGGGACTGTCCGGGAAGTCTAAAACCCTGGTGGCATCCCGGATTTCGTTCATCTCGTCCAACGCTTTGCGGATATGGATGAGCAGGTCTTTTTTTATCGCATGGTCCATCCCCAAAATCTCCACCCATTTCGGGATAAAAAACTGAACCTCTGAAACCGGGAATTCATAGAGGATTTCCTGCAGGATCCGGTAAATATCCTCCTCCTTTAACTGCTCGCAGTTGACCGGGAGGGCATTCACCCCGTAACGGGCTGAGATTTCCTGCGCCGTTTTCTTCGCCTCATCCCCGAAAGGATGCCGGGCATTCACCAGGACGATAAAGGGCTTCCCGATGGACTGGAGTTCCCGTACCGTCTGTTCTTCTGCGGGCAGGTAAGCGGAACGCTCGATCTCGCCGATGCTGCCGTCCGTCGTCACGACAATGCCTATCGTCGCATGGTCGTGGATGACCTTCCGCGTCCCGACGCCGGCCGCTTTCGTGAATGGGATCTCGCCTTCAAACCACGGGGTCTTGACCATCCGTTCCCCTTCCCCCTCGATATGGCCGCTGGCCCCTTCCACCATATACCCCACGCAGTCGATCAGCCGGATCCGGACGCTGATATCCTCTGACAAGGGAATCTCCGCCGCCTCCTTCGGCACGAACTTCGGTTCCGTCGTCATAATCGTTTTCCCGGAAGCAGACTGCGGAAGCTCATCCTGCGTGCGTTTCTTCACATTCTCATCCTCCATGCGCGGGAGTACCAGAATGTCCATAAACCGCTTGATAAAGGTTGACTTCCCGGAACGCACCGGTCCTACCACTCCAATGTAGATTTCTCCGTTTGTACGGGCTTTCATATCACTGTATAACTGAAATGTATCCATGCCGATACCCCCTTAATCCTGCTGATACAGTCTATGCGTACCCGTTTTCTTTTATACTTGAAAGTAGCTTTTTGCGCACCGGCGGGAAATGACGGATACCTTATGCGCCAGTCCCGCTTTCCTTCCTGGCAAAACACCCATGCGGCGTGGGGGGTTACAGGCCAAAGCATCCGCCTCCCACAAATTCCCGCAGCAGGGAATTTGGCGGGACGTTCTCACTTCCGATCCCCACAAAATAGTCCAGGAATTTCAGCAGCCGCTTGGCCTCCACATATTCCGGGCACCCTCTGTCGATCACAAATAACTGCGGCTCTACGTAAGGCTTCAGGACTGCCAGCTCGTAGATCAGGGCAGAGTTGAACATCATGTCCGCTTCCTCCTGATAGGGGAAAATGTTGTTTTCCTCCCCTCTGCGCACGGAATCCCATCTGCGGATCGTTTCCCTGGCATTGGTCCCCCTTGTGCGTGAATCCCGCACGATCCTGCGCAGCAGCCGCCCATCCGTACTGGGGATCCGGTTGTGTTCATCAATATTTAACTGGGTCAGGGCGCTGATGTAGATTTTAAATTTATGTGCATCTGGCAGCAGCTTGGTAAGCTCCGGGTTCAGGCAATGGATCCCTTCGATCACCAGGACATCATTTTTTCCGAGCTTTTTTGGAGCGCCCTGGAAATCCTTATGCCCTGTGCGGAAATTGAAGGTCGGAAGCACGACGGATTGCCCATCCAGGAGTCCTTGCATCTGTCTGTTGAACAACGCCACGTCCACCGCCCCAAGACATTCAAAATCGTATTCCCCGTTTTCATCCCTGGGCGTTTCCTCCCGTTCTTTAAAATAATTGTCCACGGCAATCGGGTGCGGCGACATCCCATTGGCACGCAGCTGGATGGATAGCCGGTGGGAAAAGGTCGTTTTCCCGGAAGACGACGGCCCTGCGATCAGGATAAACTTTACCTCCGGCCGGCCGCAGATCATCTCTGCGATCTCCGCAATCTTTTTTTCCTGGTAAGCCTCCTGCACCAGGACCAACTGCTGGACGTCGCCTTTCGTCACCTGTTCGTTTAAGTCGCCAACGGTCTCGATTCCTTGCATATCTCCCCATTTTACCGCTTCTTTACGCACCTGGAACAGTTTCTTGCGCGGGGCGAATGCAGGCAGCCTGTCCGGCGTATCCTGTTCCGGCATCTGCAGCACAAACCCTTCATCATAAAGATACAACTTAAAATATTTCAGGTATCCCGTGCTTGGAACCATATAACCATAATAATAATCTTCAAACTCGTTCATACGGTAAATATTGACCCTGGACGCCCGGCGGTAATAAAACAGTTTCTCCTTGTCATACATCCCATACTCATGGAACAGTTCGATCGCGTCATGGGTATGGACCGTATGCTTTTCGATCGGCAGATCCATACGGACAAGCTCCCGCATCCGCTCCTCCACCTGTCCTAAAAACACCTGGTCCAAGGCCACATTTCCTTTGATTGTACAGTAAAACCCTTTCCCAACGGAAAAGTGGACGCGGACTTTTTCGATGTTTTCATGGTGCGCCACATCGTAGACCGCTTTGACCATCAGGAAGCTCATGCTTCTTCGGTAAGCCATATGCCCGCTGTCCGACGCTACGCTCACAAAGGACATCCGGCAGTTTTTTTTCAGCCGTTTGTTCAATTCCTGTAATTTTCCGTCCACAAAAGCAAGAACGATATCGCAAGGGTCATCCGCCTGAAAGTCCTCCGCGATCCGGAGATAGGACGTTCCTTGTGGGTATTCGTAAACATGGTCTCCGACGGAGACCCGGTAAACTGTCTGGCTCATATCAATGTCCCTCCATGCTCTAGATCCATCGTTATTTTCCGCAGCCTTGGAGGCCGCCCATGGTAACGGTGCGGGGCGGTATTTACCGTCTGTTTTGCAAAAACGCCCCTTACCTTTTTATTGTACCAAATCTCTGGCACAGAGGCTAGCATAATCGTAATCTTCCAAAAAACAGTTCTTAATTCACGGCCAATCTGCAATAAATCTATAGACTCGCCGTGCTTGCACGTAAGAAGCTGTGTATTTCTTGCAAAGCGGACTGCGAAGCAGGAAATTCTTGACATGTAAAAAGGTGCGTGCTATGGTACGGAGTGGAAAAAAGGATTCAGCTACGAGAGGACAGGAGGGGAAGCATGATACGGACAGATGCGCATATGCATACCTGTTTTTCCCACGATTCAGAGAGCACGCCGGAGACGATGGTACGCGGGGCGTTGGAACGGGGGCTTTCGGCGGTGTGTTTTACCGACCATTATGACAAGGATGAGTTTGCGTGGGGGCCGGAGAACATTTTTGACGTGGAGGAATATTTCCGGGTATTGCAGCCCTTGAAAGAAAAATACCGGGGGCAAATGAAGATCCGCATAGGCATTGAAGCCGGGATACGGCCACATCTGGGCGGGTTTTTCGAGAGGCTGGTGGGGGATCATCCGTTTGATTTTGTGATCTGCTCCGCCCATTCCCTGGAAGGGAACGACGCTTCTACAGGGATCCCATTTCAAAACCGCCCGGACGAGGAGGTTTATCATCTCATGTTTCAAGAGATGTATGAGGACATCAGGGGATTTTCGGATTTCGACGTGCTGGGGCATATGGATTACATGGTAAGGTATGGGAAAACCCAGGCAGAGCGATATTCGTACCAGAGGTTTTCGGAGGAAATCGATGCGATCCTGAGACGGGTGATCGAACTTGGCAAAGGGATCGAGCTCAATACAGCGGGATGGAAGTACGGTCTTGCGTTCGCGCATCCCCATCCGGACATCCTGAAGCGTTACCGGAAGCTGGGAGGGGAAATCATCACTGTCGGGTCGGACGCGCACAGGCCGGAGCATATCGCGTATGATTTCGCGAAAGCTTCCGAGGTCTTAGAAGCCTGCGGATTCAGGTATTATACCGAATTTCAGCAAAGGGTCCCCAGCTTTCGCAAAATCATGTAGGAGGGAGGGGCCGTGGTTGGGAACACGCCGATGGCTTAAAATTGGAAAAGGGCTTGAAATTTTGTATAAAATTTAGTACAATGGCTCTGGTTGATGATTCTTTAACAAAGACGAAGGGAAATTATCAGAACTGACACTTGACGAAACAAAACTTTAGGAGGAATGAATCATGGCAGTAAAAGTAGCGATCAATGGATTTGGACGGATTGGGCGTCTGGCGTTCAGGCAGATGTTCGGGGCGGAAGGATATGAGGTTGTAGCCATCAACGACCTGACTTCCCCGAAGATGCTTGCACATTTGCTGAAGTACGACTCATCACAGGGCAGGTATGCTTTGTGTGACAAGGTTGAGTCCACGGAGGATTCGATCATCGTCGATGGGAAAGAGATCAAGATTTACGCAAAGGCGAACGCGCAGGAGCTTCCGTGGGGAGAGATCGGCGTAGACGTTGTCCTTGAGTGTACCGGTTTCTATACTTCCAAAGAGAAAGCATCCGCGCATGTGAAAGCCGGGGCGAGGAAAGTTGTCATATCCGCGCCTGCAGGCAATGACCTGCCGACAATCGTATACAATGTGAACCACACAGAGTTAAAGCCGGAGGATACGGTGATTTCCGCGGCTTCCTGCACGACGAACTGCCTGGCCCCGATGGCAAAGGCGTTGAACGATTTTGCGCCGATCAAATCCGGCATCATGCAGACGATCCATGCGTATACCGGCGACCAGATGACGCTGGACGGGCCGCAGCGGAAAGGCGATCTGAGGAGATCCCGCGCGGCAGCGGTCAATATCGTCCCCAACAGTACAGGCGCGGCAAAGGCGATCGGCCTTGTCATCCCGGAACTGAAGGGCAAGCTGATCGGCGCGGCGCAGCGTGTCCCGACCCCGACCGGCTCTACCACGATCCTGACAGCGGTCGTAGAGGGCAATGTGACGGCGGAGGGGGTCAATGCGGCGATGAAAGCGGCCTCTACGGAGTCCTTTGGCTACAACACAGACGAAATCGTATCCAGCGATGTGATCGGCATGAGGTACGGTTCCCTGTTTGATGCGACCCAGACGATGGTGCTTCCGTTAGACAACGGCACGACGGAAGTGCAGGTTGTCTCCTGGTATGACAATGAGAATTCCTACACCAGCCAGATGGTCCGCACGATCAAGTATTTTGCAGAGTTGGCGTAATGCTTTGCGGGGATGGGGTTTGCCCTATAGGATACGGGCAGGCTTGATGATGCTGTATGCCAGATCAATCTCAGTTACGGACAGAAAAGACTCATGTTACAAAAGGGTCCGGTCAATGTGGGCCGGACTTTTTAAGGTTCATTAGGAGGAGAATAGAATGCTGAATAAAAAATCAGTGGATGACATCCAGGTAAAGGGCTTAAGGGTGCTTTGCAGATGTGATTTCAATGTTCCGTTGATCGATGGAAAGATTACCGATGAAAACCGCCTGGTTGCCGCACTCCCTACGATTAAAAAACTGGCGTCGGACGGCGGCAGGGTGATCCTCTGCTCCCATCTTGGGAAGCCAAAGGGAGAGCCGAAGCCGGAGATGTCGCTGGCGCCGGTGGCTGTGCGCCTGTCTGAGCTGCTTGGGCAGGAAGTGAAGTTTGTCCCCAGCGATACCGTGGTGGATGCTTCTGTGAAAGCGGCGGTGGACGCGATGCAGGACGGGGAGATCCTCTTGCTGGAAAATACCCGTTACCGTGCCGAAGAGACAAAGAACGGCGAGGCTTTCAGCAAGGAGCTGGCCTCTATCTGCGATGTATTTGTCAATGACGCGTTTGGGACGGCGCACCGTGCGCATTGCTCCAATGTGGGCGTGGCGAAGTATGTGGATACTGCGGTTGTCGGATACCTCATGCAGAAAGAGATCGATTTCCTTGGGAACGCGGTCGATAACCCGCAGCGGCCGTTTGTGGCTATCCTTGGCGGGGCAAAGGTTTCCAGCAAGATTTCCGTGATCGAGAACCTGTTGGAAAAGGTCGATACCCTGATGATTGGCGGCGGCATGTCTTATACGTTCAGCAAGGCGCAGGGCGGAAGCGTTGGGAAGTCCTTGCTGGAGGCGGATTACTGCGAATACGCGTTGAAGATGATCAGGAAAGCAGAAGAAAAAGGAGTCAAGCTTTTGCTTCCGGTGGACACGGTCATCGCAGATGATTTTTCCAATGATGCCAATAAAAAAGTGGTGAAAGCCGGGGATATCCCGGACGGCTGGCAAGGGCTTGATATCGGGCCGGAGACAGCGAAGCTGTTTGGCGGGGCTGTGAAGGATGCGAGGACGGTCGTATGGAACGGGCCGATGGGCTGCTTTGAGATGCCGAATTTCGCGGCGGGGACGGAAGCGATGGCAAAGGCGCTGGCGGACACGGATGCGGTCACGATCATCGGCGGCGGCGATTCGGCGGCGGCGGTCAACCAGCTTGGCTACGGCGGGAAGATGACGCATATCTCTACAGGAGGCGGCGCTTCCCTTGAATTCCTGGAGGGCAAGGAGCTTCCAGGCGTAGCGGCGGCCAATGACAGATAAAAGCGGTGTATCAGCGGGGCAGATGCAGGAAGTTTTCAAAACAGGCAGGAAAAGGAGGAGCATAGATGGACAGGAAGAAAATCATAGCGGGGAACTGGAAGATGAACAAGACGCCGAGCGAGGCAGTTGCTTTGGTGGAAGAACTGAAACCGCTGGTGGCCAATGATGATGTGGATGTTGTGTTCTGCGTGCCGGCGATCGATATCGTCCCGGTTGTGGAGGCTTGCAAGGGCAGCAATATCAAGGTTGGGGCGGAAAACATGTATTATGAGGAGAAGGGCGCGTACACGGGCGAGATTGCCCCGGACATGCTGACGGATGCCGGAGTGGAATACGTGATTATCGGACATTCCGAGAGAAGAGAGTATTTTGCGGAGACAGACGGGATCGTCAATAAAAAGGTCCGGAAAGCGTTTGAGCATGGCCTCACGCCGATCATGTGCTGCGGCGAGACGCTGGAGCAGAGGGAACAAGGGGTGACGATGGACTTTATCCGCCAGCAGGTGAAGGTTGGGCTTTGGAATGTCACTGCGGATCAGGCAAAGAAAATGGTGATCGCCTATGAGCCGATCTGGGCGATCGGGACCGGGAAGACAGCGACCACAGGTCAGGCGGAGGAAGTCTGCGCCGGGATCCGTTCGTGCGTCGCGGAGGTCTACGATGAGGCGACAGCGCAGGAAATCCGGATCCAGTACGGCGGTTCTGTCAATGCCGGGAACGCGGCGGAGCTGTTTGCGCAGGCGGACATTGACGGCGGGCTTGTAGGCGGGGCATCCCTCAAGGCGGATTTTGGGAAGATCGTAAATTATTAAAGGAGCCAGGGGCTGCCGCGGAATTCTTTTGCGGCAGCCCTTTGTCCTCTTGCATGGCTGGGAATTGTAACGACGGACTGTAAAAGGAGCGTGGAAGAATGAGGAAAAAACCAACAGTGCTGATGATCCTGGATGGTTACGGGCTGAATGAAAAGAGAGAAGGAAATGCAATCGCGCAGGCGAAGCGGCCGGTGATGGAAAGGCTGATGGCGGAATGCCCGTTTGTGAAGGGCAATGCCAGCGGGATGGCGGTCGGGCTTCCGGAAGGGCAGATGGGCAATTCCGAGGTCGGCCATCTGAATATGGGGGCGGGCAGGATTGTCTACCAGGATCTGACAAAGATCACGAAATCGATCCAGGACGGGGATTTTTTTGAAAACAAAGCGCTTTTGTCAGCCTGTGAAAATGTAAAGAAGAATAACAGCGCCCTGCATTTGTACGGACTGGTATCGGACGGAGGCGTACACAGCCACAATACCCACCTTTACGGGCTTTTGGCGCTTGCAAAGCGCCAGGGGATCAAAAAGGTATATGTGCATGGTTTCCTGGACGGGCGGGACACGCCGCCGGCATCCGGCAAAGAGTATGTAGAAGAGCTGGAAGCAAAGATGAAGGAAGTCGGCGTTGGAGAGGTGGCGACCGTGATGGGGCGTTACTATGCCATGGACCGTGATAACCGCTGGGAGCGTGTCGAAAAGGCATACCGCGCGCTCGTTTACGGCGAGGGGGTGCGGGCAGAAAGCGCCCCGGCAGGGATCCAGGCTTCCTATGACAAGGACGTGACCGATGAGTTTGTGCTCCCGGTTGTGGTGGAAAAAGAGGGGAAGCCTCTGGCAGTGATCGAAGATGGCGATTCCATTATCTTTTTCAATTTCCGCCCGGACCGCGCGAGGGAGATCACCCGGGCATTCTGCGCGGATGATTTTGACGGATTTGACAGGGGAAAAAGGATCCGGGCTACTTACGTCTGCTTTACCGAATATGACGTCACGATCCCGAACAAACAGATTGCCTTTGTCAAGGAAGAGATCACAAATACTTTCGGGGAATTCCTGGCAAAGAATGGCCTGAAGCAGGCGCGGATCGCAGAAACAGAAAAGTACGCCCATGTGACGTTTTTCTTTAACGGCGGCGTGGAAAAACCAAACGAAGGGGAGACCCGGATCCTGGTTGATTCACCGAAAGTAGCGACGTATGACCTGAAGCCTGAGATGAGCGCCTACGAGGTATGTGAAAAGCTGGTGGAAGCCATCCGTTCCGGCTTGTATGATGTGATCATCATCAATTTTGCCAACCCGGATATGGTCGGGCATACCGGTGTGGAGGCGGCGGCCATCAAGGCGATTGAAGCGGTGGACGCGTGTGTCGGGAAAGCGGTGGACGCCATCAAGGAGGTGGACGGGCAGATGTTTATCTGCGCCGACCATGGAAATGCGGAACAGATGATCGACGAGGAAACGGGGGAACCCTTTACCGCCCATACGACCAATCCCGTGCCGTTCCTTCTGGTGAACGCGGGTTCGTCTTACCGGCTCCGCGAGGGCGGACGCCTGGCGGACATTGTCCCGACATTGATCGATCTGATGGGGATGGAGAAGCCGAAAGAGATGACGGGGGAATCGCTGCTGATATTCACGGCGCCTCCCCAATAAGCCACAGACCGCTTTCTTTGAAAGCTATATGCCGCTTTGCGTCTGTGTATCTATTCCAAATCGCCTGTGAATAGGAGCGGAGGCTCCCATTTTAAAATCGTCTGCTGACGTTCGCAACGGAATGGAGTGTGGAATTTGTCCGCCAAAATGCTCTGGTACAGGTCGGAGGCCAGGATGTCGGCGTCCAGCATCTGTTTCCCGGTTTCACGGAGGGCGGATGCCTGTGCCAGCCTTGTGATCAGCGGGATACGGCTGTTTTTCTTTAAGAGGGAAAACAGCCCTTTTTTTGTGCTGTCTGTCCGGAAGCCCAAAACACGGGCATAGGGAATATCACCGGAATCCACAGCCTTACGAAAGTCTGTCCCGGAAAGGCCCAGGACAATATGCAGCAGCGCCCGGCTGATGTGGGTGTAGGTCAGATCCTTGGATTTCAACTGCATACAAAAGCCGGAGAAAGACGAACATTCATTTTTTCTTTTGCTGATCTTGCACGCGAGGCCCAGACCGACGTCCTGATAGCTTTTCAGCGTTTCCGGGGATTCTTTTAACAGTTTGTATTTTAAAAGAAGGGACAAATCATCCGGGTAAACCGGGCCTTGTTTTTCCCATGCGTCCTCCAGGATGCGCACACAGGCTTTTGGAAGCTGCGGCGTGAAGCTGGAAGGATCCAGCCCGTCCAGGAATCCCTTGCGGATCGTGCTGGCGGAGCAATACATCCGGCTGGCGTCCGGGCTGTGATGTGCGGTCCCGGCCCTTTGGAGCGTGCAAGGCTTGATGGCGCTGTTCAAGTGTTTGAGGGCTTTCAGGTATTCGATGCCAAGGAGATTATTTGGCTGTGGAAGGTCTGCCAAAAACGGCGCGTCCGGCATAAGCCGCCGCAGCGCGGCTTCCCTTGCCGCAGGGTAGGAGGAGCCGTTTTCCAGAAAAGGGCGGACACACTTGCGGATGGTTTCCGGCTGCCCTGTCAGAATATCGGCGGCTGCTTCCAGCGGCGCGATCTCCCCGCGCTCACTTCCGAACCAGATCTCGTCCACACAGTTCAGCCGATCCAGTAGCGCTGCCGCGCCATAGGCGAAATATTCTGCGCTGGATGTAGCGAAGCAGACCGGAAGCTCCAGCACCAGATCCGCGCCGCATTCCAGCGCCATTTTTGCGCGGATCCGCTTGGAGAACAGCGCGGGCTCCCCCCGCTGCACGAAATCCCCGCTCATAACAACGATAACGGCGTCCGCGTGCGAGCGTTTTTTCGCTTCCGCCAGATGGTAAAGATGCCCGTTGTGGAACGGATTGTATTCTGCAGCAAGCCCGATGACTTTCATAAAGTTCTCCCACTTGTAAAATAGATTGGAATTTATTATACTATAACAAATATGGAACCGCAAGTTTCGGCAGGAAAGAGGTCAGGTATGGGATTTCTCGATGATTTGAAAAAAGTTTCCCCGCAGGATTGGGGGGATGCGGTAGCTCAGAATGAGTTTGATTATGATGAACCGGTCATCCTGAAAAAAACCATGGATGGATCTTCGGGCCATGGCGGACCGGAGCCGGATGGCGGCCCGGACTATGAGGGATGGGAAGAACGGGAAGAGCTGACGCTGGACCGGATACTGGAAATGCTGGACAGCCGCCAGTTTAAGGAAGTGAAGGAAGAACTGGAAAACAATATACACCCTATAGACCTTGCGGACATGCTGGAAGAAGTCACTGACAAACAGCTTATCCTGATTTTCCGGCTGCTGGTGAAGGAGGAAGCGGCGGAAACCTTTGCCTATATGGACAGCGACCTCCGTGAGGTTTTGATCAACGCCCTGACGGATTCCGAACTGGAAGAGGTCATGGAAGAGATGTACCTGGACGATACGGTGGACGTGCTGGAGGAAATGCCCGCCAATGTAGTAGACCGCCTGCTTCTTGTGACAGACGAGGAAAAACGCGTCCAGATCAACCAGCTTCTGCAGTATCCGGAGGACAGCGCGGGAAGCGTGATGAATGTGGACTATATCGCGCTTTCCAGGGATATGACGGTGGAAGATGCCATCTTAAAGATCCGCCAGGTCGGCTTAAACCGCGAGACGATCTATACCTGTTATGTGACAGAAAAGCGCCGCCTGATCGGGATGGTGGATATCAAAGACCTTTTGACGACAGGGGAGTCCCGGCTGGTTGAAGAGATCATGGAAACAAACATGCTATACGGTGAGACGACGGACGACCAGGAAGAAGTGGCGCGTACCATCATGAAATACGGCCTGATCGCATTGCCGATCGTAGACCATGAGCATTGCATGGTAGGCATTGTCACCGTTGACGATGCGATGATGGTGCTGCAGGAAGAGGAAACGGAAGATATCAGCAGGATGGCCGGCGTCAGCCCGAATGATGAATCTTATTTTGGGATGACGGTATTTGAGCATTTTAAGAGCCGGATCCCCTGGCTTTTGTTTTTGATGCTTTCGGCGACCGTGACACAGATGATCATGAACAGCTATGAAACCGCGCTTTCCCTGATGCCCGCAATCGCCGGGTTTGTGCCGATGCTGACCGATACCGGGGGAAACTGCGGCTCGCAGAGTTCTACGCTCGTGATCCGCGGGCTGGCGGTCGGGGAGATTGAATTTTCAGATTTGTTTAAGGTAATCTGGAAGGAAGTGCGTGTGGCGGTCTGCATCAGCCTTGTGCTCTCCATCGTCAACGGTGTCCGCATCTTGCTGATGGGGCAAGGGGATATACTGATGGCGTTTACGATCGGCGCAACGATGGCGTGTACGGTGATGATCGCGAAGGTGGTCGGGTGTACGCTTCCTTTGGTGGCAAAACGGATCGGGATGGATCCGGCGATCATGGCGACGCCATTGATTACGACGCTTGTGGATATCAGCACGATCACGGTCTATTTTGTAATTGTGAACGCGGTGTTCCATCTGCAGTAGCGGCGTTCTTCTTCTTGACGCAAGTTTGAGGCAAGGATATAATAACTTTTGTCTAAATCACTAGAGTCCGCCTGGGAAAGAAGAGGCGGGAGAACCAGGGCAGGTGATCGGGCATGGTTTTGACAGCCGTTGCAAGAGGCCGGCCTGTAGGCAGGAAAGAGATGCAGCATGGAAAGAGAAAGACGCAAGGCAGAGAAAAAAAACGGGCAGGAAAATGCTTATTACAGTGCGACCCCCAAATTCGGGACGGGCGGGCCTTCGAGGATCCGCCAGCATTTTAACCGTGGGCTGACGGTTTTTTTGATTATCGCAGCCTGTATTTTGTTTTATTTTGCGCTGCTTCGGCTTCCGAACCTTTCAGATGCGGCGCAAAAGATTGCCGGGGTGCTTCGCCCGGTGATTTTTGGGATCGTGATCGCCTACCTGCTCAATCCCATTGTCATGCGTATCGACCGGTTTTTGATCCCGTTCCTGAAAAAATATATCAAGAGTGAAAAGCGGGTGAGGCGGCTGTCAAGAAGCATTGGTGTGGCTGTATCCCTGTTGTTTTTAGTCATTATCATTTTGATGCTGTGCAATCTTTTGATCCCGGAGCTGTATGCCAGCATCCGCAATATGATCTACACGCTGCCGAGGCAGCTAAACCAGATGGCGGAGCGTATCGATGAGATGACCAGTTCGACATCTACGGCCAGCACTTTTTTAAAGACTGCCATGAATGAAGGTATGGACATGCTGACAGACTGGCTGCGCAATGATCTGTTCGCGAAGACCAATGAATTGATGTCCAACCTGACTGTGGGGGTGTTCAATGTCATCAGCGTCGTCGTGAACTTCCTGATTGGGATGGTGATATCGGTTTACCTGCTGTACAGTAAGGAAACCTTTATGAAACAGTGTAAAAAGACGGTTTACGCGGTTTTCAACCCCCGCCATGCCAACATGCTGCTGCATATGGCGATGAAGAGCAATGAGATCTTCGGCGGGTTCGTGATCGGGAAAATCGTTGATTCCGCGATCATCGGGGTCATCTGTTTTTTTGGCCTGTCGCTTTTGAAGATGCCCTATACATCGCTGATCAGCGTCATCGTGGGCGTGACGAATGTTATCCCGTTTTTCGGCCCGTACATCGGGGCGGTGCCGAGCGCGGTTTTGATCATGCTGGCCAATCCCATCAAGGGCATTTATTTTGTCATATTTATCCTGCTCCTGCAGCAATTTGACGGGAACATCCTTGGGCCGAAAATCCTTGGGAACAGTACCGGGCTTACCCCTTTTTGGGTGGTATTTGCCATCCTCCTGGGGGGCGGCCTGTTTGGGGTTGCCGGTATGCTGATGGGGGTGCCGGCCTTTGCGGTGATCTATTATCTGGCGGAGATGATTTTGAACAGCCGCCTGGAAGGGAAAAACCTTCCGGTTTCCACAGACGAATACGGGGTTATGAGCTACGTGGACGAAAAAGGGGTCTTTGTAGGGGAAAGCGAAGTCTTATCTAGGGAAGAGGAGGAATGCCAGGATGCCGATCCGAGTACAGAATGACCTTCCGGTCAAGGAGATTTTAGAGAGGGAAAATATTTTTGTGATGGATGAACACCGCGCGATACATCAGGATATCCGTCCGATCAAGATCGGCCTTTTAAACCTGATGCCGCTGAAGGAGGATACGGAACTTCAGATCCTGCGTTCTTTATCCAATACGCCGCTGCAGGTGGATGTGACCTTTGTGACGGTATCGACCCATAAGTCGAAGAACACGCCGACAAGCCATCTGAATAAATTTTATGAAAAATTCTGCGATGTCCGGCCGCGGAAGTTTGACGGCTTTATCATTACAGGCGCCCCGGTGGAAACGCTGCCTTTTGAGGACGTGGACTACTGGGAAGAGCTGACAGACATCATGGAGTGGTCGAAAACCCATGTGACTTCCACGCTGCATCTGTGCTGGGGGGCGCAGGCGGCGATGTATTACCATTACGGGATCGATAAGGTGGCAATGCCAAAGAAGGTGTTCGGGGTGTTCTGGCATCGGGTGCTGAACCGGAAGATCCCGCTTGTGCGGGGATTTGACGACGTATTTCTGGCCCCGCATTCCAGGCATACGCAAGTCCCCCTGGGGGAAATCCGGGCGCAGAAGCGGCTGACGGTATTGGCGGAATCGGAGGAGGCGGGACTGTTCCTGGCGATGGCCAATGACGGGAGGCAGGTGTTTGTCATGGGGCATCCGGAGTATGACCGGATGACGCTGGACGCGGAGTACAGGCGGGATTTCTCGAAAGGGCTTCCGATCGAGATCCCGAAAAATTATTACCCGGATGACGACCCGGAAAAGAAACCGCTTTTGACGTGGCGGGCCACGGCGAACAACCTTTACACGAACTGGCTGAATTATTATGTATACCAGGAGACGCCGTATGAATTGTAAGAAAAATCTTTTTCTTAATGTTCATTTAACGCTAGGCAGGTACGATAGGAGCCATCAGAATTGCCTGGCGTCCGGCGTTTTGCCGGATACGGGACAGGTTCTGGGAGTGTGGGGATACGTATGCGGTGGTTTTCCGCATGATCCCGGATAATCATATGGAGGGTAGGAAAATGAAAAAAAAATTAGTAGCGTGTTTATTGTCCTTTTCACTGGCGGCAGGGGGGATGGCGGCCGGTTCGGGTTTGACGGTGTACGCGTCCGATAGCGCATCCGGCAACGCATCCGGCAACACGTCCGAGAGCGCATCTGGGAACACATCCGGCGACGCGTCCGGGAACGTATCTGGGAACACATCCGACAACGCGTCTGGAGACGCGTCAAGCGGTACGTCAGGGGATACAGGCAGTACGGCCGGTACGGCAACCGGGCGGGAAAAACTGCCCACCATCGGCGAGACGTTCACGTTGGACGATGCGAATTACTACACAAGGACCGCGGATGCGGAACTTGCCTTTACTTCCACAACAGCGGCAGGGAGCATCGCGATCCCTGACGAGGTGGAGATCCTTTTGCAGGACGGGAGCAAGGAGGTTTGGCCGGTGACGTCCGTAGGGAACGAGGCTTTCAAAAACAATACGTCCGTCACAGCAGTTACGATGGGCAGTAATATAAAGACGATCGGCACGGATGCATTTTTCGGATGCAGAAGCCTGGGCAGTGTGGCGATGGGCGCGAATGTCGTTGAAATCAAGGAACAGGCGTTCCGAGACTGTACAGCGCTCACTTCTGTCGTTTTCCCGGCTACGGTCACT
>CAZYVA010000017.1:0-24416 GCA_964650695.1 uncultured Dorea sp. | reverse complement strand
TTGGAAGCGCTTCTCGACCGTAAGCCCAAGGCTCTTTCCGGCGGACAGCGGCAGCGTGTCGCGATGGGACGCGCGATCGTGCGGAACCCGAAAGTATTCCTGATGGACGAGCCGCTTTCCAACCTGGACGCAAAGCTCCGTGGGCAGATGCGTGTTGAGATCTCCAGGCTGCACCAGAGACTGGGTACGACCATCATCTATGTCACCCACGACCAGACAGAGGCTATGACCCTGGGGACACGGATCGTTGTCATGAACGCTGGTATCGTGCAGCAGGTGGATACCCCGCAGGTGCTTTACGATTCGCCGTGCAACCTGTTTGTGGCTGGATTTATCGGATCCCCGCAGATGAACTTTATCGACGCGGTCTGCCAGGTAAAAGGGGATGACGTTTACCTTCAGGCTGGCCCGTCCGCGATCAAGCTTGCCCCGGAAAAAGCGAAAAAGCTCGTTGACGGCGGATACAATGGAAAGACCGTTATCCTTGGCATCCGTCCGGAGGACGTCCACGATGAGCCGGAATTCCTCGCAAAATCACCGGACACCACGATCGAGGCCAAGATCCGTGTATACGAGATGCTTGGTGCGGAGGTCTTCTTGTATTTCGATTATGAAGGCACAAGCATGACAGCCAGAGTGGAGCCGAGTACAAAGGCAAGGACTGGCGATACGGTTAAATTCGCCTTGGATGCAAATAAGATCCATGTATTTAATAAGGAAACAGAGGAGACGATCACAAACTAAGCCTTTTCTTCGCCCTATCGGGGCCTGGCAAGGCGCGTTCACAGTAAACCCTCACGCTGCGTTGTGGCAGCGCCAAGGCATGGGGACCGGGGGCTTATGGTTGGATGACTGTAGAAGGATAAGGCGGCCGCAATCCTGGCATTTCAGCCAGGGGATTGCGGCCGCTTTATATAGGAAGATTTATCCTGCGCGATCGGCGGAAGTCCTTTCGCACAGCTTCCCCAACCAGTTGACAATCCCCCCGATTTCTATTACTATGAAACTTGCCTTGTCACGCCCGCAAGGCGTGGGAAGGCTTAGTTGAATGTACGCAGCGACACTTAGCGAGGTATTTGCGAGCATAGTGACGCTGCGTTACCGATACTAAGAAACTTGCCTTGTCACGCCCGCAAGGCGTGGGAAGGCTTAGTCAATGGTCTTGTCACGCCCGCAGGGGTGTGTGGGTTTAGGTTATTACAGGAGGCGTTGCCCATGCTGCAAAATCAGGTTTTACACAGGACGATACAGGATATCAAAAGGATCAGCGGCCTGGACTGCGCAGTCTGGGACGCAAACGGCGGTTGTCTGGCGATGACAGATGAAAGACTGCGCGGCGTGGAGCCGGACGTGCTGGCTTTCGGGAAAGAAAAAAGCAGCGCGGATGCCCCACAGATGGAAAAGACAGTGGGAGATACCGGGCTGTTCCTCGTTCAGGATGAAGAAGGGATCCCCCGGTATATCCTGGCTCTGCAAGGAGAGGAACCGCTGCTGGGGCTGGCTGGGCGTCTGGGCGCAAGCCAGCTTTCCAACCTGTTGTATGTCAGCAAAGAGAGGATGGACAGGAACCGGTTTATCCAAAACCTGATTTTGGACAACCTGCTTTTGGTCGATATTTACAACCAGGCAAAAAAGCTGAAGATACCGGTGGAACTTAGAAGGGCCGTTTTTTTGATAGAGCCGAAAAAAGAAGGGGAGAACCTGATCCTGGATACGCTGCGCGGGCTGTACCCGGCCGGGAGGAATGATTTTGTTACCGCTGTGGATGAAAAAAGGGTTATTTTAGTGAAATCCCTTGAGAAAACAGAAGGCTATCCTCAGCTTGCGCAGACGGCGCGGATGCTTTCGGATACGCTGAATACAGAGGCGATGATCGGCGTCCGGATTTCCTATGGGGCCATCACGGAAGAGTTGGGGGAAGTCTCCAAATCCTATAAAGAGGCGGATATGGCGCTGGAAGTCGGCAGGATCTTTTACGAGGAGGACAGCATTTTCGCGTACAATGAATTGGGGATCGGGCGGCTGATCCACCAGCTTCCAAAATCGCTTTGCGAGATGTTTTTGAAGGAAGTATTTGAAAAGGAGGTGGACGGGCTGTTTGAGGATGCGGAGTTGGATACGGTATATGCTTTTTTCGATAACAATCTGAATATCTCGGAGACGGCAAGGAAGCTTTACATCCATAGAAACACGCTTGTGTACCGGCTGGACAAGATTCATAAGAAAACGGGGCTGGATGTCAGGATTTTTGACGATGCGCTGACGTTCAAGATTGCAATGATGGTGGCGAAGCATTTGGCAAAGTGTTAGGAAAGGATGGAGATCTTTGTTATGGTAAAATTATATGACGGCGGGGTGTATTTACTGCATGGGACAGAGATTGTGGAAAATGAGCAGGAAGCATCGGCGAAGCTGGGCCGGGAAATCCACCGGGAGGAAGCCCGGAGGCAGACGATCGCGTACCGGATTTTAGAGGACCACAACACATCCGATAATAGGGAGCAGCTTCAGATACGGTTTGATAAGCTGACGTCCCATGACATTACGTTTGTCGGGATCATTCAGACGGCGCGGGCGTCGGGGCTTGAAAAATTCCCCATCCCGTATGTCCTGACAAACTGCCACAATTCTTTGTGTGCGGTGGGCGGGACCATCAACGAGGACGACCATATGTTTGGGCTTAGCTGCGCGAAGAAATACGGCGGGGTCTATGTGCCGCCGCATCAGGCGGTGATCCACCAGTACGCGAGGGAAATGCTGGCGGAAGCAGGCAAGATGATCCTTGGCTCGGACAGCCACACCCGGTATGGCGCGCTGGGGACGATGGCGATGGGCGAGGGTGGCCCGGAGCTGGTCAAGCAGCTTTTGGGAAAGACCTACGACATCAAAATGCCGGATGTGGCAGCGGTTTATCTGGACGGCGAGCCGCAAAAGGGCGTGGGTCCGCAGGATGTGGCGCTGGCAATCATCGGCGCTGTTTTTGCAAACGGCTATGTGAACAATAAAGTGATGGAGTTTGTCGGCCCCGGCGTGGGGAAGCTGAGCGCGGATTTCCGTATCGGCATCGATGTCATGACGACGGAGACCACCTGCCTTTCCTCCATCTGGAGGACGGATGAGGCCATCCGGGAGTTCTATGAAATCCATGGGCGCGAAAGCTGCTACCGGGAACTGAACCCCGGCGAGGCGGCCTATTATGACGGCATGGTTTTTGTGGATCTGAGCGCAATCAAGCCGATGATCGCGATGCCGTTCCACCCGTCCAACGTGTATACCATCGATGAGGTTAATGCAAACCTGACAGATATCCTGCATGAGGTAGAGCAGAAAGCGAATGTGAGCCTGGGCGGAGCAGTGGATTATTCCCTACAGGGAAAAATCCGGGACGGGAAACTATATGTAGACCAGGGGCTGATCGCGGGATGCGCGGGAGGCGGCTTTGAAAATATCTGCGCGGCGGCGGATATCCTCAAAGGCCGCTCCATAGGCGCGGACGCATTTACGTTCAGCGTTTATCCGGCCAGCATGCCTGTGTATATGGAGCTGGTAAAGAACGGGGCGGCAGCAACTTTGATGGAAGCGGGGGCGGTAATGAAAACTGCGTTCTGCGGCCCTTGCTTTGGCGCGGGGGACACCCCGGCGAACCATGCGTTTTCCATCCGCCACTCGACGCGGAATTTTCCGAACCGGGAAGGCTCGAAGCTCCAGAGCGGGCAGATTGCGTCGGTGGCGCTGATGGATGCCCGCTCCATCGCGGCAACGGCGGCGAACAAGGGCTACCTTACCCCGGCGGACGCGATGGATGTGGAGTATCGCGGGCGGAAATACCATTTTGACCGGGGCATTTATGCCAAGCGTGTATTTGACAGCCACGGAAAAGCAGACCCTTCCGCAGAAATCCATTTCGGGCCGAACATCAAAGACTGGCCGGATATGCCAGCCCTGCCAAAGCATCTGCTGTTGAAAGTGGTGTCGGAGATCCACGACCCGGTGACAACCACGGACGAATTGATCCCATCCGGGGAAACCTCTTCCTACCGTTCCAACCCTCTGAGGCTGGCGGAATTTGCATTGTCCAGGAAAGACCCGGCGTATGTGGGCTGCGCCAAGGAAGTGCAAAAGGCACAGAAAGCGATCGAAGCCGGGACGTGTCCGGCGGACGCACTGCCGGAAATTGCACCGGTGATGAAGAAAGTAAAAGAGGCCTTCCCGGATGCAGGGAAGGGGAATCTTGGTGTAGGCAGCGTTATTTTCGCTGTAAAACCAGGGGATGGGTCGGCAAGGGAGCAGGCGGCCTCCTGCCAGAAGGTGCTGGGCGGCTGGGCGAATATTGCCAATGCATACGCCACGAAGCGTTACCGCTCGAACCTGATGAACTGGGGGATGCTGCCATTTGTGACGGATGAGAACCATGAATCGCTGAGTTTTAGAAAAGGGGATTACATTTTCCTGCCGCATATCCGTGAGGAAATTGAAAAAGAAGCCGGGGAAATAAAAGCATACGTTGTCAGGGAGGAATTAAAGGAAATCACCTTGAAGCTGGGCGAAATGACAGACAATGAGCGGGCGATCATCCTAAAAGGGTGCCTGATCAATTATTACAAGGGCTAAGGGGGATCCCTGGCCGTGGATCGTAACGAAAAAGGAGCAGCCTCCACGCGAGTGTAGCGCAGCGTGCAGGCTGCTCTTTTGAACTTGCTTTGCGCAGCCTCTTTTTTATTCCAGTATCGTTCCTGTCATCCTCTACATCGATTTCCGGTAGAGCATCTCTATATCCTTCTGGGTGGTCTGCCTTGGGTTGGCCGCGATATTGCCGCTCTTCATGGCATCCGCAGCCATCTGCGGGATCTTATCCTGCGTAACGCCCACTTCGGAAAGTGTTTTCGGGATTCCGAGATCTGCGTTCAGCTTCCGGATCTCGTCTATCAACATCTGTGGCACAAAATCCTTTGCGGGTTCCTTTTTCTCACGGATATAATTATAGATTTTTTCGTATCTTCCGTGATCCGCAAGAGCATTGTATTCCGCCACTACTGGAAGCAGGATGGAATTGGCGACTCCATGCTGCACACCGAAGAATGCGCTGACCGGATGGGACATGGCATGGACATTTCCCAGCCTCGCCCAAGCAAAGGCCATTCCCGCAAACATACTTCCTGACATCATAGCGCAGGCGGCTTCCACGTCTTTCCTGTTTGCAACAAAACGGCGGATATTTCCCCCGATCAATTCCATGGCCTTTTCTGCCACGGCATCAGAGAACGGCGACGCCCCCAGCGAAGTATAAGCCTCCCACGCATGGATCAGCGCGTCAACCCCACAGGAAGCGGCGATCGATGGCGGCACGGACATGATCATTTCCGGGTCAAGCAGCGCATACTTGGGAAGCAGTTCATAGCTGAACACGGTCAGTTTGTAGTTTCTTTGCGTATCCGTAATTACGGCGAAAGCGGTTACTTCGCTTCCGGTGCCGGCTGTAGTAGGGATGGCTATGATCGGTTCGATAGGGCCGGGCACAAGGTGGGCGCCCTCATATTCCGTAATGGAGCCACCGTATCTTGACAGCACCCCTACTGCTTTGGCTACATCCATCGGGCTTCCCCCGCCGAGGGCAACAATACTGGTTGCGCCCGACTCCTTGTATACCTTTGTAGCCGCATCCACCATATCCACCGTAGGATTCGGCAGGATATCAAGAAAACGCACAGTTTCAATCCCGCCTGCTTTTACAATATCTGTGACTTTCTCCACCACGCCCAGCTTCTCCAGCCCCCGGTCCGAAACGATCATCATCTTTTTGGAACCGCTTTTTGCAAGTAACTCTGGCAGCCGCGCCATGGAACCCAGCCCGAATACGATTTCTTGTGGCACCTTAAACATAAAATCCTTCATTTCTTTTTTCTTCCTTTCCGGCATAAGCATGTTCAGGAACTGTTACGCGATCCGCATAAGCTATTTCGTGACAGTTCCGTACTGGCAAAAAAAGATGCTGCTTCCCTCTGCACGGCTTCCCCGTACATCGTTCCTGCAACATCTTCGTTCGCGGATTATTCACCTGGCTTTATTATATACACTTTTTCAGACGATTTTCAATAAAAACTTTCTTTTTGTTCACACTTTTTAGTGCTTTTTTATTGTTTTGTTACGATTCACGGTCAATGGCAGGATACCGTCACGGGGAGGGGGGTGTGGGGCGGATTCTGGGAGTGCGGAGCGCCAAACAAGCGGATATCCGGTTTGGGGTTTGGCATTGTGACAAGTATTTCGCATATATCGAAGGGAAAACGGTGGGGAAGATTGTCTATTTTTACTATGGAATTTCAAAATGAAAGTGGTATGATGGGGCATGTAGAACAAAAAGCTGGCCTGGGCTTTTGCCTGGGGTGCGGCAGGATAGATGGACAGGAGGACGGGGATGGACGCTATTGTTGAAAGGCTGGCTGACATTGAGGCTACGGCGGAGGCAATCGTTCAGAGCGCCGAAGACCAGAAAAAAGAGATTGAGCGGCAGATCCAGGCGCAGAGGGATACGTTTGACCGGAAGCTTTCGGAAGAGACGGAGCAGCGGCTTTCTGTCATCCGGGCGCAGGAGGAAGAAAAAATGGCGCGGATGCTTGAAGAGCAGGCAAAGCAGAACCGGGATACGCTGGATGAGCTTGCCAGAGAGTTTGACGAGCATCATACCGAGTACGCGAAGGAAATTTTAAGACGGATTACAGAGGTGTAGACGGATGGGAAGCGTTATGGCGTACAGCGGCATCGTCACGAAAGTCCGGGCGATGCAAGCGAAGCTGTTAAAGCCGGAGGATTTTGTAAAGATAGCGAATATGCAAAGCGTCCCGGAAGTGATTGAATTTTTAAAGGATCAGCCTGCTTACGGGAAATGGCTGGACCGGATGCCTGCAGAGCAGTACCACAGGGGCAATGTGGAGAAGATACTGAAACAGTCCCTGTTTGATGACTACGGCCGTCTGTCCCGGTTTGCCGGGGCGGAACTGTCCCGCTATTTAAAGGTGTATTGGAAACGGTACGAGATAGAGGTCATCAATTACTGCTTCCGGATCGTGTTCAACAATTATGACCGTCCCTTTGACCTGGCGTACAAAAAGGAGTTTTTTGACAAATATTCCCAGATCTCGATCGACCGTCTGGCAACGTCTGGCAATGTCCGGGAGTTGGTGGACAATCTCCGCGGGACGGAGTATTATGAGCCTTTGAAAAAAATACAGGATGTAGAAGGGGCAAAATTATATGATTATGATCTGGCGTTGACCCTGTATTTTTTTACGGATTTGTGGAAAAAGAATAAAAAGATTTTAAAGAAAGAAGAAGTGGAGATCGTCTCCCGCGACTATGGGATGCAGATGGATCTTTTAAATTTACAGTGGATCTACCGGGCGAAGAAATATTACCATATGCTGCCCCCGGATATTTACCAGATCACCCTTCCGGTACATTACCACTTAAGCATCGGGGAGTTTAAAGCGCTGGTGGAAGCCCCGACGGTGGAGCAGTTTACGCAGGAGGTGGAAAAAACTTACTATAAGCGGAAGTTTGGGCGCCGCCGGGCCAGGACGTTGGAACAGATTTACAAGGATTGCCTCCGGACCATATATTTGAGTGACCGGAGGAAAAATCCGTATTCGATCGCGACATTGAACACGTATTTGTTTTTAAAGGAAGAGGAGATCGAAAAACTGACGACTGCCATGGAGTGTATCCGGTATGGGCTGACTCCGCATGAGACGCTGGGATATGTGGGAGGTGTGATAGGTTGATTGTAAAGATGAAATTCTTAAACATCAGCGGGCCAAGGGTGGACATAGACCGTGTCTGCGAAAAATACCTTTCCAGGCATGAGATGCAGCTGGAAAACGCGCTTACGGAATTAAAGACGGTGCATAACCTGCAGCCTTTTGCGGAGGTCAACCCGTACAAGGAGCCGCTGGCAAAGGTGGAAGAGTTTGTCTCCCTCCTGCAGCAAAGCGCCGTCCCGTCAGGGGAGCCGATGACGGAGGAGGAGATGCTGGAGCGGATCCGGGCGGTGAACCACGATTACGTGGATCTGGTGGAAAAGAAAGAGCTGCAGAAGAAAAGACGGGATGCTTTGATCGCGAAGCTGGCTGCTTTAGAGCCATTCGCCCCGCTGGATATTGATATCCAGAAATTCCGGAATTACCGGTACATGAAGGTGCGTTTTGGGAGGATCAGCGTGGATTATTTCCGGCGGCTGGAAAAATATCTTTACGATGACCTCTACGCGATTTTCCTGGAGGGCGCAAGAAATGAAAATTATGTATACGGCTGTTATATCGAATCCAACGCGGATGCGGGGAAATCGGATTCCGCTTTCAGTTCTTTCCATTTTGAGCGGATCGACATCCCGGTGGAGTGTATGGGGACGCCTGCGTTTGTCTGCGAGGGGCTGAAAGCGGATATCGAGGCGGCTAATCAGGAACTGGATTCCCTTGAGGCGCAGATCAATGATCTGATGGCCCAAAACGCCCCGGCGCTTTTAACCATCCGCAAGAGGCTGGAAGAATCCTCCAACAGGTTCGACGTCCGGAAGATGGCGGCGCGGATGGAGAGCGGCGAGGATAAAGAGGATTATTACATCCTGTGCGGCTGGATGGGGGAGGACGATGTTGAGGCGCTTTTAAAGGAGACGGAAAACGACAGCCGTGTCATGATCGTGGTAGAGGAGGACCGGCAGAAGTATTTCGGCGATCCGCCTACCAAGCTGAAAAATCCGAAGTTTTTCCAGCCTTTTGAGATGTTTGTGCGGATGTACGGTTTGCCCTCGGCGAATGAGATGGATCCGACGGTTTTCGTCGCCCTTTCGTATACGTTTATTTTTGGCGTGATGTTTGGAGATTTGGGGCAGGGGCTTTGCCTGTTTGTGTTTGGAGGGATCCTTTATCTGGTAAAGAAGATCAACCTGGCGGGGATCATCTCGGTCGCGGGGATTTTTTCCGCGTTCTTCGGGCTGATGTTCGGCAGTGTGTTTGGGTTTGAGGATGTGATAAAGCCGTTGTGGTTAAGGCCGACGGAAGCGATGGTCGATCTTCCTTTCATCGGGCAGTTAAACACGGTGTTCGTCGTGGCGGTTGCGTTTGGAATGGGGCTGAATCTTTTGATGATGGTTTTCCAGGTCCTGAACGCATGGAAAATCCATGACACGGAAAACCTATGGTTTTCCCACAATGGCGTTGCCGGGATCATCTTTTACGGGTTTCTTGTCCTGACAATCGTACTCTATATGACCGGGCATAAGACGCCGGGGAACCTGTTGATGGTGCTGTTCCTTGGCGGCCCGGTAGTTGTCTTTGTATTAAAAGAGCCGCTTGCCAACCTGGTGGAAAAAAACCATAAAAAAATCGAGGAGGGCAAGGTGATGTTCTTTGTCCAGGGATTTTTTGAGTTGTTTGAGACCATGCTGAGTTATTTTTCAAACACGATATCCTATGTCCGTATCGGGGCTTTCGCGGTCAGCCATGCGGCTATGATGGAAGTCGTGCTGATGCTTTCCGGTGTGGAGGACGGGCGGATGAACCTGCTGGTCATCGTGCTGGGCAATATCATCGTGTGCGGCATGGAGGGGTTGATCGTGGGGATCCAGGTCCTCCGGCTGGAATATTATGAGATGTTCAGCAGGTTTTATAAAGGAAGCGGAAGAGAGTTCCATCCGTTCAACAGCAACGCTGGCAGCACGAAATAACGGCGGGCCGTAACTATGGAGCAAGGGACGTATTCCGGCGGTTGATACCGGAAATAATGAGAAAATGATATCAAGGAGGTTTTCATCATGACAGTCACAGTAGGGTTATTGCTTATCGCAGCATTGATGCTTGGCATCATCATTCCGTTTGGGTATTTCCTTCTGGGGGAGAAATCAAAAAAACGGTACAAACGTGCGGTTGGGACAAATGTATTTTTCTTTTTTGGCGCGATTGTGGCGGCGGGGATCCTGCTTTTTAGCGGGAATCCGGCACAGGCTGCGGATGCGGCGCAGACGGCGTCGTCGGCCGCGACGGGCTACGGGTATATCGCGGCCGCGCTGGCGACCGGAGCGTCCTGTATCGGCGGCGGCATCGCGGTGGCGAGCGCGGCGAGCGCGGCGCTTGGCGCTATCAGTGAGGATTCCAGCGTCCTCGGCAAATCCCTGATTTTTGTCGGCCTGGCCGAAGGTGTCTGCCTGTACGGGCTGATTATTTCATTCATGATTTTGGGTAAATTGTAAGATGAAGATGTTTTTGATCAGTGATAATGTGGATACCCTGACAGGCATGCGCCTGACCGGGGTAGATGGGGTTGTTGTGCATGAAAAGGAAGAAGTCCAGGCCGCGCTGGAACATGCGATGCATGATAAAAGCGTGGGGATCATTCTGCTGACGGAAAAATTTGGCAGGGAATTCCCGGATTTGATCAATGAGGCCAGACTGGAGCGCACGATGCCGCTTTTGATTGAAATCCCCGACCGCCACGGGACTGGGCGCAGGAAAGACTTTATCACATCTTATGTGAATGAAGCGATTGGGTTAAAGCTGTAAAAAGGGGGAAGAAGCGTGAATATAGAACAGAAGCTGGCTCATATGCAGGAGGAAGTCATGAAGGAGGCCCGCGCGGAGGGCGGCGCCATCATGGAACAGCACAGGAAAGCTTTGCAGAGCCTTGCCTCACAGCATCAGGCGGAAGCAAAACGCCAGTCCAGGACACGGATCAAGGCGGAAGAAATCAGCGCGAGGCAGCAGTTGTCCATCGCGGTTTCCCAGGGGCAGCTGGATTTGAAGCGTGCCTACGGAGAAAAGCAGAGCGAGCTGAAAAAGAAATTGTTCGGCGAAGTCCACACCCTTTTGGATGATTTTATGAAAACGGAGGCGTACAAGCGCCTGTTGGTGGAATATATAGAAAAAGCCGCAGAGTTTGCAAACGGGCTGGAAATGACGATTTATATCAACCCCAGCGATGAGGAAAAAAAGGAGTTTTTGGAGGAACACACCGGCATGGCGCTGACGGTCAGCAAGGAAGACTTTATCGGCGGCATCCGTTCGGTCATCCCCGGACGGAATATTCTGATCGACCATGCGTACAAGGGTGCGCTGGAAAGCGAATATCGCAGCTTCAAGTTCAAAGGAGGTGTGGGAATTGCCTGATAAGAGCACAGGGACCATTTATGGCATCAATGGCCCGGTCATCTATCTGAAAGGGAAAACGGGCTTCCGGATGTCGGAAATGGTTTACGTCGGGAAAGAGCGTCTGGTAGGCGAAGTCATCTCCCTGGACAAAGAAGTGACGACCATCCAGGTCTATGAGGAAACTTCCGGGCTTCGTCCGGGGGAGGAAGTCGTATCCAGCGGCGGGGCGGTATCCGTGATGCTGGCGCCAGGGATCGTCAGCCAGATTTTTGACGGGATCCAGAGGCCGTTGGAAGGGATTGCTGAGACGGGGGGCGCATTTATTGCCCGGGGCGTGAATATCCCGGCATTAGACTGTGAAAAATTGTGGGACACTCATATGACGGTGGAAAAAGGGGACCGTCTGCACGGCGGGGCGGTGATCGCGGAAGTGCCGGAAACGGGGGCGGTCGTCCATAGGTGTATGCTTTCGCCGGACGTCGATGGGACGGTCGTATCGGTTGTCCCGGATGGGCAGTATACGATCAACGACGTATTGATCAAACTGGAGCGTCCCAATGGGACGATAGCGGAGATTACCATGGCGCAGAAATGGCCGATCCGTGTGGCCCGGCCGGTGCATAAACGGTTCCCGGCAAGCGTCCCGCTTGTGACAGGACAGAGGATCCTGGACACGATGTTCCCTCTGGCAAAAGGAGGGACCGCCGCGATCCCAGGAGGCTTTGGGACAGGGAAGACGATGACCCAGCATCAGATCGCAAAATGGTCGGACGCCGATATCATCGTATATATCGGATGTGGGGAGCGCGGCAATGAAATGACGCAGGTATTGGAGGAATTTTCGGAGCTGGTGGATCCGAAGACCGGAAATCCGCTGATGGACCGGACGATCCTGATCGCGAACACGTCCAATATGCCGGTGGCGGCACGTGAAGCGTCCATTTACACAGGGCTTACGCTGGCGGAATATTACCGGGATATGGGGTATGACGTGGCGATCATGGCGGATTCAACATCCCGGTGGGCGGAGGCGCTCAGGGAGCTTTCCGGGCGGCTGGAGGAGATGCCGGCAGAAGAAGGATTCCCGGCGTACCTGGCTTCCCGCCTCTCTGCGTTTTACGAGAGGGCGGGCATGATGCAGTCGTTGAACGGCAGGGTAGGCTCTGTCTCCATCATCGGGGCGGTGTCCCCGCAGGGGGGTGACTTTTCCGAACCAGTCACGCAGAATACAAAACGGTTTGTACGCTGTTTCTGGGGACTGGACAAATCACTGGCATATGCAAGGCATTTCCCGGCCATCCACTGGCTTTCCAGTTACAGTGAGTATATCGCTGAGCTCAGCGGATGGTTTTCGGATCATGTGTCGCCGAAATTTGTGGATTACCGGAACCGGCTGATGACGATCTTGAGCCAGGAGAACAGCCTGATGGAGATCGTGAAGCTGATTGGCGGGGATGTCCTTCCGGACGACCAGAAGCTGACATTGGAAATCGCGAGGGTCATCCGGACAGGGTTTTTACAGCAGAATGCTTTTCACAAGGACGACACATGCGTATCGCTGGAAAAGCAGTTCAAGATGATGGACATCATCCTTTATCTATATAAAAAATCCCGCGAGCTGGTGGCAAAGGGGATGCCGATGTCCGTCCTCAAAGCGGAAGGCATCTTTGAGAAAGTGATTGCGATTAAATATGACGTGCCGAATGACGACCTCCAATTATTGGATTTCTATAAAAAAGACATCGATGATTTCTATGACCGCGTCATAGAGAAGAATGCGTAAAGGGGGAGAGGGCATTGGCGATTGAATATCTTGGGTTAAGCAGCATCAATGGGCCCCTCGTAGCGCTGGAAGGCGTCCAGGATGCATTTTTTGACGAGATTGTCGAGTTTGTTGTCGATAAGACCACCCACAGGATGGGGCGGATCGTTGAGCTGGACAAGGACAAGGCCATCATCCAGGTATTTGAGGGGACGGAAAATATGTCCCTTGGCAACACGCATACAAGGCTGACCGGGCGGACGATGCAGGTAGCGGTGTCGCCGGACATGCTGGGACGTACCTTTAATGGGGTCGGAGAGCCGATTGACGGCATGGGGGCGATCATTGCAGAAGATTACCGAGATGTGAATGGGCTTCCGCTGAACCCTGTGAAAAGGGAATACCCAAGGGACTATATACGCACGGGGATTTCAGCGATCGATGGGCTGGCAACCCTGATCCGAGGGCAGAAACTGCCGATTTTTTCCGGGAACGGGCTTCCGCACAACCAGCTTGCGGCGCAGATTGTAAAGCAGGCGTCCCTTGGGGAGGGTACGGAAGAGAAATTTGCGATCGTGTTTGGCGCGATGGGTGTAAAACATGACGTGGCGGAATTTTTTCAGAAGAGTTTTGAAGAAAATGGTGTGTCCGACCATGTATGCATGTTCTTGAACCTGGCAAACGACCCGGTGGTGGAGCGCCTGATCACGCCGAAGGTGGCGCTGACGGCGGCGGAATACCTGGCGTTTGAGTGCAATATGCATATTTTGGTGATCCTGACAGATATGACCTCCTTTGCGGAAGCTATGCGTGAAGTATCTTCCTCGCGCGGGGAGATCCCGTCCAGGAAAGGTTATCCCGGCTATCTTTACAGTGAGCTGGCGGCCATCTATGAGCGCGCGGGGATCGTAGAGGGTTCCAGCGGTTCCGTGACCCAGCTCCCAATCCTGACGATGCCGAATGATGATATTACCCATCCCATTCCGGATTTGACAGGGTATATCACGGAAGGGCAGATCGTGCTGGACAGGAACCTGTATGGGCAGGGCATCTACCCGCCCATCAGCGTTCTGCCGTCTTTGTCGCGGCTGATGAAAGATGGTATCGGGGAAGGGTATACCCGCGAAGATCACCAGCCGCTGGCGAACCAGCTTTTTGCGGCCTATGCGAAGGTCGGGGAGGCGCGGAACCTGGCGTCGGTCATCGGGGAGGATGAATTGTCCCCGGCAGATAAGAAATACCTGGAATTTGGGGCAGAATTTGAGAAAACCTATATCGGGCAAGGACTATCGGAAAACCGGAGCATCCTGGAGACACTGGATCTGGGGTGGAAGCTTTTGGGGATGCTGCCGAAAGAGGATTTGGATAGGATTGATACGAAGCTGATAGACGTGTATTATCCGAAAGGAAGTAAGTGATGGCAGACGCCCCGCTCCTTCCGCTATAGCCAACGGGCGGGCGCTTCCGCTTCGCAAATCACGTAGCGGTGCTAAATTCGGGCGGCGCAGGCGCTTGCCCTCATTAAGTACCGACGTGATTTGAGACCGCCCTTATGGCTATAGTGGAAGGAGCGGTGCTACGGCTAGGCATTGAGGTATGGTTTCGGATGGGGGTGGGTGCGGGCAGGACGCGCCGCTCCTGCCGCTATGGCCAACGGGCGGGCGCTTCCGCTTCGCAAATCACGTAGCGGTGCTAAATTCGGGCGGCGCAGGCGCTTGCCCTCATTAAGTACCGACGTGATTTGAGACCGCCCTTATGGCTATAGTGGAAGGAGCGGTGCTACGGCTAGGTATTGAGGTATGGTTTCGGATGGGGTGGGTGCGGGCAGGACGCGCCGCTCCTGCCGCTATGGCCAACGGGCGGGTGCTTCCGCTTCGCAAATCACGTAGCGGTGCTATGGCTAGGCATTGAGGTATGGTTTCGGATGGGGGTGGGTGCGGGTTTGCGAGGCAGACTATCAATATTGCCGGAATGTTACTATGAGTGGTCGTGATGTGGGAGGAGATGGGGTGGCATGGATCCTAGGGAATTTCCGACGAAGGGGAATTTGATGCTGGCAAAAAATTCGCTTGCTTTGGCACGGCAGGGGTATGACCTGATGGATAAAAAGAGGAACATACTTTTGAACGAGCTGATGTCTTTGATCGATGAGGCGAAGGATATACAGGAGCAGATAGACAGTACCTTTACCCGTGCGTACCAGTGCCTGCAGCGTGCGAATATCGAGCATGGGATCAGCAAGGTGGATGAGCTGGCGTATACGGTGCCGATCGAGGATTCTGTGAGGATCCAGACGAGGAGCATCATGGGGACCGAGATCCCGCATGTCCGGTATTCGGCGCGGCAGAATGAGCTGACGTATTCCTTCGTTACGACGTATGAGTCGATCGATATCGCGAGGGAGGCGTTCCGGGAGGTGAAGGACCTGACGGTAAAGCTTTCGATGGTGGAGAACTCGGCGTACCGGCTGGCGGCGAATATCAAGAAGACGCAGAAGCGGGCGAACGCGTTGAAGAATATTACGATTCCGATGTATACCGGCCTGGTGTATTCGATCAATAACGCGCTGGAGGAAAAGGAGCGCGAGGAATTTACAAGGCTGAAGGTGATCAAGCGGATGAAAGGGCAGGCATAGCGGCAGGCGGAGCTTGTGCGCCAGAAAAACCCAAATTGCGGGATCGTGCTGCGGCAGACATGGGTTTTTCAGGATTCGGTGGAGTATGAAAAAACCAATGCTTACAATGCGGCGGAACAGGTTGCGGAGGCGCTGAGGACGGATTCAGAAGATCCGGGGATGGTTTTGATCGCAAGGGACGGGAAAGCGATGTATGCCGCAGATGCAGAGGGGCTGTCCGTGTTTGGGGACAATACCCACCAGAATGCTGCAGGGGCTTATCTGTGCGCATATTGTATTTATAAAACGCTTTACCAAAGCCCGGCAAGGAATCCTTACCGGGCGGGTCTGGGAGATACGGCGGATACTTTACAGGCGATTGCAGATCGCGTGTTCACAGCTACAGTTCCTTAGATCTTTCCGTGGCTGCCTTGATGCACGCCATCACTGCGCCTCTCATGCCGCCGGTTTCCAGCTTTTCACAGCCTTCGATCGTGGTCCCGGCGGGGGAAGTCACCATATCCTTGATCTGCCCCGGATGGAGGCCCATTTCCAAAATCATTTTAGCGGTGCCGAGGCAGGTCTGTGCCGCTAGCTGGTAAGCGGTGGCTCTTGGAAGTCCTTGCTTTACCCCGCCGTCCGCCATTGCTTCAATGAACATGGCCACGTATGCGGGGCCGCCGCCGCTCAAACCGCAGGCGGCATCCAGCAAATGCTCCGGTATCATGACTACTGTGCCGATAGCCCCATATAGTTCTTGGGCGGCGGCAAACTCCTCTTCTGTGAAATCATTGTCGGAACAAAGGGCGAAAGCCCCTTCATAAACCATTGCCGGGGTATTAGGCAAAAGGCGGAGGATCCGGGGTGTCTTGCCACACATCTTCAAAAGCCTTTCTGCGCTAATACCGGCAACGATAGACATCATTGCCTTTTTGTCAAGGGCGTCCTGGCACATTCCCAATGCTTCCGCTGCGTTCTGAGGCTTGACTGCCAGCAGGATGATATCCGCCAGCCGGCAGACCTCTTCATCGTCTTTTGCGACCGTCACACCCCAGCCTTCCGCTTTCGCGCGCATTTCCGGGTTGATGTCATAGACATAAGCGTTTTCCTTTGCAAGGATACCGCTTTCCAAGGCGCCGTAAAGGATGGCGCCGCCCATATTCCCGCATCCGATAACCCCTATTTTTTTTGTGATCATCATCGGAACCCCCTGTTCTTTCTTTTATTCTACTGATATTCTACTGCTGCGGTCCACAGCCGCTTTACCATACTTCCTTTGTACGGGTGTGTGCATCCATTAAAACTCTGCCGGGTCTACCGTGTCAAGGACATCCAGGTATTCCTGTCCAAAGGTGTCCGCAAATTCCTTTAAAGCAAGGGAAACGGCTTTCTCCCCTTTTTCGCCGAGGGTTTCGGTAAGCACCCTGGAAAGCGTGTGTTTCAGATGCGCGGTGTGGAAATTGAAGTCTTTCATGCAGGAATCGCCAAGCTTTGCTTTTTTTTCCGCGAGGGCGTGGGTTTCATCATCCGTCAAGGGGTGTCCCCAGTCAAATTCACATTGCCCGCCGCCCCAGCTCATAGAGGTCGTGGTCGGCGTACAGACAAAATCAGGGCGGAACCCCTGGTAGACGGCATTGTCTACATTAACGCAGTAGTATTTGCCATATTCCATGATGTTGTGCTTTTTCCACGCGTCGCACCAGGCGCATTTTTTGATGTAGGTCTGCAGCGTCGGCTGTGTACGCAACTGCCCGAAAACCATCTGGCCTTCATAGTCCGGTTTCCATTCCCCATACGCCTGGCTGGACATAGTGGTCAATTCATCTCCGTGGGCCAGCGCGTTTTTTGCCATGCGCGCGCCCCGTTCCTTGCCATATACGGTCATTCCTTTTAAAATCGCTTCTTTTCCGGCCTCCCCGCAAAGCTGGATGGCCTGCCTGGATAAAAATGCAAACAGCATCGCGTGATGTTCGATCAGGCAGGCAACCGGTTTTTTCTCCATATCCAACATCTCCTTTCGGTTGCCGGTTTTTGCTTTTAGTGCGTCCCATCTGCCAGCAAAATCCGGTCATTGTCAAACTGCCTGCTGGTTTTTTCCCTGAAGAGCGCAAGCAAGTGTTCAATCGTCATCCCCTGGCGTTCTTTCCCGTCCAGCTCCAGCACGATCTCCCCATCATCCATCATGATGGTTTTATTCCCCAGCGACAATGCCTGCGACATATTGTGCGTGACCATCAGGCAGGTGATATGCTCGGTCTCCACAATCTCTTTTGTGATTTCAAGTACCTTATCGGCTGTTGCCGGGTCCAGTGCGGCTGTATGCTCATCCAGCAGCAGAAGCTTTGGCGGAACCATTGTTGCCATCAAAAGCGTCAGCGCCTGCCGCTGTCCGCCGGACAGCAAGCCCACCGGCTGTTTCATGCGGTCTTCCAGTCCCATGCCCAAAAGCGCCAGCCGTTCCCGGAAGCGCTTTTTTTCCGTTCGGCCCACTCTTGAAAGCCAGCCGCCGCTCCCCGCTGCCAGCGCAAGGTTTTCTTCAATGGTCATCCCGTGCGCGGACCCTTTCATTGGATCCTGGAAGAGCTGCCCGATCTGCTTTGCCCGCACGTGCGCGGGCTGGAAGGTAATATCCTTCCCATCCAGGAAAATACTCCCGCTGTCTGTATAGAAACCGCCTGATATCGCGTTGAACAGCGTGGATTTCCCTGCGCCGTTGGAACCAATGATCGTGACGAAATCCCCATGGTCCAGGTGGAGCGACAAATCGTTCAATGCTTTTTTTTCATTCACCGTGCCGGGATTGAATGTTTTTGAAATATGGTCTATGTTCAGCATGCAAACCTCCAGTTAACGATCAACGATGGAACCTGGCGCCGTGTTGCCTTTGCTTCCGCCCCGTTTTTGCATCTCCGACATCCGCCGCCGCAGTAGCGGTACCTGTTTCTTCAGATACGGGGCGGAGATGGCAATGATAACGATGATGGAAGATACGAGCTTTAGCATGTAAGCCGGCATATCAAACCGCAGCGCGATTGCGTAAACAAGCCGGAAAATAAAGGAGCCAAGCGCTACCCCGACAGCCCGGATAAAAATACCGCCGCGCCCCAGGAACGTCCCGCCAATCAGCAGGGAGGCAAGCGCGATCGTCAGCATCCCCGTGCCGATATTGATATCGCAGGATTTCTGGGACTGTGCAAGAAGGCACCCCGACAGCCCGGTAAAGACGTTTGCCACGCATAACCCGACGGTCGTTGTAAAAACCGGGTCGATCGAGGAGGAACGCACCATATCCAGGTTGTTTCCAGTCGCGCGGATGGCAAGCCCCAGCTTTGTGTTCAGGAAAAAAGTCAGGAACAAAACGACCGCCGCCACCGCCGCTGCCGCTACAAGCAATTTATAATAATCCTCCAAAACCGTGCCTGCCAGCGCTTCTTTCGTTATGGAAAATACTGTGTCCGTTGTGTTCATATTCAAGAGGGAGGAACCGCCCATCACAGCGATATTCACGGAATACAGGCCGGTATTGACAATGATTCCTGCCAAAAGCGAATCCACGCCCATCCGGGTCTGCAGGAACGCAGTCACGAACCCGGACAATGCTCCTGCCCCCATTGCTGCCAGGATGGATAAATAAGGATGGCCGGAAATCGCGACCATTGCCCCTACGGATGCCCCCAGGGTGAAACAGCCGTCTGTGGACAGGTCGCACACATTTAACATGGAATAACTTAAAAATAACGCAAATACGGTCAGTGAACAGATCAGCCCCAGTTCCAATGCTGTCTGGCCTAACCCAAGGACATTTGCTGCCGACATACGTTCTCTCCTCGCTGTTTTTTGCATGATGCAGGGGTCAAAAGCCTTTGACCCCCTGTGATACTGCGGATTGCTCCGCGCTGCGTACCCGCGGCCTTGGCGTCATTGCATATGTTGCGTAATGATCCAGGCCGGCCTGGCTGTTACTCTACATCCTCAAAGCTCTCTGCCGTGGTGATGGATTCTACTTTCGTGCAAAGAGGGGCAAAGGTTTTTTCGACTTCTGCGAAATCCAGCCCCAATTCCTCACAGACATCGGTGTTGACGGTACAGGTGCCATTGTCAAAAGTTTTCACCGCTGTTGTTGCCGGATCCGCGCCATCCAGGAGGATTTCCGCCGCCATATTTGCCGTCTCATCGCCCAGGTTTGCATAGTCCACGCCGTAACCTACGAACGCACCGTTTAACGCGAAAGAATCCGCTCCGCAGTAATGTGGGATTTTTGCTTCCGCAAATGTTTCATAGATGGACAATTCCGCAGTCATAATTGTATTGTCGGTCGGTGTAAATACCGCGTCCACGCCGGATGCTGCAAGGTCTTTCGCCGCCTGCAGGACTTCATCGTTGGTCGTCCCGTTCTTTTCCACATACGCGATCCCCTTTTCGTCCAGGTATTCCTTTGCATCCTGGATTGGAGTAGTGGAAGCATCCTGGCCAATATCGTACAGTAGGCCGACCGTTTTCACATCCGGATTCTGTGCCAGCATCAAATCCAGCAACGCATTCGTATTCAGATAATCGGAAGTCCCGGTGATATTGGCGCCCGGCTCTTCCAGAGAGGAAACAAGCTGCGCGGACACAGGGTCAGATACCGCGGCAAATACAACCGGGGTGCCGCTATCGCTGGTGGCCGCCTGCATCTGGATCGCGACCGGCGTCGCAACGCCGATCATTAAATCTACGCCGTCCTCCTGGAAATTTTTGATGATTTGCTCCATGACTGCGGCATCCGCATTGCAGTTATCATAGGACACATCAAAGGTCACGGCTTTTTCTTCTCCGATTGCTTCCAGCCGGCTCTGCACATGCTCCACGATCTGGTTCAGGGAAGCATCATCTACATAATTACAGATCCCAATTTTAAAGGTATCCCCGGATGCTTCGCTTTTATCCGCGCTTTCATCCGCATCCTCGGACGTACTTTCCGCTGCGCTGCTGGAAGCATCCTCCCCGCTTTGGGAACTGTTGCACCCCGCCAACATTGCCGCCGCCATCGCTACTGTCAATAATCCTGCTACAAACTTCTTTTTCATTGTGAATCTCCTTTCTGTTATTGATGGGTTGTGTCGTACATTTCCGGGGACAATAATAAACCGCCCCAAACCTTTCGGCTTGAGACGGTAATAAAATCTTATTATCGCGGTACCACTCAAATTGGCGGAACGCCCACTTTCCAATGTACTAACATACACTCCTGATTGATAACGGGTTCGGTTCCCGTCAGACCATACTCTCAAAATACTCTTGATTTCAGGCCGCCCTCAAAAGCCCATTCATCTGCCTGATCCATACGGCAATCCCACCACCTGCCGCTCTCTGGGACTTCACATGGCAAACTACTCTTCTTTCTCAACGGTTTTCCTTATTCACGCTCTCTACTTTAATACACGGGATTGGTTTTGTCAAGTGGTTTTTTCAAAATCATTTTTTCTTTGTCTTCGCGCTTTTCGCTGACGAATAATAGCCGTAAATCTTTCTGCCATTTACTTTCTTATAAGCACGCACCCGGTATGTGTATGTTTTGTTTTTCTTTAAGCCGGTATTCGCATAAGCGACCGTGGCTTTCCCTTTTATTGTTTTAATGGTCTTGTAAGAACCGCCGGACGTTTTTCTTTGGATCTCATATCCGCTGGCTTTGGGGACTTTGCTCCATTTGATTTTGATCTTGCTTTTTGATTTCGCTGTGGCAGAGCTTAACGTGGGCTTGCCAATCTGGGTGATATAGCATTCCTTGATATATCCGGTCTTGTTGGTCCCATTTATACTCACTACAACCTGATACCAGCCATCGATCTTCCCTGTCAGGGCCACTTTTTTATTCACCCTAAGCGTTGTAAGCTTCTTGTAGGAAGCGCCAGGCCCTTCCCGGACATTGATGCTCGTGCCGTTTGTGGTGCCGGTCCCGCTCAAGGGCGTCACCGATGGCGATGATGTCTGTGCTGTGGCCGTTGTGCCGTCTTTCACATAACGGAAATTCAAATCCACGTTTCCATTGATCCCGCTGACCTGGCCGCTGGAAGTAAACTGCCAGTAGTCAAAATCCCCGGCATAATCCGTTGCCTGATATCTGCTTGTATAGTGGGCAAGCCATACAGCGCTGGTTAAGCCGGATGCATTCAGGTAGTTCGTCAGCATGTTTTTGTCTGCGTAGACCATGGGCGTATATCCGGCTGCTTTCACCTTATCGCAAAACGCATTGCAGATATTTGTCGCCGCCGCTTTTGAAAGTCCGGCCGCTTTCAGCCTTCCCGTGCTCCCGCCTGCAAATTCGTAATCCATCACCACCGGGAGGGAGATCGGATATCCTTTGATCCGCTCCAGAATATATTCCGCTTCCGCCTCTGCCTCCGCCGTGGTAACCGCCTGGGAAAACATATAAACGCCTATCGGGATCCCGGCGCTCGTACATCCCTGCAGATTCTGCGCATAGCAAGGATCTTCAGCCAGGCTTCCCGTTTGATATCCCCGGTATCCCACGCGGATGATGGCAAATTGTATCCCGGCGTTTTTCACCTTGGTCCAGTTGATCGTTTCCTGGTATTTTGAAACATCGATCCCATTCTGCACAGTATAGCCGCTATATTTTGACGGCTGCGTATAATTGGCAAACGATGGTGCTGAAGTGGCAAAACTCTGGATCTGTGAACCGCCCAGGCGGAACTGGCCTGGATCGTCGTCGGCTTCTTTCGCGGATAGTGGCTCCGCAGTTTCTTCTACATCTACATCCTTTGCGGTTGCCTTTTCCTGGATGGTTTCTTCGGCAAAGCTGTCATAGGGCAGAAGGGACACGCAAATACCCACTGCCAGCATTACCGCCAGTCTTTTGTGTTTTCTCATTACTTACACTCCCTTGCATAATCCGTCTTTTCGGAACGGTCCATAGTGATCTGTGGAAGGTTCCTTCGCTGCGTGTACGGGACCCCTGATGTACCGGCTTGCTACGTGCTGCGCACGCCCGCAAGCTTCATCAGGTACTATCTTATGCGGTGAATATTAAGGGCGTGTTAAATTTGCAATTTTCTTGCAATTCCGCTAAATCTGCCGCAAATGTCAGATCCTCGCTCTTTATGTCGTAGGGGTTGTGCTTATATTCCTGCAATGCGTCGAATGCGGAGTACCAGTCCTTGAAATAGCCGATTGCCGGGACGGTGATGGGGGAGCCGCAATTTGGGCAGGATATAGCCTTTTCGGAAACGTCATGGGCGCATTCCGGGCATTGGATCAACATGGTATCATCTTTGGATGTATCCTATTGCCGTCCGGTGCTGGTAACGCCGGGCGGCGTTTAATCGTTTTGTCTGCCTTAGTATTTACAGCCGTTTATAAACATCGCCGCGGTTATCAATATTTTCTATTGTGATAATTTTCACTATCTCATCTATTGAATATATAATTCTGTAATTGCCGACACGCAAACGGTATAGTTTTGTTCCTGCCAGTTTCTTTACATCGTTTCCGTCCGGAAGCTGGTATATTGCTTTATATAGCCTTATTCTTTGGGGTCTATCCTGCTTTTCAATAAATTTACGAGCCGCTTTTTCAAATTCAACCTTGTAAATCTGCATAGGTAAGCCCATCCTTTTTCAGCACTTCCTCGAAAGAAACCGTAGTCCCGTCATTTTCTTTTTGTGCCTGTGCGATCATATCTAAATCCCATTCATCAGGTTCAATTTCTTCGCCCAACAATCCCTTAATATTTTCCAGCATATTAATGACAAAGGTTAATTTGCTGTCCGGGATAGTGCTTATTAGTGATATTGCTCTCTCCCTTTTGCTCATATTAAACGCTCCTTTCTTAAATTGCGACTTTCCTTTCTTTTGCGTGCTATTTTTGGATATATCCTATTGCCGTCCGGTGCTGGTAACGCCGGGCGGCGTTTTTAAATTTTCCAACTATGTCCGCAGTCTTGGCATATAGCCATAGTCCTATTGACCGTTTTGTCTGCATGGACGTTTAGGCCAGATTTTGATTTTCCACCAAAGAGCAGGTTTTTCCACCAGCCAATGCAGAGCCAATATATAGGCTTCCACCACCATCCGATGGCAAGCCAGTACATACAGCCCTTTGATTCCTTCGCTTCCTTCGCTTCCTGGATCATGACTTTGTTTGTGCCAGCGCCAATACTCGCGGTTTGCTCCCGCTGGTATGTGATGTTTGGGCTTCCGCATTTTGGGCATGTTCTTTCTTCCATAGCTTTATCCTCCTTTTTTGAATTTCGTACCCGTATTTTGCAAAGACACCGTTTTTGATTTTTTCTTGCATTGCTAAATATGCAGTTTCGTAAAAATCTCTCACAACTCCGTTTACTTTTCTGTATTCAAAGTATTTTTCAAGGCTTATTCCATATTTCCAATTCCTATGCAATTTTTCCAAGTCAATATTTTCTCGATAATGCTTCAACCCTTTTTCAGATAGAAAATACCTCTTATCTCTGCTCATTTCTGCAGCGATTTGATTTTTTGGTACATTAGATAAAATCCGCTCCACCAAATCCGCTTTCTTGCCAGTTTTCTTTAAACCTAATTTATCCAGAACCTCCTTTAACTCGGTCACTTTATATTGGCTTATGGTTTCTGCCGCTGTCGGTTTTCTCAAATATCCATTATTCAAAAGCCACCTATCAAGGCGTTCAGGGTTAGTTATTTTAGCTTCATACATGAAAGCAGTGGGATATTCTTTCCTAATCTCCATACCGTGATAATGCCCACCCAACAGCATCTCTATGGCATATTCCTCGTTTATCGTCATGACGTACTCTATCCTTATTTTCAATGTCAATGGATCAATTTATAATCCCCATCAATTTTCCCAACAACCTTTCCCAAAACTGTTACATCTCCGTATATATCCTTATATTTTGGATTATGG
>CAZYVA010000016.1:0-26744 GCA_964650695.1 uncultured Dorea sp. | reverse complement strand
TTATTCTCATCTTTCTATCTAGCATAGCGTCCGCTGATCAGCCACACCATATTTTCTATACTTCTTCCCGTTTTCCAGCTCTTCCTAACCCTTCAATCAATTTCCGGGATGCAAGCTCGATATTGCCGCGGCTGGTTGCAAGGTTTACGCGTATAAAACTCTCACTTTTCCCGCCAAACCACCTTCCGTAATCCACGGCAAGGCCGATCCGGTCACGCATCACCTGCTCCATCTCCCCCGGCCTGACGTAAGATCCAAGATCCACCCACATCAGATACGTCCCTTCAAGCTCCGGGATCCATACCATGGGAAGCGCTTCTGTCAGGGAGTTCCGCATATACCGGTAATTCCCTTCTATGATTTTCAGCGCTTCTTCCAGCCACCCTCTCCCTTGCTCATAGGCGCTTTGCGCTGCGATATACCCAAAGGCGTTCCCGCTTTTGACGTGGATCCCGCTTTGATACCGGTCAAACCGGCCGCGCAGTCCATCATCCGGGATGACAAGGATGGAATTCTGGCAGGCGGCAAGGTTGAACGTCTTTGTGGCCGCTGTCAGGGTGATCAGAATCTCATCATAATCCCCCGCCAGGGCGGCAGCCGTATGTGTGGATCCCGGCATGATAATATCCTGATGGATCTCATCGGAGATGACATAGACATGATGCCTTTTACAGATATCCATCACGCCTTGGATCTCTTCCATTTTCCAGACGCGTCCGACCGGATTGTGGGGGGAACAGAAGATGAAAAGCTTGACGTCATTTTCTATGATTTTCCGCTCAAAATCCCTGTAATCGACCGTGTAGCCTTGTTTTCCCCGCACCAGGGGGCTTTCCACCAGCTTCCGGGCGTTATGCAAAATGGCATCCCGGAACGGGTAGTATACCGGCGGCTGGATCAGAACGCCATCCCCTTCCTGTGTCAGTAGCTGCACCAGCCAATGGATCGCCGGCACGACCCCAGGGGAAAACCGGATCCATTCTTCTTGGACTTTGTACCCATGGTATTGTTCTTCCCACCGGATGAAAGCTTGCGCATAGCCCTCCGGCTGCGTATAATAACCAAACACACCAAAATCCACATATTCTTTCAGCGCTTTTTTTACACACGCGGGGACTTCAAAATCCATATCCGCCACCCACAACGCCAGCAGATCTTCTTTCCCGAACATTTTCTTACAGGAATCCCATTTCATAGAGTTTGTTTTTTTTCTGTTTTTATAAATGACTTGGCCCATTTTTCATCCTCCTGGTTTTTGAATGGTGAAACGAAAAAAAGCAGCCACAGACCGGCTGCGTTACGCGCATCTGCCGCTGCTTTGCAGCTTTTGTCTGTGGCTGTGTAGCGGGTGAATTCCATCCACCCAGCGAGTGAAATCTTGCATCCGGCCCACAAGCAAGCCTGACGCCCGGATTGCAGATTCCACTTCACTGCTGTGGATCATCCGGGTTACATGCTTTCATACAGCTCCTCATACTGCTTCGCCGAGTTCTTCCAGGAAAAGTCCTGGTTCATGCCCCGCTCCACAATTTTATTCCAGTCCCTCTTTTTATCATAATAGATCCGCTCCGCATAGCGTACCGTCGCCATCATCTCATGCGCGTTATAATTGGAAAAGCTGAATCCCGTCCCGGTCTTTTCGTACTCATTGTACGCCTCGACCGTATCCTTCAGCCCGCCCGTCTCGCGCACGATCGGGACCGTCCCGTACCGCAGGCTCATCAACTGGCTCAGCCCGCAAGGCTCGAACAGCGACGGCATCAGGAACGCATCGGAGGACGCGTAAATCTTGTGCGACAATGGCTCGGAGTAATAGATATTTGCCGATACCTTCCCGGAATACTTCCAGGCAAAATGGCGGAACATGTTTTCATACTGTTCTTCCCCCGTTCCCAGCACGACCATCTGGATCGCGTCCTGACAGAGCTCGTCCAGGACGTACGCCACCAGGTCAAACCCTTTCTGGTCTGTCAGCCGGGAAACCACGCCGATCATCATCACTTTCGGATCCTCTTCCAGGCCCAGCTCCTTCTGGAGAGCCGTCTTATTCTTTACCTTATCCCTGCGGAACGTGCTTATAGTGTAGCGCTTTTCAATATGGGCATCCGTCTCTGGGTTAAATTCCTCATAGTCGATCCCATTGACAATGCCGGACAGGCAGTTCGACCTTGCGTTCATCAGCCCGTCCAGGTTCTCCCCATAAAACGGGGTCTTGATCTCTTCCGCGTAGGTGCTGCTCACCGTCGTCACACGGTCGGCATAAACGATGCCGCCTTTCAGGAAATTGGCATCCTTATAGGCTTCCAGCTTGTCCGGCGCAAAGTAATACTGCGGAAGCCCCGTGATGTCCCGGACCCTCTTTGTGTCCCATGTCCCCTGGAACTTCAGATTATGGATGGTCATGATCGTCTTGATCCCGCGGAAATACTCATTCCCGAACCGGAAATTGTCCAGGTAGACCGGCACAAGCCCGGTCTGCCAGTCGTGGCAGTGGATGATATCCGGACGGAAGTCAATCAGCGGCAGCGCGCTCAAAACCGCTTTCGAGAAAAACGCGAATTTCTCGATATCCGCGTACATGTCCCCGTATGGGGCAAATCCGTTAAAATAAAATTCATTGTCGATAAAGTAGAATGTAATCCCTTCATGGACATATTCTAAAATGCCGACATATTGTTTCCTCCAGTTCAGGTCCATATAAAAATGTGTTTTGTACTGGAGCTTTTCCCTCCATGTTTCTTTCATACACAAATACTTCGGAAGCATGACGCGCACATCGTACTTTTCTTTATCATAATATTTCGGCAGGGATCCGGCTACGTCCGCCAATCCGCCTGTCTTAATAAAGGGAACCGCCTCCGAAGTTGCAAAAAGGATATTTTTCATGATTCTTCCTCCCAAACCTATGTATCCGCCAGGGTTATACGCCACCGGCGGCAGTCAGCCTTTTCCCAGTCTCTATGATGATAAATGATCCCGTTCATCGACTTGTCTGCATTATACCCTAATTCTCCCGAAAATGGAAGCTTTTTCTTATTGGCTCTTATATTCCAGGCGGATGGTGTCTGCGATCAGCGCGATAAATTCCGAGTTGGTAGGCTTTCCTTTCCCGTTGCTCACCGTATATCCAAACAAGCGGTCCAGCGTATCCAGCTTCCCACGGCTCCACGCTACTTCTATCGCATGCCGGATGGCGCGTTCGACCCTGCTGGCGGTCGTCTGGTGCGTTTTTGCGATCGTAGGGTACAAAACCTTCGTGATTGCGTTTAAAACGTCCATATCCCGCACCGCCATCATGATTGCGTCCCGGAGATAGTGGTATCCCTTGATATGGGCCGGGATCCCGATCTCATGGATCATATCCGTTACTTTGTTTTCCAGGTCCACCTCCGGCAAAGCCGCGGCCGGTTTCCGGCGCACTGCTTTGGAAGGGGTGTCGGGACGGAACATGCGTGTCACATGCTTGATCCTGCTGAGTACCATTTCATTATTGAACGGCTTCAATATGTAATAATTTGCTCCCTTTTTAAACGCATCCTCCGTGATCCGCTCCTGGCCTACGGCGGAAATGACGATAAAATCCGGATGCTTTTCCATATTTTTGTCATGGTTGATCTGGTCCATGACGCTCAAGCCGTCCATCTTCGGCATGATCAAATCCAGCAGCACCACGTCCGGCTGTTTTGCCTTGATCAGCGCGCAGGCGTCTTCCCCATTTTTCGCCTTTCCTACCAGTTTTAATTCATGGTCCGCCTCCACCATATCCCCCAATAAGTCTAAAATCCGCTCATTATCATCTGCAATCGCCACATGGATCTCACCCATCGTACAAAACTCCCCTTTCCCGAAAACCGCCAAAGGCCGCCCCGACGGCCCTTGGCAATTTTCAATCATTTCGGAAGGATTCCGATATTTCCGGCCCGTTCCGAAACGATTATAGGAAAAGTTTGCCGAAAAGAAAAGAAAAAGATGTCGTCTGAAAACATCTTTTTCGGATGGGCGCTTACCTTTTTTCCTGCAGGAGAGCCGCTTGGCCCTGCGTCTTTTACCACAATTCCGCCAGTTCCAGTACCAGACGCTCGGTTTTCGCCCAGCCAAGGCACGGGTCGGTGATGGATTTGCCATAGACCCCTTCCCCGATCTTCTGCGCGCCGTCCTCGATATAGCTCTCGATCATCAATCCTTTCACGAGCCTCCGGATATCCTCTGAGACTCTGCAGCTATGCATGATATCCTTGCTGATACGGATCTGCTCTTCCCACCGTTTCCCGGAATTGGCATGGTTCGTGTCGATGATGGCCGCCGGGTTCATATAGTTTTTTTCCTGATAGTTCTCATAGAGCAGCCAGAGGTCTTCGTAGTGGTAATTGGGGTGGCTGCGCCCAAACCGGTCCACATACCCCCGGAGGATCGCGTGGGCGAATGGATTCCCCTTCGTATGTACTTCCCAGCCCCGGTAAAGGAACGTATGGCCGCTCTGCGCTGCGGTAATGGAATTCATCATCACCTGGAGGTCCCCGCTTGTCGGGTTCTTCATGCCAACCGGGATGCCTACGCCGCTGGCGGTCAGCCGGTGCTGCTGATCCTCAACCGAACGTGCGCCGACCGCTTCATAAGCAAGGATATCCGACAGATAACGGTGGTTCTCCGTGTAAAGCATCTCGTCCGCGCATGTAAACCCTGTCTCCTTCACCGCGCGGATATGCATCTCCCGGATCGCGATAATGCCTTTGAGCATGTCTTCTTTTTTCTCCGGGTCTGGCTGATGCAGCATCCCCTTGTAGCCGATCCCCACAGTACGGGGCTTGTTTGTATAGATACGGGGGACGATAAAAATCTTTTCTTCTACCTTCTCCTGCAACCTGCGGAGCCTGGTAATGTAATCCATGACCGCATCTTCATTGTCCGCGGAACATGGGCCGATGATCAACGCCAGTTTCCCGCTTTTCCCGGATAGGATGCTTTTCAGTTCCCGATCCCTCGTCTCCCGGATCCTTTCCATCTCCCTGCTGACCGGAAACTGTGCCTTGATTTCCTGCGGCACCGGCAGTTTCCTTGTAAATTCCATTTCCATAGCAATCACCGCTCCCTCTTCTGGTTATTTTGCTGCCGGATGTCTGGGTTTACTCCGCATTCTCCAGCATATTTTCTATAAAAATCCCATACCCTTTTGTCGGATGGTTGACAAAAACATGGGTGACCGCCCCGATCAGTTTTCCATTCTGGATGATCGGGCTTCCGCTCATCCCCTGGACAATCCCTCCGGTCACCTCTAAAAGCTTCGGGTCTGTCACTTCCAGCATGATGCCTTTATTGACCTCTTTCGTGTAGAAATCCACCCCTTTAATCTCAACCTCATATTCCTTTGCCTCGCCCTCGACCGCACACCGGATGTAAGCTTTCCCTGGCTGGATCTCCTCTTTCCCGGCAACGGCGATAGGGGTCTGGTCCTGAAAGAGCGTGTCAATCCGGTCCACCGTCCCGAAAATGCCTGCGTCCGTATTTTTCTCAATCTTCCCAAGGACATTGTAATGATTGTAGATGATCACACCCTCCAGGCCGCCGGGTATCCCGTCGGTCCCTTTCTGGATGTCATGGATGCTGGTCGTATACAGGCTGCCGCCGGAAATCTGCAGCAGCTCATTGGTATCTACGTCATGGATGCCATGCCCCAATGCGCCAAAGCGGCTGTCGGCGTCCAGATAGGTGATCGTCCCCAGCCCTTGCGCATTGTCCCTGACCCAGATTCCAAGCTTGTACTCCTGCTGCGCCGTCTCGACCGCCTCCGTGCGGATCTTCAGGTTTTCCTCGTTCCTCACGACGCTCAGCACCACTTCCCTGCCATGCAGGGCGGCAACCTCATGGATGAGCTCCGACTTGTCGGAAACCTGTTGGTCATTGATAGCCGTGATGTAATCCCCCGCCTTGATTTTCTTTGCCGACGGCTCGTAATCCATCCCGTCCGCCGCAGTGATTTTATCTGTCCCTAAGACCATGACGCCCTCGGTCTCCAGGTAGATCCCTACCGGCATCCCGCCCGGTATCACCAAAGTCTCACTGCCCGTATCGGCATTCACCTCCTGGCGGAACTCGCTGCGTTTCTGTTCAATCAGCGCATAACCTCCGCCAACCGTGCAAACAAATACAAGTAAAATCACTTCGGCTCTCCGCCGCCAATATCTCCGCATACCGCTTCCTCCAAACACACTGTTTTTGCCCATGGCACTGCTTTTGGGATTGATTCTTAGTATGCGGATATTTTCTGATTTCAATCAAGTTTTATCTGATTTGCCAATTCTTTCATTTCCACCGCGTTTTTTAAAACAGCGTCCGTAATCTTTGCCCCGCCCAGGATCCTGGCAAGCTCCTGCACCGATTCCTTTTCCTCTAAAAGGCGGATGCCGGTGGCCGTTTCCTTGTTCTCTATCTTTTTTTCTATCAGGAAATGGTGATCCGCCATCGCCGCGATCTGCGCCAGATGGGTGATACAGATGACCTGGCGGCGTTTCCCGATGACCGCCATCTTTTCGGAAACCTTCTGGGCGGTCCTGCCGCTGATCCCTGCGTCGATCTCATCAAAAATCAATGTCTCTGTCTCGTCCCGGTCCGCCATCACCGTCTTGATGGCCAGCATGATCCTGGACAGCTCGCCGCCGGACGCCACATGCGCCAGAGGGCGGAGGGGCTGCCCCGGATTCAGCGAGACCATAAATTCCACGTCATCCAGGCCGTCCGGTGTAAAATCCTGAGATTCCTGAAAACAAATCTCGAAGCGGACATCCGGGAAATTTAAATCTTTCAGCCCATCCGTAACCGCTTTCTCCAGGATCTTAGCCTGCTCCTTACGTTTCCCGCTGAGCTTCCGGCACCAGGAAAGAAGGTCTTCCCTGGCTTTCTCATAATCTCTCTTCAATCCTGCCGCATAGTTCTCATAATCCTCCAGGCGGCTGATTTTTTCTTCCTGTTCCTTGCAGTACTGCATGACAGCGTCCAGCGTGCGCCCGTATTTGGCTTTGAGCCGGTTGATCTCATTGAGGCGGTTCTCCGTCTCTGTGAAATCCGCCTCCGAAAATTCACAGTCCTCACGGTAATCCGCCAGTTCGCGGTTGAAGTCGCTTAACAGGCTGTCCACCTCCGTAAGCTGCCCGTAAAGCGCCCCCGCATCCTCGTCCAGATCCTGTATCTCCGACAGCGCCCGGATGGCGCGGCTCAGGTTTTCGCTGGCGCTCATCCCGTCCCCGCTCGTAAAACGCCACACATCCCGTGCGGCTTCCGCGATCTTTTTCCCATTTACCATTTTCCGGTACTGCCGCTCTAGTTCCTCATCCTCGCCATCTTTTAAGTCCGCCCCTCGGATCTCCTCCGCTTCAAACCTCAAAAACGACAACTCTTTTGCCCGCTGCGCCTCATCCATCCCCGCCTGCGTAAGCTGTGCCTTACATTGCCGGTACGTCTGGTAGAGGGACGCGACGCTTTCCTTCGCGTCCTGTATGGATGCCCCGGAAAAGGCGTCCACAAAGCCAAGATAGTTCTTCCTGTCCAGCAAGGACTGGTGCTCATGCTGCCCGTGGATATCGATCAGCGCGCCAGCGGCCTCCCTCAGCGTCCCCATCGTGGCCGTCCTGCCGTTGATGCGGCAGGAACTCCGCCCGTCCATCATACGGCGGCTGAAAATGAGCGTCCCGTCTTCCGGGTAAATATCCATTTCCTGAAGCTTTGCCAGCACCCGCTTGTTTTCCACATGGAAAACCAGTTCCACAACAGCCGCGTCCGCGCCTTTCCGGATGATATCCCTGGAATACCTGCCGCCCAGCGCCAGGTTGATGGAGCCTAACAGGATGGTTTTCCCCGCCCCGGTCTCCCCCGTCAGGATATTCAGCCCGTCTTCAAATTCCACCTCGATCTCTTTGATCAATGCAAGGTTCTTCACATACACGCTTTGTAACATACATCCTCCAGCTCTGATTGGTTCAGGTTCACGATTGGGTGATCTTGCGTAACTTTTCCATCACAAGGGCCGTGTCGCCCACACTGCGCACCGCGCACATGATCGTATCGTCCCCGGCAATGCTTCCGACAATCTCTTTCCACCGCATAGCGTCCAAAGCCGCGCATACCGCCGACGCCATCCCCGGAACCGTCTTCACGACAAGGATATTCTGCGCCATATCCATAGACACAAACCCGTCCTTTAGGACACGGATAAATTTTTCACCCATGCTATGTCCGCTATCCGGCATAACAGGGGCCGAATAATACTGCCTGCCGTCCTCCCCCGAAACCTTTGTCAGCTTCAGATCCCGGATATCCCTTGACACCGTGGCCTGCGTCACCTTGAATCCTTCCTGGTCCAGGCGGTCCGCCAGTTCTTCCTGTGTCTCGATCCGGTACCGGCCAAGCAACTCCATGATCTTGGCATGCCTGTTCCCTTTCATGCTTCATTTTCCTTTCATTTTTCTCCGGAGGATTTCCAGAAAGCTGATCTTGCTTAACTTCACAAGCTGCGTGCCAAAATCCGCCCTCCGTATCCGGACGCTGTCACCCGTGTATAAAGGAAACATATCCGCGCCGTCGAAAGCCATGTACACTTCCTCCCTGGAATGGTTCTTCCCTTGCCCGACTTCCACCACGATCTCATCTTCGCAGGAGAGCACGATGCTTCCCATATTCAAGGCATGAGAGCAGATCGGCGTAATCACGAACATGGACGCTGTAGGCTCCACCACCGGCCCTCCCGCGGAAAAATTGTACGCCGTGGAGCCGGTTGGCGTCGAAATGATGATCCCGTCCGCCTCATAGGAATTCAGCAGTTCCCCATTGACATAGATATTGAAATGGATGACCCGCAGGAACCCTTTACGGGTCACGACGATGTCATTCAACGCGGTATCCTCTTTCCCATCCCCAAACGTGCCTTTCAGCATCATCCTGCGCTCCAGCGTGAAATCCCCTTTCAGCATCTGTTCGACCGCCTCTTCGATCTGCCCGGTTTCCACCTCCGTCAAGTACCCAAGCGTCCCCATGTTGACGCCTAAAATCGGGATCTCCCGGCCATACAGGATCCGCGCCGCTTCAATCAGGGTGCCGTCCCCGCCAACCACAACCACACAGTCAACCTCTTTGGGGACCGAGCTGCAAAGGATCCGGTTCTGATTGTCCTTCCGGCATAAGACGCAGGTTTTCCCCGCATCCTCCAGCATACCCTTGATCCGCTTCGTGATCCGTAAGCCAATATCTTTCCCATCATTCGTCACGAGATAAAAAATATCCATTGTCTTCTTCCCCTGCCGCGATTCCTATCCGCTTCCGCGATTGTAACGGCCCCGATCATGGATTTCATACGCCACAGCGCACATGCCACGCCATAAGACCGCCAAAAGCGGCGTGTGGACGTTTACTTCAAAACCTCAAAAGCCTCTGTGACGGTCCGCTCTATGTTGATTGCCTCCGCAATGCCCGCTCCCGATCCATTTTTTTTCAGATGGAGCAGATACTCAATATTCCCTTCCGGCCCACGAACAGGTGAGAAATCCAGTTCCAACACGTCAAATCCGATGGAGGCCGCGTAATCCGCCACGCGCCCAATCACTTCCACGTGGGTTTCCGGGTCGCGGACGACGCCCTTTTTCCCGACCTTTCCCCGCCCCGCCTCAAACTGGGGCTTGACCAGGGCCACAGCCTCCCCGTCCGCTGTCAGGAAAGCCCGGATCGGAAGCAGTACCTTTGTCAGGGAGATAAAGGAAACATCAGCCGAGGCAAACGCCACCGCTTCCCCGATATCCTCCGGCTTTACATAGCGGACGTTCGTCTTTTCCATACAGACGACCCGCTCATCCTGCCGGAGCGCCCAGGCAAGCTGCCCCCGCCCCACATCTATCGCGTACACCTTTTTCGCGCCGTTTTTCAACATGCAGTCCGTAAAGCCCCCGGTCGAGGCTCCTACGTCCGCACACACTTTCCCTTCCACACGGACGGAAAAATGTGCCAGCGCTTTTTCCAGCTTCAGGCCGCCCCTGCTGACATAAGGCATCCGATGCCCCCGTACTTCTATCTCCGCCTCCGCCGGAAAAGCCGTCCCAGGCTTGTCCTCCTTCTGCCCGTCCACGAAAACGCTTCCGGACATAATGACCGCTTTTGCTTTCTCCCTGGAGGGGGCAAGGGCGCGCTGCACCAGAAGCACATCCAAACGCTCTTTCACCATAGCAATCCCCATCGCCTTATCTTGCATCCATAAACGGTAACCGCTCCGTTCGGCATATGCCTGCCCGGATAGAATGAATGTGTGGGTCCCTCCGCCCATTTTACTTAGGGAAATGCTGATGAAACCAGCGCGTTCCCCTGGCGATGCGGAAGGACCCCGACGGCAAACCCCAAAGTTTCATGCCGCGGCGCTGCCGCAGCATGGTATAGGGTCTATTTTTAGGTATTCTATCACAAATATAAATAAAAATCAGCAAAAATTTTCTCATCGGCTGCATGTCATTGGCTGGCACATATCCATGACTCTTTTTTTCTTCCTGACGCCTTGCATTTACAATCCGACTGCGCACAGCGCCTGGTCTAAATCCCGGATGATATCCTCCGGATCCTCAAGGCCGACGCTAAAACGGAGAAAACCGTTGCGGAACTTCTCCGGATAGAGGTTGATACGCTCATCATAACTCGGCTGTGGGAAAATCAGGCTTTCATCGTGTCCGAGAGAAACCGCAAATGTAACGATTTTCAGTTTGGCGCAGAACTGCTCCACCGTTTTGTCATCCGTGTCCACGCCAAAGGAAATGACACCGCCAAATCCATTTTTCATCTGCCGCTTTGCCAGCTCATGGCCCGGATTTCCTGCCAGGCCCGGATAGGAGACAAACGAGACGTTTTCCCGCGCTTCCAGCCACTCGGCGATCTTCTGCGCGGACTCATTGATCCGCTGCATACGGATCGGAAAAGTGACAGAGCCACGGAATATCTGCCACGCATTGAACGGGCTGGCCACGGCTCCCACATTCACCTGCGCCTCATAACGGATACGGTCCATGGTTTCCAGGTCATTGGAAAGGATCGCGCCCCCTTGCGCGTCCCCATGCCCGTTGATGAATTTCGTGAGGGCGTCCACCGCGAAATCCGCCCCCAGATCCAGCGGTCTTTGGTTCAACGGGGAAGCAAAGGTGTTATCCACGGACAGTAAAGCGCCGTTTTCATGGGCCAGCTTTGCGACAGACGCTATATCTGTTACGCCCACCGTCGGATTATCCGGTGTCTCGATATGGACAAGCCTTGTCCCGGGTGTAATGGCTTTTTTCACCGCTTCCAGATCCGTCATATCTACCATGACTGTCTCTACGCCAAATTTCCGGTTGAAAAGTTCATGGAACATCCGATAAACAGCCATGTAACTGACATTCGGGTACACGACCCGGTCGCCGGATTGCAAAAGTGTCCAGAACAGAGCGTGCAGCGCCCCGACGCCGCTCGCCAGGACAATGGCGTCGTCCGCTCCGTATAAAGCCGCAATCTTTTCTTCCAGCCAATGCTGGTTGGGATTGCCGTTGCGGGCATACATCAAAAGATCCGTAGAAGAATAGTTGACCTTTGAAAGATCATCCGGCAATTTGAAGCTGTTTGCCATGTGAAGCGGCCTGCGGACCGCGCCGGTCCCCTCGTCATAATCCGTACCGGTATGGATAGCCTGGGTTGTCATGCTATATTCCTTAAACCTGTTTTCTTTTTTTGCCATATAAGAAACCTCCTTATTTACAGTCCTGCCTGATGTTACGATCCACCATCTAATACAAATCGAGGCGGCTACGGGTGTTCTTCGCCAGAGAAAGCCGTAACCGCCTCGATTCCATCCATATACATGTTTTTCCGTTTATTTCAGCGCTGCAAAGCCCTTTTCCAGGTCCGCGATAATATCATCGATATGCTCCGTCCCAATGGACAGCCGGATAGTGTTGGGCTTAATCCCCTGGTCCAGCAGCTCCTCACTGGAAAGCTGCGAGTGCGTTGTAGAAGCCGGATGGATGATGAGGCTCTTCACATCCGCCACATTCGCCAGCAAGGAAAAGATTTCCGTGTTGTCGATAAACTTCCAGGCATCCTCCTGCCCTCCTTTAATCTCAAAGGTAAAGATGCTCGCCCCGCCATTCGGGAAGTATTTCTCGTAAAGCGCGTGATCCGGATGTTCGGGAAGCGCCGGGTGGTTCACACGCTCCACCAGCGGATGGCCCGCCAGATATTCCACGACCTTCTTCGTATTCTCTGCGTGGCGTTCAAGCCTGAGTGACAATGTCTCTACGCCCTGCAGCAGCAGGAACGCGTTAAACGGAGAAATCGTCGCGCCCGTGTCCCGGAGCAGGATGGCCCTGATATAGGTCACAAACGCCGCCGGCCCAACCGCGTCCACAAAGGAAATCCCATGGTAACTCGGATTACTTTCCGCAATCGGCTTGTATTTCCCGCTGGCTTTCCAGTCAAACTTGCCGGAATCCACGATAATGCCGCCAAGGGTCGTGCCATGCCCGCCAATAAACTTTGTGGCAGAATGAACCACAATATCCGCTCCATGCTCAATCGGACGGATCAAATACGGGGTGCCAAAGGTATTGTCAATGACGACCGGCAGCCCATGCTTATGCGCAATCTCCGCGATAGCGTCAATATCCGGGATATCGCTGTTCGGATTGCCAAGCGTTTCCAGAAAGACCGCTTTTGTGTTTTCCTGGATGGCGCCCTCCAGTTCCGCCAGGTTATGTGCATCCACAAAAGTAGTAGATACGCCAAACTGCGGCAAGGTGTGTGCCAGCAGGTTGTAACTTCCACCGTAAATCGTTTTCTGCGCCACGATATGATCGCCTGCCTGCGCAAGCGCCTCTACCGTGTATGTAATCGCCGCCGCCCCGGACGCCAGCGCCAGCGCCGCCACGCCGCCCTCCAATGCCGCAAGGCGTTTTTCCAGTACATCCTGCGTCGAATTGGTAAGCCTTCCGTAGATATTCCCAGAATCGGCCAGCCCAAAGCGGTCCGCCGCGTGCTTGGAATTGTGGAACACATAAGACGTTGTCTGGTAGATTGGCACCGCCCTTGAGTCCGTCACTGGATCCGCCTGCTCTTGTCCTACATGAAGCTGTAAGGTTTCAAATTTGTAATTGCTCATAGTGTTGCCCTCCTGTTTGATGATTGCTTGTTTTTCTGAGCCATGAGCCTATCATAACGCTTTTCCTTTTCTTTATCCAATACAGAAAACTTAGGACTGGTTATAAGAAAATCTGATAACAAAAGAGGCCCCTTTCCTGGGCTTCCACCCGTTCCCCCCGTCCTTCCCACATATCCGTCCATATGGCATTTGCCCGCGGCAAAACGCGTATGCCCGTTCCGGGTTTCCCTACGGATACCTGGCGCTGGCCTTGTCCTCGATCATCACTAGCGTATCCTTTTCCTGGATCCGCGTATCCCCCGTTGGCGCAAAAGACCCGCCCTCCCGGTTTACCAGGGCAACCCGTACATGCTTCAAAGCCAATTCCTTCAGGTTCTTCCCGATCCACGGGTTCTTTCTGTCCACGTAAACCTCCTTCATATGTACCGGATTGTTCCCCTGGTATTCCACCGCGCTCATGATGAACCTGTCCCCTTCCATCAATACGGTGTCGCCCCGCGGCACCACCCATTGCTCTCCCCTGCGGATCAAAACAAAACGCATCTGCGGGGGCAGGAAAACTTCCCGGATCGTTTTCCCTTCCCATGCGTGCCCGGCCGGCATCTGAAGCCTCACAAATTCCAGGACCGATTCTTCCGCGTAATCATTGAAGGTCTTCATCACATCCACCGTATTGTCGATCATATTCCATTTCCTGGAAAGGAAGGGGAACAGCGTCCCCTGTATGCCAATGGACAGCAGGACAATGCAAAACACAATATGGAACACGTCGTTTTTTGTGTAGATATCCCCCACCGTCACCATGATGGCAAACACGATCGAAGAAGCGCCCCGAAGCCCCGCCCATGAAACGACCATCTGCTTCTCTGCCTTTGTGCCAAACGCTGCCAGTATCGGGCAGACGGCCAGCGGCCTTGCGATGAAGGTCAGGAACAGGAAAATCAACACTGCAGGCGCCAGGATATCCACCATCTGCGAGGGGAAAGACAACAGCCCCATCAAGAAAAAAACCAGCATCTGCAAAAGCCCTGTCGCCCCGTCGAAAAAATGAACCAGCGTTTTTTTATCCGGCAGCGCACAGTTCCCCAGCAGGATTCCGACGATGTAGGCGCTTAAATACCCATTCCCGCCCAGAAGGGATGGAACCGTGTACGCAAGCAGCGCGACCGCGACTACAAAAGTGGTGTCAAACCCCGATGCCACAAAATCCACATGCCGGATCATCCAGACAGCCGCAAAAGCAATCAATACCCCTGCGCCTGCTCCCACGAGGATCTGGCGCAGCACCATCCCGGCAATGGCTGAAAAAGAAGCGCCCTCCCCGTGCATAACCGAAAGGACCACCGTCGTCAGCATATACGCCCAAGGGTCATTGCTCCCGCTTTCCAGCTCCAGGAGAGACGCTGTCTTGTATTTTAAATTCAGCTTTTTGGAACGGAGTATCGAAAAAACGGACGCCGCATCCGTCGAACTCAGGACTGCGCCGGTCAGCAGACCTTCCAGCCATGCAAAACCAAGCGCAAAATGACAGAATACACCGACCGCAAACGCCGTCACCACCACCCCTGCGGAGGAAAGCAGCATGGCTTCCAGCGCGACTGGTTTTGCCTCTTTCCAGTTGGTCCCGTATCCCCCGTAGAACATAATGAAAATCAAGGCCACCGTGCATACCTGTTCTACAAACTCAAAATTATCGAAAGCAATCTTGAAAAACCCGTCAGAGCCAAATACCACGCCCAGCAGGATAAACGCCAGCAGCATCGGGACGCCTATTTTATTGGTGATCTTGCCGCACAAAATACAGGCAACGATGACAATGGCAACGATAGTCAGTGAAGCAAGCATGAAAACCCTCCGTTTCATTCCATAAACCATCCATTGTCTGAATATCATACCACAAATCACCCGCTGTTTGTCATTTTTTTCTTGATACGGGCATGGCAACCCATCCATCCCAGGCTGGAACGACAACAAGAAAAACTCTGTGAACCGCCGCCAACGATTCACAGAGCCTAAAAAATTTCCTTACCTGATCCCGGAAAACGGTGTTACGCTTGGACCACTTCCCGCAAATAAGCATTCCGGGCCGCGAAAAGTAACGTTTATTTCAATATTTCCTCCGCCATCGCAAACAGTTCATCCCCGGAAAATTCCTCAGTAGCCATCAGCATGTATTCGTTCCCGTCCTTACTCCAGGTGAGATAGGAAACATCCGTCTCCTCCACCTCATCCGTGCCAACAGAAATAAAATAATCCGGTTTTTCCTGGTTTGCTTTATCCTCCTCGGTCAGTTCGTAATCCTCCGGAACGAATTTGTAATGGTCTACCGAATAGTACAAGTCATATTCCGCTCCATCCGCGCCCGTGCATTTCTTCACTTCCCGGTAATCAGCCGGCGCCGCGTCTTCCGGCTGCGTCTCATGGACAGTCAAAGAAATGTCCGATGAACCTTTTTTTGAATAGGTCATGTCAACCTCTTTGAAGGAACCGGCTTTATGGCCATCCTCATCCTGTTTATCCGTGTCAAGGATATCCATTTCCTGAAAGCGGTATCCATTGGAGAAACGCTCTACGCTGTCAAAGGAAAATCCCGCTTTTTTCGAAACCTTCGCAACATCCCCGTAAGACTGGTACGGTGAAACCGCGGAACTGGTTGCTACATAACCTGCTACCTTGGAACCCGCGTAAACACTGGCCGGTATGATGCACAGTGCAATTGCCGCCGCCACGGGGACCCACTTCCTCCGTCCTGTTTTTTGTGTCCTTGATGATCGATAATCCGATGTTTTCATAAAAAGCTCCTTTCCGCCCTCGCCGGAAGCTATTTTTATAAGCTTCTCATTAACAGCAGGGTCGATGTTTTCATCACTGTGAAGAGCTTTGGCAAGCAACATATCCATCCTGTCTTTCATAGTATACCTCCATATCCGGCAATCCCGTTTTTCAGTTTCCCCTTTGCAGCGCTCAGACGGCTTTTCACGGTTCCTTCCGGAATCTGTAAAACCCGCGCGATCTCCGACTGTTTCAGATCCGTCCCGTAATATAGGAGGATGACCTCCCTGTATTTATCCGGCAGCCTGGCTACCGCATCCTGGATCTTTTGATAAGCCTCTTTTTCTATGGACAATTCTTCCGGCGTCTTCGCCCCGTCGGCCAGCGAATCCGCAAAGCTGCATCCTTCCCTGTCCGCATCATCCAGCGAAAGAGTACGCCCGGCCAGAAGGTCCCGGATCCTTTGCTTCCTTCGCTTATTCCGCCACAGGTTGAACGCCAGTGCAAGAAGGTAGCTTTTTGGGTTTTGCCCCATATCCAGGCTTTTCCATTTCTCCATCAACAGAAGGAAGGTATCCTGATATAGATCCTCCGCCTCCGTTTTGCTGCGCGTCATGTGCAGGCAAAAGCTGTAGACGGATTGCCCGTATTCTGTTATACATTGTTCCACAAGCTCTTTCTTTGTCATTTTCGAGGCCCTCTACTACTATATTGTCATGGAAACCATAGAAGGTTCAAAAAAACTTTATGCCCGGAAATCCCCGCAGCGCAAAAAAGGCAGGAAAGCCACCCTTTTGAATGCCTTTCCTGCCTTTTCTAAAACAATTCCGATCTACACAGCCTTAATTTTTTCTGCTTCCTTTAAGGACGCCTTGCCTCCCCGTCAGCTACAGGCACACCGGAACGTCGCACATTCCGTCTGCTCACATTTGCAGGCATTTCCGCCTTCCACGCTGATCTTCCCGGCATAACAACTGCAGTCTTCATTGTATACACAGTCTGTCGCCTTACAGTCGATCTCGCTTCTGTCAGACGCATATCCGGAAGAATTGCTGTAAGAGCCTTCTTTCCTCTCCTCGAAGCTGTCGCAGCATGTCTCTTCCGCTTTCTTTGCCTTTTTTCCGCCAACTTGGATTTTGTCCAATTGACAGTAATAGTCCTGGTTATGCGTACAGGTCTGCACCGTACATTTTAATTCCGGCATATTCTCCCTCCTCCTGGAAATCGTCTAAACAGCACCATCCGTTCCCTGTTGGATATTTGATGCCGTTTCCAATAATATGCCCGGAATTTTTGTTTTTATTCTATGATACTATGTGTCATTTGTCCCTTGTCCCATTCTATGAAAGCGCCCTTGTCCGCACTTCCTCCTGCACGTCCCTGATGAATCCCTCCAGTTCTCTTGGCCCTTCATCCCCCGCAGCGCGGCTGCGGACAGCGACAACGCCCTCTTCCTCTTCTTTTGCCCCGACGATCAGCATATAAGGGATTTTCTGCATCTGCGCTTCCCGGATCTTATACCCTATCTTTTCTGCCCTGGCGTCTATCTCCGCACGGAGCCCCGCCTCATTCAGCCTCTTATACACGTTCTGCGCGTAATCCATATGCTTGTCCGAGATCGGAAGCACTTTCGCCTGTACCGGGGAGAGCCACGTCGGGAACGCCCCCGCAAAATGCTCGATCAAAATCCCGATAAACCGCTCTATGGAGCCGAAAGCAACGCGGTGGATCATGACCGGGCGGTGCTTCTCGCCGTCCGCCCCTGTATACTCCGCCTCAAACCGGAGCGGGAGCTGCATATCAAGCTGGATCGTCCCGCATTGCCATGTCCTGCCGATGGAATCCTGCAGATGGAAGTCGATCTTCGGCCCATAAAACGCGCCGTCTCCTTCATTGACGACATAGTCCATACCGAGGTCGTCCAAAGCCCCCCTCAGTCCTTCCGTCGCGACCGCCCAGTCTTCATCGCTCCCCATACTGTTCTCTGGGCGGGTGGAAAGCTCTACATGGTATGGGAAGCCAAACAACGCATACACTTCATCGATCAATGCCACCACACCTTTGATCTCATCCCGGATCTGATCCGGCATCATGAAAATATGGGCGTCGTCCTGATGGAAGCAGCGCACGCGCATCAGGCCATGGAGCTGCCCGGATTTCTCGTGGCGGTGTACCAGCCCGATCTCCCCCACACGCAGCGGCAGATCTTTGTAGGAGCGTGGCTCGGATTTATAGACAAGCACGCCCCCTGGACAATTCATCGGCTTGATCGCGTAGTCTTCCCCGTCGATCTCCGTTGTATACATATTTTCTTTATAGTGGTCCCAGTGTCCGGAGGTCTCCCATAGTTTCCTGTTTAAAATCATCGGCGTCGAAATCTCCACATAGCCGTTCCTCCTGTGGAGCTCTCTCCAATAATCCAGCAGCGCGTTTTTCACAACCATCCCTTTCGGAAGGAAAAACGGGAATCCCGGCCCTTCCTCGCACATCATGAACAGCCCAAGCTCCCTTCCCAGTTTCCGGTGGTCGCGCTTTTTCGCCTCCTCCATCATATGGAGGTACTCGTCCAACTGCGCTTTTTTCGGGTACGCCACGCCGTAAATGCGTGTCAGCATCTTGTTTTTTTCATCCCCCCTCCAATACGCGCCCGCAATGCTGGTAAGCTTCACCGCTTTGACCGGTTTTGTGGACATCAGATGCGGCCCCGCGCACAAGTCGGTAAACTCCCCCTGGGAATAAAAGCTGATCTCTGCATCTTCCGGCAGATCCTCAATTAATTCTACTTTATAGGGTTCCCCTTTTTCCTGGAAATAGGCAATGGCGTCTTCCCTTGATTTGGTGAAACGCTGGAGGGGCAGGTTTTCCTTCACGATCTTTTTCATCTCCGCCTCGATTTTCTCCAAATCCTCCGGGACAAACGGCGTTTCCCTGTCCAGATCATAGTAAAACCCATTCGCGATCGAAGGGCCGATGGCCAGCTTCGTCTCCGGGTACAGCCGCTTGACGGCCTGCGCCATGATGTGGGAAGCCGTATGGTTAAACGCGCCCTTCCCTTCCTCGCCGCTGTCAAAGGTCAGGATTTCCAGACTGTGGTCCCCGGAGATTTCCGTCCGCAAATCTACAATATCCCCATCCACTTTTCCCGCCGTTGCCGCCCTGGCAAGCCCTTCGCTTATATCCTTCGCGATATCCAGCACCGTCATGCCCTGCGCGTATTCTCTTTCCATGCCGCCTTTCAGTGTGATCTTCATAGCCCTTCTCCCTTCTACTATCCACAGCGCTTCACCCACATCCATAAAACCTACCGGCTTGCGCTGTCAGCCGCTGTCTGATCCTTTTACTCAAGCGGCTTTTCATTGCTTTTTATCTTTTCCAAATGATCGTGCAGCGCCTGCTCAAACAAGGCGTGGAACTTCGGGTTTGCCTGCTTCAGCGAAAGCGGCCGCCCATCCCGGCTCAAAAAACAATGCTTGCTGCTTCCCCGGCAATGGACTTTCCCTGTCTCATCGCTAACGACCTCATACCCAACCGTCAGCTTGATGCCATTGTATTCCCGGACATACGCCTCGATCGTCACTTGATTTCCGAAATAGAGCATCCGCAGGTAATCCGCCTCCACGGAAAGCACGGGGCTGATGATCCCTTCCTCTTCCATCTGCGCGTACCCAAGCCCCAGTTCTTCCATATATTCCAACCGTGCTTCCTCAAACCACCGGATATAGTTGGAATGATGCACGATGCCCATCTGATCCGTCTCATAATAAAAAACTTTTCTTTTGTACTGCATAGGCTCTCCTCCCTGTAAGAAATAAAAAAGCCCTCACAACATCACTGCCGTAAGGGACGGAATATCCCGCGGTTCCACCCTGCCTTACTCTTCTCTTCATCGCTTTCTTAATCTTTCCTTATTATAGCACGCGCCTTGGGTTTGTCAAGGATGTTTCTGTCTGGAGACCCATGCCCTAAGCAGAAACAGTCCTACTCCAGCCAGCAGCAAAAACGCCGCAAACACCACCGCGATCCGCACAACCATATCAAAGAAAAAGCCTTCTGGGAGCATCCGGATCATATAATCCTCAGCCGGGTCAAACAGCCACAAGTCATTTGTAAAAAAGAGATGATGGAAAATGGTAAAGCATTTTGTGAAGTCCACCGAAAAGGCAACCCCTAAAAACACCGCCGCCAGTATAGATATCCCCATCGCAATCCCATAAGCCTTGCAAAACACCGGCACTTCCGCTTTCTTTTTCAGCCTCAAAACCAATACGATTGCTAAGAAGACGACCAACAAAATGCGCATCAGCCGCAGCCCGCCCAAAAACAGGTTCCGCACGTCCGCCATATGCAGGCGGTCCTGCCCGTTAAAAAAATCCTGGTATGTTCCGTCCACCACGGTTTCAAAGGACAGGGTCTCTTCTTTTCCGATCAGATAATCCATCATATACTCCGTGACGTCCATCACATCGTCCAGATCCATCCGCAGGCTTTTAGTCACCCCGTATTTTTTATATTCCCGCTCGTAAAAGCGGCCGTTTGGATCCCCATAAACCGCCGTCCAGAAAGCCGCCAAAAGCAGCGCCGCCACAAGGCAAAACATGGCGGCCGCCGCAAAAGCCAAAGCAAACGCATCCTCTTTTTTGTGTCCCTTACTTTTTCCCACTGCCGTTTCCCACCGTTCCTCCAAACACTTTCTGTATCTCTTCCCTCGTGCCTTTCACCGTCCCTTGTACCATTTCCGGCTTTCCGCCGCCCCGTCCGCCACACATAGCGTTCAGCGTTTTGCAGACGGGACGCACGTCCGTCTCTTTACTGCCGATCACATAGCGGTAGCCATCTTCGTCATCCCCCGCAAAGACCGCGCAGAGCCTGGCTCCCCGTAAAAGAAGCTGGTTCATCAGTTCCCTTGGGGCGCTCCCCGGCATATCCTTGTCAAAAACCAATGCCAGGCCATCCCGGATCTCAACCTCTTTTGACCGGTAAACCGTAAGCTCCTGCTGCAGCCGGGCCACCTGGCTGCGGAGCTTGTGCTCTGCCTCAAGAAGCCTTGCGGTCCCGTCTGCAATCTGGTTTTCCTTTTCACAGAGCATCGCGCTGATTTTTTTTGCCTGCTCCTGCCTGCAATCATAATCCCGGTATGCCCGGATCCCGCTCAGCATACGGATCCGCTCGCCGCCCTTGTAGTTCATCATGTCCACCAGCTTGATCAGGCCGATCTCCCCTGTGTGGGCAAGGTGCGGCGCACAGCAGGCACAGGTATCGACGCCGGGGATCTCGATGATGCGTACCTGCCCTTCAATCTCGATCTTGCTGCGGTATTCCATCCCCTTCAATGTCTCCGCATCCGGAGCCAACGCCCGGATATCCAGGTTTGCAAAAACCGCCCGGTTCGCCGCAAGCTCGATTTCTTTTAACTCTTCTTTGCGGATCGGGCCATTGAAATCCATGGTGCAGGAATCCTCCCCAAGATGGAAGCCCACGTTATCATAGCCAAACCTGGCATGCACCAGCCCGGAAACGATATGCTCGCCGCTATGCTGCTGCATCCGCTCAAACCGTGTCTCCCAGTCCAAGGATCCATGCACCGTGCTTCCTACCTGCAAAGGCTCCTTGATATAATGGTACACGACGCCGTTTTTTTCCCTGGTGTCCGACACACGCACCCCGCCCAGTTTCCCGGTGTCTGCGTACTGGCCTCCGCCTTCCGGGAAAAAGGCAGTCCGGTCCAACACGGCCTTATACCCGTTTCCCTCCTGTTCACAGGAAAGCACTTCCGCGTCAAATTCGCGCAGATAACTGTCGCTGTAAAATAATTTTTCCGTTTCCATCTGATTCCCCACTTCTTCCCAAGAACTGCCTGGCGTCTGCCAAACGCGCAAAGCGCTTCCAGACGGTTCCTTATGCCTTACGGCTGTCCTCCTACATCCTCTCCGGCGCTTCAAATCCCAGCAGGCCGATACAGGACTCCAGCACTTCCCGGATCAACAGCAAAAGCGCGAGATAGCTTTTCTTTCTCCCCTCGTGCTCCTCTGTCAGGATCATCGTCTCATGGTAAAACCGGTTAAACGCATTCGACAGGTCATAAACATAAGAACAGATTTTGTGCGGCGCGAGCTCTTCATAAGCAGCCTTTACCACTTCATTGTATTTTGCCGTCTCCAGCATGAGCGTTTTTGCGTTTTCATTCCCTGTGGCGGTGATTTCCAATCCTTCCAGCCTTCCGCCCATGGCCGTATATTTATTCAAGATCGACTTGATCCGCACGATCGTATACAAAATATATGGCCCTGTATTCCCTTCAAAGGAAGTAAACCGGTCGATATCCAGCACATAATCCTTGGAAGCCTGGTTGGAAAGATCCCCGTATTTGAGAGCCGCCAGGCCCACTGTCTGCGCAGTCTTTTTTCCTTCTTCCTCCTCCAGGGTACGGTTATCCGCAATCTTTTTGTACATCTCCGCCTCGATCTCCGCTATGAGGTTTTCCAGGCGCATCACACCGCCTTCACGCGTTTTAAAGGGCTTTCCGTCCTTCCCGTTCATCGTCCCAAACCCCAGGAACCGTAATTTTGTCTTCTCCGGCACGATCCCCGTCTTTTTCGCCGCCCGGAACACCTGGGTGAAATGAAGCTCCTGCCGTTTATCCACGACGTAAACCATCGCATCCGGATGATAGTCCTCCTCCCTCTGGATCATCGTCGCCAGATCCGTTGTGCTGTATAGCGACGCCCCGTCCGATTTTTGCACGATGCAGGGCGGGATTTCCTTCGTATCCGATTCCTCCTGCACATCGATCACCAATGCGCCCCCGTCCATATGCGCGTAGCCCTTTTCCTTGAAGCCGGCAACCATATCCGGGATGTATTTCTGCGCGTTGGCTTCCCCTTTCCAAAGGTCAAAGGAAACATGCAGCTTTGCGTAATTTTTTTTCAGGTCCGCCACCGATATACGCATAATGTGCTCCCAGATTGCCATATACCCACGGTGGCCGTTCTGTAGCAGCCATGTAGCGTGCAGCGCCCTTTCCCGGTACGCCGCATCCTCTTTTGCCCTCGCGCTGGCCGCCGGGTAGATTTCCTCAAGCTGTCCGATCGTAAATGGCGCCTCCTTCGGGTAATCCCCTTCAAAAGCCTCGTCAAAATAAGCCAGCCCCGGCTCCCGCTCCTGAAGCTCCGTGATGATCAGGCCCATCTGATAACCCCAGTCTCCCAAATGGATGTCTCCCAACACCTGGTTCCCCATTTTCCTTGCGATCCTTTTGATGCTCTCCCCGATAATCGCGGAACGCAGATGCCCTACATGAAGCGGTTTTGCCACGTTCGGCCCGCCGTAATCGATGATGATGGTCTTGGGAAGCGTTTCTTTTTCAAGCCCCAGCTCCCCATCGGATCTCATGGCGTTCAGATATTCCGCCAACGCCGCTTCGGAAGCTTTGATATTGATAAACCCCGGCTTCACGGCCTCCAGTTCCCCGATGTAATGCCTGTCCTGTAAATGCCCGCTCACATCGTCCGCGATCTTAAGCGGGGCTTTCCGGTATTTCTTTGCCCCCGCCATCGCGCCGTTGCACTGATACTCGCCAAGATCCGGCCGGTCGGAAACCGTGACCCTTGCATCTGTTTTGTCGTACCCCGCCGCTTCAAACGCCGCGCCCAATTCCTCAGAGATCAAATCTGTCAATGCCTTCATGCTGCCCCTCCTCGACTGTATTGTTACGATCCATAGGAACTCCGGTTAATGGTTCGTATAGGAAAAATGCATATAGTCTTTGGTGCCTGTCCAATTTCCTCCCCAGTAAAACCCGTATTTCTTCCAGATTCCCACCACCGCGGCCGTTATAGAATACGGATCCACACCGGGACGGTACGCCCCGTCCGTCACGCCCCTCATCGGGTTCGAATCCCAGTTGATATCCACCACGCAGCCGTAGCTGTGATGGGAGCGGCTTTTCCCGGAAGCCATGGTCCTCCAGTTGTATGTATCCGTGTCTTCCGCCCTTACCGGAAACCCTATGTCATACATCTCCTGGAACGCATTCTGGAAATCATCCGCCAACGCTTTATGCACACGCAGGCTCAGCACGCTGGAATTTCCATCGACATCCTGAATCGGCACGGTAATCGTAACCAGGTACTTTTCCATCACGGATTTTTTCTTCGGCGTACCCTTCGGGAACAGGAAACTCATCCGCTTACTTTTTGGGACTGTCATGATCAAAGCCGCGCCATAATCCGAATAGCGCTTTTTCTTTCCCGCGTTCCGGTAAGCGCGTACCTTAAAATAATACCGGACTCCTTTTTTCAGTTTCCTTACCGTATAGCTGGTTGTGTTTTTCCCCGTTACGGTCTTCGCCTTTTTATACGTTCCATTTTTACTTGTTGCGTAGTAAATGGCATACCCCTGGGCCCCCGCCACTTTTTTCCATTTGACCTTTACGGAAGTCAGTGTCGAAAGCTGCGCCGATTTCACTGTTGCGGGCGCCACTTTTTTCGTCACCATAAGCGCGTCCGAGACTGCGCCGAATGCGCTCCCCGGCGCAGGCAGCGCTTCGACCTTATAATAATAAGACGCATTGAATTTCGTGCCAGCGTCTTTCCATTTCAGGGCCGTCGTCGTCCCAAGCAGGGCAAAGCCGGAATTGGGGGAGGCGCTTCTGTATACCTGGTACAGCGCCGCTCCTGCCACAGAAGTCCAGGAAACCGTAATCGCGCTGTAGGAGGAAGAACTGCTTAACGTCGGTTTCCCTAAATAAATGGAAAAGGAACGGGTGAGCGTGCCTGTGCAGCCCTGGGCGCTTTCCCCGTCCTGGCTGCCTGCGGTACTTTCTGTTCCATCCCCATCCTGCATCCCTTTCCCTGTAATGGTGACCGTTGCTTGATCCCCGCAGGAAACATTGTTTTCGTAAGACACTTCATACCACTCGGCAGGTAATGTCCGGACGCCTGTGTCCTCCTCAACCGATAGGCTCAAAACCTTCGGGCAAAGCGCCGCGCCTGTGTAAATCCATCCCTCCGGCTTTGTCTCGATCTCAACCGTCAGCCTGCCGCTCTCATCCAGCGCTTCCAGGTCATAAAGCGTTGCCACGGTTCCTTCCGATTCTCCCGCTTTTGCTGTTCCTGCCTCCGCCGGCTGATCCCCGGCATCCGGCGCGCCATCGGTATCGCCATCATCCCCGGCATCCGGCGTCTGCCCTGAGCCGTCAACAGAGCTGCCATCCGCAGCTTGCGAAGTTTCCGGGACTTCCAGACTTTCCCCGCCTTCGTCCGCCTCTTCTCCGGACGGGATCTGCGCCCCGTCTTCGTTCCCTGTCCCATCTTCTTCATCCGTCTGCCAGGCAGCGCCGGTTTCCATCTCATTTTCCGCAGCATCCCCTTCATTGGCTGTCCCCGTCCCTGTATCGGCGGCGGACACCGGCAGCGGCGCCATTGACAGCACAAGCGCCCAGACGAAAAGCTTTTTCATACATCCCTTCATATTGGTTCTCCTCCCGCGCCTAACCGTTTTCATTGTACCAAGGCGCATGAATATGATGGTTACGTTTTCCATCAACAATTCCCGACAAATACATTTGTTAAATATCTCCTGGCGGTTTCCGCAAGGCGGTATACTTCCGCCACTTCTGTCGCATCTTTATCCATCATCTGATACCGTGGGAAAAACCGTGTGACATGAAGTGGAATATCCTTTCCTACAGAAGCGATCCATCGCGCCTCTTCCTCCATTTCCGCTGTATCATCATTTTCTCCGGGTACGATCAGGGTCGTCAGCTCTATGTGGCATCCTGCCGCCGCCCGGACGATAAATGCCTTTACTGTCTCCAAATCTCCGCCCAGCTTCCGGTAGCTTTCCTCCCGGAATGCTTTCAGGTCAATATTCATGGCGTTTATATAAGGAAGGAGTTCCTCCAGCACCTCAAGGGAAGCCGTGCCGTTTGTGACCATCACATTCTCCATCCCCATTTTCCGGGCCAGCCTGGCTGTGTCACGCACATATTCCCATCCAACCAACGGTTCATTGTAAGTAAACGCGACCCCAATATTTCCCGCCCGCTCCAGCTCCTTCGCCTTTCCGGCCAAAGCCTCCGGGGAAATATACATGGCGTCGGCTTCTTTGGGTCCCGCCATGGAAATCTCATGATTCTGGCAAAAAGGGCAACGCAAATTACATCCAAAGCTGCCCGCTGACAAAATCCTGCTTCCTGGATGAAACATCCTCAACGGTTTTTTCTCGATCGGATCCAGCGCCAGAGATGTGATTTTCCCGTAGTTTCCACAGATGATGTTATGACCCTCATTTTTTCTTGCCTTGCACAGCCCTGTCTGGCCAGGTCCCAGGCTGCAATGATGCATACACACACTACAGGTTTGTTTCATAAAAATCCTCCGCTATATCAGGGAATCCTTTATTGCCATCCTTCGCACACGCCGGCCCATGGTGGCATCTTTATATCCTTTTCAGTATTATTTTCCAGCCTATTCCCTTTCCGCTCTTCATCTCAATGACTTGGCTTATAACTTAGCTATTGTATCACAAAATCCCACATCTGAACAATGCTTACCCGGAAATCTTTTTTCTCAAAATTTGTAAAATGGTGCGGATCCGTTTTCCCGCTGAAATCATCTTATCTCCTGTGCCGCAGTGCATCCGTTGCCTGTTCTCGGTGGCTTTTGCCGCTCGTTTTCGGCAACCATGCCCCAGATCCGGGCCGCTTTTTGACGCTGCCGGATAATGTGGGTACCGGCAAAAAGGATTGAAAACCGGCGCTGTTTGTGCTAATATAGGTGCAAACCGTAAGAAGAAAATCCTGTGCTTCTGCCCCTGGTATCATCAG